>DASTYU010000127.1:0-8248 GCA_035764655.1 Candidatus Limnocylindrales bacterium
TCCTCGGGCAGGACGGCCTCGCGCTCGACGATGGAGGCCAGGGTCAGCACCTGGAAGAAGCTGAGACCGCGCTCGGCTGGCACGTTGAGGCGCTCCTCGCCGACCTGCTGGATGAACTTGTCGAGCATCAGCCGCACGAGCTCCTCGGCGCTCGTGTCGGGCAGGACCCGGTAGCCCGATGGCCACAGGAAGCCCTCGAGCGAGGGGTCGACGCCTTCGGGCGCGCCGTTCAGCGCAGCGCGCAGCCACGGGTAGTCCTCGAGCAGGGTCGACGGCGGATCCTTGGCGAGCTCGTAGAAGTCCTGCGGGTCCATCTCCAGGCCCTGTTCCTTGCGCAGCTTCTCGAGCAACCCGGTGATCTGCTCGAGACGCAGGCCAGAGCGCAGGTTGATGTCCACGTACGGGATCGACGGCGGGTCGAGCAGTGCGGTCACGAGCTCGTCCGGCGTCTGGCTCTTGCGCAGGATGAACTCGCCGGACTGGAGCTGACCGGTCAGGCCGCGCGTCGTCGCCTCGTAGATGAACGCGCGGGAATCGCGCAGGAAGCCCTCGTTCTCGAGGCGCCGCGCGATCGTCGTCGCGGTGTCACCGGGGGCAACGACGAACGCGATCTGCGTCTCGTCGTCGCTGGCGGCCGACGTGAGGTCGTCGCCGAGATCCTCTCGGATGATGTCGCGGACGAACGGGATCGACAGGGCACCCGGGTTGTCGTTGGCCCAGCCCACGACCGCGTTGTTGACCAGCGGCCGAAGCGCCGTCAGCCCCACGATGATGACGAACCCGCCGAGGATCAGCGCGAACAGCAGGAACTTGATGAACCCGGGGATGCCGCCTCTCCCGCCCCGTCCCCCCCGTCCGTCGCGCCCCCGCGGATACGGTTCGCTGAACCGTGGAATCGACTCGGTGGCGTAGGCGTCAGGTTCGTATCTGGGCGGTGGGCGTTCGCCACGAGGGCGCCCGCCCGAGCGGATGCTCAAGGGCTGGTCTCCGTTCGCTGGGATCTGGCGGGCGACGCGTAGCGTACCGCGGGTCGGGCATCCAGTTCGTCCTGGAGGATGATCGCCGCCGCCTCGCGGTCGACCCGCGCGCGGTACGCCTCGCGCTGGGCAGGGGTCGGCGGACCGCCGGAGCGGCCCCGTTTCATCGGCCCCAGCCGTTGTTCGGCGAGGTGGCTGGACAGCCGCTCGTCACGCATCGTGAGTGGCAGTTCGAGGACGGCGGCGACCTCGCGCGCCCACGTTTCGGTGAATTCGGCCTGCGACCCGTGCGCTCCAGACGCCTCGAGCGGCAGGCCGACCACGAGCTCGGCGACCCCGTTGGCGGCGACGATCGGCCCGAGCACGGTCGCATCGTCGACCAGCGTTCGACCGCGCCGGATGGTCTGGAGCGGCCTCGCGGGCGAGCCGTCGCCGTCCGCGAGGGCCAGCCCGATCCGGCGCTCTCCGAGGTCGATGCCGAGGATGCGCGTCACGGTTCGGGGCTCTCGGTGGGTCCCGCGGATGGTCGAGGCGACGGCGTTTCGGGCGCGGCACTCGGCGTGCTCGGCGGTTCGACGACGTCGACGGGCAGTGGCGGGCGCACCTCGACGTCCACCCGGGCGTCGAGCGTTGGCACGCTGGTCACCCAGTCGGGCCAGAGGTCGAGGTCGACCTGGCCAAATGGCGCGAGCAGCGACCGCGCCTCGTCCTCGGTCTTGCCCATGATCAGGCGCTTCAGCTCGGCGGCATCCGGGATCTGGACCTGGCTCGCCTCGACGGTCACCGGGAATTGGACGGTCTGGCCCTCGATCACGGGAGCGCCCGGCTCGATCCGAACCGAGCCGTCGACGAGCTGGAAGCCGGGCGAGACGAACGACTCGAGCCGCGATTGGGCGATCGACTCGACCGGCGAGGGGTCGACCGCAACGACGGTTCCGGTCGAGGTCAGGCCCAGCTCGAATTCCTCGAGCTCCTGGCCGACGAGCTCCTCGAGGTTCGCGGTGGGCGTCGCGTCGCCGAGAACCGCGGTCTCGTCGAAGATCGTCGTGCCGGGAGGCGCGACCGACGGGTCGGACAGCTGGTCGCGGAACGATGCGTCGAGTTGCTCCCGCAGGGCTTCGAGGGCCTTGTCGACGTCCTCCTGCGCGACCTGCGGGAACTCGGTGCGCGAGCCACCCTCGGTCGGGGACTGGTTGCGCACCTGGGTGATCGAGGGATCCTCGGCCGGCGGCACGACCGTGATCGCATTTGCGGGGACGTTGCCGGTCGTTCCGTTGCGCACGGCCTCGATGTCCACCGACGCGCTCGACGGGTTGATGCTCAACGGCGGCACGACCTGCGCCCGTGGCAGCCGGACGGCCTGGAGCGTGCGGAACTGCACGCCGCCCTCGGTCGACACGATGCTGCCCCGCGGGATCGTGTTCGTGCGCGACGTGTCGAGGCTCTGGAACGTCACCCGGCCGGTTGCGCGGGTCCGCTCGACGCGGACGCCCGTCGATTCGAAGGTGTCTTCCACCGACACGTCGACGGAGATGAGATCGGCCGGGACGACGCCCGCTTCCGGGTCGGGCTCGCTGGCGGTAGTGTCGGCCACCACGGAAAACGTCTGCGGCCCGACCGACACCACCTGCGGCGTCACCACAACCGAGGCGGACGGCAGGAGCACGTAGGCGCCCACCGCTCCGACGAGCAGCAGCAGGGCGATGATGCCGGCCCCGATGAGGACCGGCGTTCGCGGAATGGACCGGCCCCCACCGAATGCCGGGAGCGAGATCGCCGGACGCGTCGCGGGCTGTGCGGTGCGCGACGGGGCGGCCGGCAGGACGGGTTGCGCGCCAAGGCCCCCGGCCGGTGCGGCAGCCGCGGGCAGCGCCATGACGACCGTCCGATCGGACGGAGCCGCGGGCTCCGGCCCGACGACCTCCGCCTCATCGCCCGGCGGCTCGTCGTCGTTCACTTGAGCTGCCGGCCCGGCCGCCGGGGCGGCGCCTGCTGCGGCGGTCGCTGCGGCGAGGCCGGCCGAACCGCCGCCCTTCCCCGGGTCCTCGAGCGAGCTCTCGTACTCGGCCACGCTGGCAAAGACCGGCAGGCCCGCGGACGCGGCGAGCGCGCGGGTCGCGCCGTCCGGCGCCACGATCGACAGCCGCTTCTCGTGGGTCAGGGCATCGCGTGCAAGCAGCCGGAAGTTGATGCGCGACGTGGCCACCTTCGAGCCGTACGGCAGGACGAGGACGACCCTGCCGCCTTCCGCGCGCCGGATGCGCGCGGCGGCCGACGTGATCTCGTCGTCGACGTCGAGGTACAGCACGCCCTCAGCCACCGGAACGACCCTAGACCTTCATGGCTCGCAGGACCCGGCGCAAGGCTGCGTCGAGGACGTCCTCGGAGGTCTGCAGCTCGATCGCCTGGTAGGCGAGGCCGAGCGGCGTCACGTCCTGCTGATCGACCAGCAGGTCGGTCGCATCGGTGATCGTCTCGATCTGGTCGGGCGCCATCATCGTGATCTCGGGCGGCCGCGAGAACGGCAGCGTCTTCCAGAAGGACTCGCTCGTGAGCGACTCGCGGATCTCGGGCAGGCCCGAGCCACCGCCGCACAGGTAGATCCTGGCCGGCAGCAGGTCGCCGCCCGACAGTTCCTCGAGGACCAGCTCCACGCCGGCCGCCCAGACGTCGACGTCGTCGCGGACGATAGCCGCCACCTCCTCGCGCTCCTCGACCGCCACGCCGCGCGCGTAATCGACCTTGAGCGACTCGGCGCGCGGAAAGGGCAGGTCGAGCCGGTCCGCGATGGATTTCGTGAACGCCCGGCCGCCCAGCGCGAACATGCGTGTCCCCTCGATGCCGCCGGAGCGGACGAGGGCCACGTCGGTCGTGCCACCACCGACGTCGATGAACAACGCGCCGGCCTGGCGCAGGTGGTCCGAGCCGAGCACGCGGGCGACGGCATACGGCTCGGCGACGATCTCGAGCAGCTCCAGGTCCAGCTGGCTGGCCACGCTCTGCAGCGCCCCGAGGTGCACCAGCGGCGCGAAGGCGTTGAAGATGCCGATCTTGACGTGACGCCCCTGGAAGCCGACCGGGTTCGTGAGCGCGTAGCCGTCGATCGCCGCGCCGGTCACGGCCGCATGCACGAGGCGCACGTCGACGTGCGGCAGCCCCGTCTCCCAGGTGATCGCCCGTTCCGCCTCGCGCAGCGCCTCGCGCTGGACGCCGTCGATCAGCTTCTGCAGCTCGGCCTCGCTGATGGGCTGGTCGGGCCGCTTGCGTTCCTGGGTATGCGTCGTGGTGAAACCCTTCACGAGCTCGCCCGCGATGCCGATCACGACCTGGCTCGGCCGGAAGCCGGCCATCTCCTCGGCCTCCTGGAGCGCAACCGCGCAGTTGTCGACGACCGCCGCGATGTCGGCAACCGTGCCCGACTGCATGTGCGACAGGCCCTGGCGCTTGCGACCGACGCCGCGCACGGTGCCGTGACCCGATTCATCGATCTCGAAGACGAGCGCCTTGGCGAACTCGGTCCCGACGTCGAGCGAGGTACAGGCGGCGAGGCTTTCTTCACCATCGCGCTGCCAGATGCGGCGCCAGAAGGCCACTCAGCCCCCCGTTGCGCCGTTCGTCCGGACTGCGTCACGAATGGCCTCGAGCGCGGCCGCCAGCCCCTCGCGGCGCGCTCCCTTGCCCTGGGCCATCTCGGGCCGCCCGCCGCCACGGCCGTCGATGCTGGGCACGGCCAGGCGGACGAGGTCCCCCGCGGCGATCCCCTTGGCCACGAGGTCCTCGCTCACGGTCACGAAGACCTGCGGCTCCTCGGCGTCGAGCCCGAGCGCGATGATCCCCGAACCGAGGACGCCCCGGACGTCTCGGGCGGCACCCTTGAGCGTGTCGATGGAGTCGTACGCGGCCGCGCGAGCGACCAGCCGCACGCCCGGAGCGACCTCCTCGGCCGCCGCGGCCAGCTCGGCGGGACGGGGCAGGGCCGCTCCCCCACCCTCGCGCAGCCTGCGGCGCGTCTCGCGCAACTCGTCCTGCAGCGCTCCGATGCGATCCGGCAGCGCGTCGGTCGACGTGGCACCTGCCGCTTCCGTCGCCCGTTCGAGCAGCGCCACGCGCTCGCGGAACCAGGCGTCGGCCGCGGCGCCGGTCAGCGCTTCGATGCGGCGCATGCCCGAGCCGATGCTCCGCTCCCCGGTGATCACGAAACCGCCGATCTGGCCGGAGTGGCGGCAATGCGTGCCACCGCACAGCTCGAAGCTGTAATCGTCGACCCGGATGGTGCGCACGGTCTCGCCGTACTTCTCGTCGAAAAAGGCGTCGGCCCCACCCTCCACCGCCTGGGCCATGGTCATGTATTCGATGGAGACGGGCCGGTCCTCCCGAATGATGCGCCGCGCCTCGTCCTCGATCGCGCGCAGCTCGTCCGCGGTCAACGCGCGATCGAACGGGAAGTCGAAGCGGAGGTACTCGGGGGTGACGAGCGAACCCGCCTGGCGGGCGCGATCGCCGACGACGTTACGCAACGCCCGGTGGAGAACGTGGGTCCCGGTGTGGTTGCGCATCGTGGCCGCACGCCGCTCGGGATCGACCTCCGCCTGGATCGTCTCGCCGACGCGCAGCCGGCCGTGGAGCGTGCCTCGCTGCACATGCAGGCCCCCGACCGGCTTCTGCGTGTCGGTGACGACGAACAGCTCGCTGCCGCCGCCCGCTTCGCGCAAGACGCCCTGGTCTCCGACCTGGCCGCCGCCCTCGGCATAGAACGGCGTCCGGTCGAGGACGACCTCCGCCTCGCCGACACCGGTCAGCTCGTCGAACTCGATCCCGTCGCGGATGATCGCGACGACCCTGCCGTCCGCGGTCGTGGTTTCATAGCCCACGAACTCCGTATCGCCGGCGCGGGCCTGCACCGCCTGGTACAACGCGCTCAGCTCGGCCTGCCTGGCCAGCTCGGCCTTCTTGCCGGACCGGCTCCGGTCGCGCTGCCCGGCAAGCGCGCGGTCGAAGCCCTCGCGATCGAGGCGAACACCGTGCTCGGCGGCCAGCTCCACGGTCAGGTCGACCGGGAACCCGTATGTGTCGTGAAGGCGGAAGGCGATGTCACCGGGCAGGACCGGGGCGTCGAGGGGCACGTCATCGGGCGCGCGGCCGACGACGCGTTCACCGACCGCCAGCGGTACGAGGGCCTCCTCGAGCTGAGCGGTCCCGGCATCGAGCGTCCGCGCGAACTGCGCTTCCTCCCGATCCAGCGCGGCGATGATCTCGTCGCGCCGCTCGACGAGGTGCGGGTAGGCCTCGCCCATGGTGTCGATCACGACCTTGGCGGTCTCCGCGAGGAATGGCTCGGTCCGCCCGAGCAGCCGCCCGTGGCGCACCGCGCGGCGAACCAGCTTGCGCAGCACGTAGCCGCGCCCTTCGTTCGAGGGCAGCACGCCGTCACCGATGAGGAACGTCGCCGCGCGCGAGTGGTCGGCGATGACCTGGTAGCTGAATCGCTCGGCCTCGAACGCCTCGGGGTCGTGCCCGAGCAGCTCGCGCATCCGCGCGTGGATCGGCGCGAACAGGTCGGTGTCGTAGTTCGTCGGGACCTGCTGGAGGACGCTGGCCAGTCGCTCGAGGCCCATGCCGGTGTCGACTCCCGGTGACGGCAGCGGCACCAGCGAGCGGTCGGGTTGCAGGTCGAACTCCATGAACACGAGGTTCCAGATCTCGAGCCAGCGCGGGCACGTCTCGGAATGGTCCGGCACGCAGTGCGGGCCCTCGGAGAGCTGCGCGCCGCGGTCGAAATGGATCTCCGAGCACGGACCGCTCGGGCCCGTGTCGGCCATCCGCCAGAAGTTCTTCTCGTCGCCGTTCGGAAAATCACCCCAGCGAACGAGGCGTTCCGGCGGCAGGCCGATCTCATCGCGCCACACTTCGAAGGCGGTGTCGTCGGTCGTGTACGTCGTCGCGGCGAGGCGCTCGGGCGGGATCCCGAAGTTGTTCGTCAGGAGCTCCCAGGCCCAATGGATCGCCTCGCGCTTGAAGTAGTCGCCAAAACTCCAGTTGCCGAGCATCTCGAACAGCGTGTGATGACGGGGCGTCCGGCCGACCTCCTCGAAGTCGTTGTGCTTGCCGGCCACGCGCAGGCAGCGCTGGTAATCCACGGCGCGCGTATACGAGCGCTTCTCGGCACCGGTGAGGGCGTCCTTGAACTGGACCATGCCCGAATTCGTGAAGAGCAGCGTCTGGTCCCCGGCGGGAACGAGCGAGGCGCTCGGCACGACGGTATGGTCGCGGGCAGCGAAGAAATCGACGAACCGCTGCCGGATCTCGGCGGCGGGCATCGCCTTGATCCGTGGATCGTGCTCGTAGGCGGGGTCCAGCATCGGCCGTAACGATACCAAGCACGGCCCCTCGGGCGAGGCAGGCGGCCTCGCGACCGAAACGTTTCTTCAACCCCCCGGCAGCGGGTTGCGATGCCGGTCCCGCCGGCTCGGGGCTACGGTCAGGCCCTCAAGAAAGGAGGGTCAGTGATGGCCCGAGTCGCCCGCAAATGCACGAAGTGCGGTGCCGTCGACATGCGGCGCACGTGGGCGTCCAACGAGGAAGCGGCCCAGGAGGACGCCCTCGAACGCTGGACCTGTCCATCGTGTGCATGGCCCGAGGCCGAGCTCGTCGAGGCCGAAGCCGAACCCGCGCGGTCCTGACGATGCCAGGCAAGACCCCACCCCCGCCCTCTCACCTTCGACGGTTCGATCGCGGCTGGCTCATGCGCCAGTCCGCCGCGTGGGCCGACGAGGCTCGTGTGCTCCTCTCCACGCCGCTCCGCGGCCGAACGTTGAGGAGCCAGCCCGTTCCGGTGCGGATCGGCCGGCGCGGCGGTCCACGGCGTATCACCGCGCTCTAATCGCCCCGCCTGGAAGGTCGCGGCCCGACGGTCGCCGCCCGACGGTCGCGGCCCGTCGCCGAAGCCGCCGTCTCGATCTGGCCAAATTCCCATGCACGGAAACTTAGGCCAAGTGTCTGGCCGATTCGGCGGCTCAGGCGCCGGAAACGGCTGCTTTCGGACGTTTCCGTGGCCAAATTCCCACGGACAGGGAATCTGGCCAGGGACGGAGCGACGTAGTTGGCCTAAGCGCCCACGGGTGGGAAATTGGCCAGACGCTTGCCCGCGGCCGTTCCACTCGCTAGTCATCCTGCGTCAACAGCTGCGGCTGATCTTCCGATGAAGCCGGTCCCTTCGACCTTGCTCTGCGCTGCCAGAGCGCCGAACCCGCGATCGCGGCCCCGAGCAGCGC
>DASTYU010000128.1:0-2984 GCA_035764655.1 Candidatus Limnocylindrales bacterium
ATTCGGCCGCGCCCGCGATCGGGCGGTCGCCGACGCGCTCGACGCGGCCGGAATCGCATTCCGCCAGAAGCGCGGTGTGCTGATCCACGAGCCCGAGGAGGTGTTGACCGGCGAGCGACGCGCCTTCCGTGTGTTCAGCCCGTTCCATCGTGCATGGGAGGGGCTGCCGATGCGAGACGTCGTGCCTGCTCCGGAGGCCATCGCATCCTCGGACGACCTGCATTCGGACGTCCACGCCCTGGACGAGATTCGCGCGGTGCAGCCAACGGCCGATCCCGAACACCTCCTCGACCCCGGCGAACCCGCCGCTCGAGAACGCCTGGCCCGCTGGATCGAGGCAGGACCCGAGCACGGGCCGACGGCATATGCGTCGACCCGAGACCGCCTCGCCGACGCGCGTGCGACGTCGCGCCTGAGCCAGGATCTCCGTTTCGGCCTGCTGTCACCGGTCGAGGTCGCCCAGGCGGTCCGGATGCGCCACGGAGACACGGCGGGGCCGCGCCGCTTCCTCTCCGAGCTCGCCTGGCGCGATTTCTATGCCCACGGCCTGTGGCACGAGCCGCGCATCGCCCGCGAGCCGTTCATGGCCCGCTACGCCGGCCTCCGGTGGCCCGGCACCGACGCCGATGCGGAGGCCTGGCGCGCGGGGCGAACCGGCTACCCGATTGTCGACGCCGCCATGCGCCAGCTGGCCGCCACCGGGTTCATGCCCAACCGCGCCCGGATGATCGTCGCGAGCTTCCTCACCAAGGACCTGCTGGTGGACTGGCGGGTCGGTGAAGCGCACTTCATGCGCCACCTCGTCGACGGCGACCCGGCCTCGAACCTGGGCGGATGGCAGTGGGCCGCATCCGTCGGCACCGACGCGCAGCCGTACTTCCGCGTGTTCAATCCCGTGACGCAGGGCGAACGGTTCGACCCGGCTGGCGACTACGTTCGGCAGTGGGTCCGCGAGCTGGGGCGAGTGCCCGATGCCCGCGTCCACGCGCCGTGGACGATGACCGAAGCCGAACAGCAAGCGGCGGGTTGCCGGATCGACGCCGACTATCCCGCACCGATCGTCGACCACGCGGAGGCGCGCCTGCGCGCGCTGGCGTTCTTCGAAGCCACGGAAAGCACTCGCGCTGGGGCATAGGGCGCCTGGATTTCGAGCCGAACGGCACTCGGCATCGGGCTGGGAGCCGGACAGGCTGACGCTCCGAGGAGGTGCTCGATGCTTGCCGCTCGCTTCGCACCCGACACACGCACCGCCGTGCGGCACACCGCTGCGCTGCTGGCCGGTGCCGTGGCCCTGATCTACCTGCTGATCGGACTGCAGGTCATGACCGTCATCGACAACCCGGGTGACCAGGCCGCGTTCGCGCTGCCGGCCGCCGTCGTGTTCGGAGGTCTCGCCGGCCTGCTTGCCGTCACCGATCGACGGGTCGTGTGGGGCGCGGCGGCGGTGTTCGTCGGCTTGGTGATCCTGATGTACTTCGGTGTGGCGCCTCGACGCTCGCCCCAGTACGAAACGTGGGGCATCGCCCTGCGCCTGCTCCAGGTGCCGCTGGTCGCCATGCTCGGATACCTCGCAGTGCGGCCGAGAACGGGGTGACGGCCGTGGCGTCCATCCCGGCGCTGTTCCGCGACCTCGTCGAGTGCCCGCCGATCGCGGCCCTCTCGACGGTCATGCCAAGCGGCTATCCGCAGACGTCGGTCGTGTGGTGCGACTTCGACGGAACGTGCATCCGGGTCAACACCATGCGCGGTTTCCAGAAGGAACGGAACATGCGTCGCGACGCGCAGGTGACGCTGCTCTGCTACGACCCCCGGGAGCCGGACCGGTACCTCGAGGTACAGGGCCGCGTCGTCGACATGACCGAGGAGGGCGCGGTCGCCCACCTGGACCAGATCTCCTCCGCCTACGTCGGCCAGCCGGTGCACTACTTTGGCGACATCGTCGATCCGAGCCTGGCGACAACGGAGTCGCCGGTCCTGTGCCGCATCCTGCCCACCCACGTCGTGGCCCGCGACTGGGGAACGCACGGCGCGGATTCGTGACGATCGCGATCGCCCACGGCTCGATCCCCGACTCGCACCGCGACCTCCTGGTTCGGCCGATCCACGGAGTCCTCACGACGATGGACCCCGACGGGCAGCCCCACTCGGTGCTCGTCTGGCTCGACGCCGACGGCGACGTCGTTCGCGTCAACACGACCCGCGGGCGCCAGTCCGCGCGCAACCTGGCGGCGAATCCGCGGGCCAGCGTCCTGGTCGTGGATCCGGACGACACCTCGCGCTTCCTCCAGGTTCGCGGCGACGCGGAATTCGTCGGCGACGGTGCTGTCGAACACCTCGACGCACTGACGCGCGCCTACACGACCCATCCTCGGTTCTACGGGTTCGTGTACCCGTCCGAAGCTGCCGGCCGCGAGCGGCGCGTGATCTGCCGGATCCGGCCGGTCCGCGTTTCGGTCGACGCGATCCACCGCTGACCGCGACGTACACTGCCGCAAACCCGCCTGGCTGGAGGTCGTCGCCTGGCTGCGCGCATCGTCGCCCTGATCCCCGGCTACAACGAAGGCCCGCGGATCGGGCCGGTGGTGCGGGCCGCCGCCGACCACCTCCCTGTCCTCGTCGTCGACGACGGCTCGAAGGACGACACCGCCGATCAGGCCCGCGCCGCGGGAGCGACCGTCCTCGAGCAGCGCCCGAACCTGGGGAAAGGCGCCGCTCTCCGGTTGGGCTTCGAGCGCGCGATCGCCGACGGCTACGACGCCGTGCTGACCCTCGACGCCGACGGCCAGCACGATCCGGCCGAGATCCCCAGGTTCATTGGCGCGTACGAGGTCGAGCCGCGGCCCGACCTGGTGATCGGGCGGCGCAACTTCCGGACGATGCCGCCAACCCGGCGGCTTGCCAACGAGCTCGGAGGCCGGGCGTTCTCATGGGCCGTCGGCCGACCGATCCCGGACAACCAGTCGGGCTACCGCCTGATCGGCCGG
>DASTYU010000129.1:0-11779 GCA_035764655.1 Candidatus Limnocylindrales bacterium
CGACGCGGCGTGTCGCGACCGGCTCGACCCGGTCACGCAGGTGTCGTTGAGCGGCGATCCGCCGCTCGGCGTCGTCATCGGCCACGCCACGTTCGCGCAGGCGGCCGCGCTGGATTGGCGCGTCGCACGTAACCAGCCAGACCTCGTCGCACAGCTCCGCCAGGCCGCCTTCTACGAGTTTGATCGCCTCCACGACGACCGCCGGTGCGCCGCGAGCCTCGGCCGCATCGATGGACGCAAGGATGCGCGGCCGGACGGCTGGGTGGACGATGGCCTCGAGGTCGCGCAGCGCGTCCTGATCCGCGAACACGATGCGCGCCAGCGACGCCCGGTCGATCGACCCGTCGGCGAGTCGGACGCTCTCGCCGAACCGCGCGACGACGGCATCTCGGACCGCGCGCTCCTGGTACGTCGCACGAGCCACGTCGTCGGCGTCGATGACCCTGACGCCCCTCTCGGCCAGCATCCCCGCAACGGTGGACTTGCCGCAGCCGATGGGACCCGTGAGCCCGATCCGGAGCGTCCTCACGGGGCCCGTTCCTCGACCTCGAGCCACGCGTCCTCGGCGGCGGCCAACGCCTGCTCGATGTCGGCGAGCTCGCTGGTGATCCGGCGCATCTCGACGTAGTTGGCGGTGACGCTCGGGTCGCCGAGCGACAACTCGAGGTGGCTCTTGCGCAGGCCGAGGCGCGTCAGCTCGGCCTCGACCGAAGCCTTCTGGCGGCGGTAGGCGTCCTTCGAAAGCTTGTCTCGCCGTTGCGGGCGCTTGCGGGCGGGCGCCGTCGTCCGTGACGCCTTCGGAGCCTCGGCGACAGCTGTTCGCGTCCCCCGCCCGGTTGCCGCTGAGCTCCCGACCCGCAGCCGGCGCGCCTCCGACTCCGCGGCGGCTGCCGTGGTCCAACCGTCGGCGAGCGCGGCGCGCCACGCGCGGTAGCCGCCGTCGAACGGCACCGCAAGCCCGCCGCCGACCACCCACAGCCGCTCGCATACCGTCTCGAGCAAGCGCCGGTCGTGCGACACGATCAGCAGCGTCGCCGCCGTCTCCGCCAGGAACGTCTCGATGGCCTCGCGTGCCGCGATGTCGAGGTGGTTCGTGGGTTCGTCGAGGAGCAGCAGGTTCGACGGCTGGATGCCGAGCAAGGCGAGCTCCAGGCGCGAGCGCTCCCCGCCCGACAGCTGGCGGACCTCCTTGAAGACATCGTCGCCGCGGAACAGGAAGCGCGCCAGGTACCCGCGCGCCTCGCCGGGCGTGACCGGGATCGCTTCGAGCAGGGCATCGAGCACCGTCGCGCCCGGGATCGCGCCGCCTCGGAGCTGCGCCAGGTAGCCGAGCTGGGTGTTGTTGCCGAACGTGATCGAACCGTCGAGCGGTGGCAGCTCCCCGGCGATCGTGCGCAGTAACGTGGTCTTGCCGGCACCGTTCGGTCCGACGATCCCGATGCGCTCGCCGCGCTGGGCCGCCAGGAACGGAGCCTTCGCCACGACCACCGACTCCGCCGGGGCCTCGCCGTTGCCGTCCGGCCCGCCGCGGCCCGGCAGGTACCCAACGATTGCATCCTCGATGCGGATGACGATCTCGCCCGAACGGCTCGGACCATCGCCGGCGAGTGCCCGCGACGGCAGCGCGAGCCTGCGGGATGCACGCGGCGCCTCCCGGCGCTGGGCCTGCAGCCGCTCGAGCCGCGCCTCGTGCTCGTGCATCTTCGAGAACTTGCGGTGGCTGCGGTAGCGCTGGACGAGCTCCCGCTCGCGCGCGATCTGCTCTTCGTGCGTGTCGGCCACCTTTGCGGCGCGGTCATCGCGTTCGATGCGCTGGCGGTGGTAGGCCGAGTAGTCGCCGCGGAACGTGGTCAGGCGCCGGTCGCGCAGCTCCCACACGCGGGTGACGGTCGCATCCAGGAACGCCCGGTCGTGCGACGCGACGAGGAGCGAACCCGCCCGCCGTTGGAGGTGCACCTCCAGCCATTCGAGCGCGTCGATGTCGAGGTGGTTCGTCGGCTCGTCGAGCAGCAGCAGATCCGGGTCGGCGATCACCAGGCGCGCCAGCGAGGCACGCGTCTGCTCCCCGCCCGACATGGCCGCCGGAGGGCGCGACCATTCCTCGCGCGCGAACCCGAGACCCGACAGCGCCGCATCCACCCGCAGGTCGAGCGTGTATCCGCCAAGCGCGTCGAAGCGGTGCTGCAACTCGGCGTACACGGGTTCGGCGGCGCGACCGGTGTGCTCGAGCTCCGACAGCTCCGCCGCCATCGCGTCGAGGTGGGCGGCACCGGCACGCACGGCCGTGCGCAGGTCGGGGGCAGCCATGAATGCGGCGTCGAAGTGGGCCTCCTGGGCGAGCAGGCCGAGGGAGAGCCCTCGTTTTCGGTGGACCTCGCCGCGATCCGGTTCGTCGCGCCCCGCCGCGATCCGCAGGAGCGTCGTCTTGCCGCCGCCGTTCGGCCCGACCAAGCCGATCCGATCGCCGAGCGCGATCGCGGCATCGATGCCGTCGAGGATCGTGAACGTGCCAACCTCACGCGTGACACCCGCGAGCCGAAGGATCGACATCAGCTGTCCCCGGCCGACGAGCGTGCCGCAGCCCGACGAGTTGCGGCGGCTCGGCGCGTCCGTTCGGCGCGGGTCACCGGCTCCGGCTCAGTCTTCCCGCCGGCGTCGAGCTCGGACCAGCGGCGTCCACGACGGCGAGCGCCTCCGGTCATGCCACGCAGGATCGCGCGGGCCGCCTTGCGGTCTGCGCTGGGAAGGCGCTGGCACCACGAGCAGAAGTGCGTCGATCGAGCGCCGATGACGATCCGCTTGATCGGATGGCCGCAGCGCGGGCAGGGCAGGCCCGTCCGCTGGTAGACGTCGAGCGCCTCCTGCATCGAACCGTCACCGTCCGGGGCCGTGTAGTCGTCGATCGACGAACCGCGCCGCTCGACGGCCTCGGCGAGGACGCCGCGGATCGCCTCGTACAGCCGGCGCTCATCCGGCGGCCGCAGGGATGACGCCGAGCGAAGCGGATGCAGCTTCGCCCGCCACAGCGCTTCGTCGGCGTAAATGTTGCCGACCCCGGCGAGGAACGATTGGTCGGTGAGCAGCGGCTTCAGTCGGCCCTTGCGCCGCCGGATCAGCTTTCGGAAGTCGCGCAGCGTGAAATCCGGGTCGAGCGGTTCCGGGCCGACGCCCGCGAACACCGCGCTGCCCCCGACTTCCTCGAGCAGCTCCCCGGTGACCGGGTCTCGCCCGTACAGGCCGATCTTTCCGAACTTGCGGATATCGCGGAACCGCAGCTCCCTCGCGTCCCCGAGCTCGAGCACGAGCCGGACGTACGGATCCTCGGGCAGCTCTCCGGGCACGACGAAAAGCTGGCCGGTCATCTTGAGGTGGATCGTCAGCGCGACGTCGCCCGACAGCTCCACGACGAGCTGTTTTGCTCGACGCCCAACCGCGAGCACGGTACGTCCGGTGACACCGTCGGCGAATGCGACCGGGTCCTGCGAGCGCAGGGTTCGCACCCAGTTCGTCCGCGCGCCGACGATCGTCGCGCCGACCAGCCTCGGCCGCAGGTCACGCGCAACGGTCTCGACCTCGGGCAACTCAGGCACGACCCGCCTGCCTAGCTGGCGAGCGGCGCAACCGGGGCTTCGAGGGGCAGCTCGTCGGCCTCGGCGGCGATCGCGTCCTCGCGCGTGAGCGGCGTCATCGACTCCCAGTCATCGCCAACCTTGACGTCGACGACCAGCGGCACGGAGAGCGGCAGGGCGCCTTCCATCGTCTCGCGCACGAGCGCCGCGAGGCGGTCGAGCTCCTCGCGGGGCGTCTCGAACAACAGCTCGTCATGCACCGAGAGCAACAGCCGCGCGCTGAGCCCGGCCGCCCGCACGCGTTCGTCCACGCGAATCATCGCGATCTTCTGGATGTCGGCAGCGGTGCCCTGGATCGGCATGTTGATCGCCATCCGCTCCCCCGCCCCGCGCAGCGTCGGGTTCGAGGCGCGCAGCTCCGGGATCTGCCGCTTGCGCCCGAGGAGGGTCTCGACCCAGCCCTGGGCCTTGGCCTGCTCCTTGATTGCCATCATGTAGTAGCTGATCCCGGAATAGGCGGCGAAGTAGCTGTTGATGAACTCCTGGGCCTCCGCGCGCGGGATGTTCGCCCGCGAGGCGAGGCCGAAGTCGCTCATTCCGTAGGCCAGCCCGAAGTTGACCATCTTGGCCATCGATCGCTCGGCGTGGGTGATGTCGGCCGGCTCCTTGTGAAGGACCCGCGCCGCGGTCTCGCGGTGGATGTCGGCTTGCCGTTCGAAGGCGTCCTTGAGGTGCTCGTCGCCCGATACGTGAGCGAGGATGCGGAGCTCGATCTGCGAGTAGTCGGCGGCGAGCAGCGTGCGCTCCGGGCTGCCGGCTACGAACGCGCGCCGAATCCGCCGCCCGAGCGCCGTGCGGATCGGGATGTTCTGCAAGTTCGGGTCCGATGACGACAGGCGACCGGTCGACGCCACCGCTTGGTGGAACGTGGTGTGCAGGCGTCCGTCCTCGGCAATCAGCGAGGGCAGCGCCTCGACATACGTCGAGCGCAACTTCGTGTAGACCCGCCATTCAAGGAGCTTGTCGATCATCGGGTGCGCCGGGCGCAGCTCCTCGAGGACGGACGCGTCCGTCGAATAGCCGGTCTTGGTCCGCTTGCCCTTGGGAAGGTTGAGCTCGAAGAAGAGGATCTGCTCGAGCTGCTTCGGGCTGCCGAGGTTGAACTCGTGCCCGACGTCGGCGTAGATCTCCTGTTCGAGGCGGGTGATCTCGGCCGAGAACTCGCGATCGAGCACGGCCAGCGCCTCGCGGTCGAGGGCAACCCCGACGGCCTCCATTCGGGCAAGCACCGGGATCAGCGGCAGCTCGACCTCCCGGAAGAGGCGGTCCAGCTTGACCTCGCCGAGCCGCCGTTCGAGCGGCTCGCGGACCGCCATTGCGGAGAGGGCCTCGAGGCCCGCCCGGGCGGTGGCCGGCAGCTCGGCCGGCGGCGGCAGGATCTGGTCGAGGTTCTCGGCCACGACGTCGGCGATCGTCTGGCTGCGCAGCGCCGCGTTGAGGATGTACGCGGCGATCTGCGTGTCGAATGCGACCGGGAGCGGATCGGCGGTCTCGTGCTCCCCGAAAGCCGCCACGAGCACGGCCTTGACCTCGTGGCCGACCAGCGGGATCCGCAGCCGTTCGAGCAGGTGGCGCAGCTCGTCCGAGGCTTCCGGACCGTCAGCGGCGACCACGCGTCCGTCGCCGCCGGCGATCGCCAGTGCCAGCGGCGTGCCTCGACGCGGCCGCGGGTCGTCGGCGAGCAGGGAGACGCCGATCGCGGTCTGCCCGGCTATCCACGGTTCGAGCTCGTCGACACCGTGCGCGTCGCGAACGTCGATCCGGCCCGGATCGAGGATGGCCTGGGCAAGGGCCGTGGGCAGGTCCTCGGCCGGTTCGAACGTGCGACTCTCGGCGGGTCGTGCGCCATCTCCGCCCGCGGCAACAGCGTCGAAGTCCAGGCGGAGCTGGAGCTCGCCGCTCGATGGGCGTGCCGGAGCGCCGGCACGACCCGGACCCCAGCCGTCGGGCCGGCCACCGGCGACGCGCGCCGCCGGCACGTAGCCGCTTTCCGCCACCGAGCGAAGGCGGTCGGCACGCTCCTCCGGCGTCTCGCCGGCCATCGGCGGCAGCCGTTCGATCAACGTCCGGAACTCGTACTCCCGGAACAGCCGCACCACGGTGTCGCGGTCATAGTCGCCGAGCCGTGCTGCATCGAGATCGAGCTCGATCGGCAGGTCGCGGACGATGCGCGACAGCTCGCGGCCGAGGAACACCTGGTCGCGGTGCTCGCCGAGCTTGTCGCGCAGCTTGTCCGGCTTCACCTCGTCGAGCCGCTCGAAGAGCGAGTCGAGCGTCTCGAACTCGCGGATCAGCTTGGCTGCAGTCTTCTCGCCGACGCCAGGCACGCCGGGGATGTTGTCGGTCGGGTCGCCCTTGAGCGCCTTGTAGTCGACCATCTGGTCGGGCCGCAGCCCGAAGCGTTCGTCGATGCGGGCGACGTCGTAGATGACCGTGTTCTCCACCCCTGACCGCGTGGTCATGAGGCGGACGCGCGGCGTGACCAGTTGGAGCATGTCCAGGTCGACCGTGACGATCGTGGTCTCGAGGGCTTCGTTCCCGTCGAGCTGCTGGGTGATCGTGCCGATCACATCGTCGGCTTCGTAGCCGGGCATCTCGTAGACCGGGATGCGCAGCGCCTTCACGACCTCGCGGACCTTCGGGAACTGGTCGCGCAGGTCGTCGGGCATCTTGACCCGGGTCGCCTTGTAGTCCGCGTACTGCTCGTGGCGGAACGTCGGGCCGGGCAGGTCGAACGAGACGGCGAGGTAATCCGGCTGCAGGTCCTGGATGCCGCGCAGCACGATGCTCGCGAACCCGAAGACGCCATTCACCAGCTCGCCTTTCGACGTGGTGAGCGGCGGAAGCGCGAAGTAGCCGCGGTACACGAGCCCGTAGCCGTCGAGCAGCATCAGGCGTTCGGTGGGCACGAAGGAAGTGTACCGGCGGGTCGCGCCGGGTTCCGTCAGGTACGGGTCGTCCGTGTGGGTTCCTACCGTTGCCGTGGGACGGCAACAGGGACGAAGCGGACCCGCCCCGCGGTCGATCTCTGCCATCGCCCGGCACGCATGACGAATGAAGGTCGATCTGTGCCGTCGGACGGCACGAAAGCGCCCGAACCGTCAATTGCTTCATCGCTGCTGCCGCGGGACGGCAGCAAGGAACTTCAGCCCCCGAAGCGGCGCGAGGTCCAGCGCAGGGCGAACAGCCCAAGGCCGACGATCAAGAGCGTCCCAGAGATCACCATGAGCTGCGAGACGCCCGACGAGTCATCGGCGACGTCGGTGAAGTCTTCGGGCGCGCTGGCGATCATCACCGGTCTTCCGCCGTCGTCGCCCTGGAGCTCGCCGGCGCCAAGCGGCCGCAGGTTGTCGGCCGCGGCACGATCGCCGTCGGAGTACTGCTGGAGGGGGTCGGTCGGCTGTGCGCCGGCTGGAGCGGGGGCCGGGGCCTCCACTTCGGGTACGCCGGCGGCCGGCGCGGAAGCGCCCGCCTCGAGCGTCTGGTCCATTGCCGTCGACGCCGGCGCACCACCCGACGTTGCCCCGCCCAGCGACAGGGTCCCGGGCAGGATCCCGAGCATCAGCCCGGCAAGGCCCAGCGTCGTGAGGCCGGCTGCCAGCGGCCGGCTGAAGCCGTCGCGCGGCGTCCCGAACGAGCCGAACAGCCGCCGGACCAGGTTCGGTCGAAGCCGCTGGGCGTCCACGGGCCGCAGCCGGAAGTCGCGCGGCCGCTCGATCGGGGGAAGCTGCCGCGTGGCGGTGGCCAGGCTGACGAGATCGGCGTGGAGGGCGGCGCAGGCGCCGCAGGCGGCAATCTGCGCACGTGCGAGGTCGGCTTCCTCGCCAGTCGCACCGCGATCGGCAAGGGCGGCAATGACCAGCAGGTCATGCTGGGCGTGATCGGAGGAGTTGGGCTCTTCGTGCATCTGGATTTCTGACGATCCACTCATCGAAAATGTTCCCTGCGAGGCTGTCGATCAGCCACGGAACAGCTCCATTCGACCTTCGAGCCGATCACGGAGTGCGAGCCTGCCGCGGTGGATGCGCGATTTGACGGTGCCCAGCGACACCCCGGTCATCTCGGCGATCTCGGCGTAGTCGTAGCCCTCGATGTCGTAGAGCACGATCGCGGTCCGCTGGTCGTCCGTGATGGTGGTGAGCGCGACGCTCAATGCGCGTGACCGTTCGGCGAGCACCGCGGTGCGTTCGGGATCGGCGTCCTCGCCGGCGGGCGGCTGCCAGCTGTCGTCCTCGAGCTCCGGGTAGGGCTGCGAGGGCCGGCGCCGGCGCGCACGCTGCGTGTCCATCGCGGCGTTGACGCAGATCCGGTTGAGCCATGCCTTCACGCTTCCGCCACGGAACGTGTGCAGGTTGCGGAACGCCGAGAAGAACCCCTCCTGGACGGCATCGGCCGCCTGATCGCGATCGGGGACCATGCGCACGACGAGCGCGTACAGCGCGTCCTGGTAAAGGGTCACCAGGTCGTTGAACGCGTCGAGGTCGCCGTCGCGGGCGCGCTCGAGCAGGATGAGGTCGCGGCGCTGGACGGGGTCGTCGGGGACCGTCGTCGAGCGAAGGTCCTGCTCCACGGGCAGGGATTCCCTCCGGACGGCGATTTCGAGGCTGGGCGAGTCTAGCATCGGTCCCAGCGCAGACGGCATCGGGCCGTCGCAGGTTCCGCGAGCCCGATCGAATCCTTCCTCGGCGCCGAGTCAGCTCGGACTCAGATCACGCACGGCTCGCAGGGTCAGCGCTCGAAGCGTCCACCCAGGGTCGGGATCGCCCACTGACCACGCTCGCTCGTACGTCGCCTGCGTCACACCCGACTCAGCTCCCATCCCGGATGGTCGCGCTACGATTGATCGTCCCGTGCCGAAGTGGCGGAACAGGCAGACGCGACGGTCTCAAACACCGTTGAGGGCAACCTCGTGCGGGTTCGATCCCCGCCTTCGGCACCACGACGCGGACATCAACGTGGCCCCTCCCGCGCCGGGAGGGGCCACGCGAGCGTCGACCTACGGGCGCTACACCTCGAGCTGGCAGCGCAGCGAGCCGCCCGGGAAGCGCGTGTTGTGCACGTTCACGTAGAAGCCGGCCGGATTGGCGACGATCCGCGCCAGGACGGTCGGATCACCGGGCACGCAGTCCTGGAGCCGCCCGCTCTCGAGCGCGTCGTTGCGCGGGTCCGATGCCAGCGCGCCTGGGTCGGCCGGTGGCGGTCGCAGCTCGAAGAACGGCACCACGATCGGGCCATTCACCCCGGCGGGAGCCTCGTGGATATGCCCACGGTTCGGCGTCCCGGTGTCCGACAGCGACTTGATGTCGAAGCACACTTCACCGGCCTCGACGTCGATCTCGACGACGGCCTTGCCGCTCCCATCCGGGTCGGCGGCGGGCACCTCCTGGGCCCCGGAGAGACGGGCGGTCAGCGTCACCGTGGTCTGCGTCGCGGTCGCGACACCGCCAGTCGCGAGCAGAACCGTGAGCGCGAGGACGACGAACCACACCAAGCGTTTTCGCATACCTGGGCACTCCCTTCCCCGGCGTGGGGATCACACGATCCCGATACGTGAGGTACGCGAGGGGGGATCGAGCGGATTGCCGCCGTACACTGGCGGACCGCATGTCCGCAGCTTCCGACCGCTTCATCGCCTACCCCGACCGCGCCGTCCTGGCGGTCATCGACGAGCCATCCGCGGCCGAAGCCGCGGTGCAGGACCTCCTGGACGCCGGCTTCGAGGCCGGGGCCATCACCGTGCTCGAAGGCGCGGATGGCGCCGCCCGCATCGACGGCATGGGTCGCGCCCACGGCCTCGGCAGCCGCGTCCGGCGCCTGTTGGCGTTCACGGTCATGGACCAGCTGCCGGACTTCGTACTCTACGAACGGGCCCTCCGCGACGGTCGGCGGGTCGTCATGGTCCGGGCGCCGAGCGACGTCGACAAGCGCATCTCCCACGACATCCTGCGTGCCAACGGCGGCCATTTCACGAACTACTACGGGCGCTTCGCCACCGAAGAATTGGACCTGTGGCGCGGCCCCGAACCCGATATCCCGGACGTCCTTCGCCGATGACCGACGAACCGTCCCTGCAGGAGCGGTATGCACCCCAGTCGACCTGTTTCGGGTGCGGACCGGCGAACACGAACGGCATGCGCATCGGCAGTCACCAGGGCTCGCACGGGGAGCTCATCGCCGAATGGCTACCGCAGCCGCACCACGCCGCATTCATGAACGTCCTCAACGGCGGCGTCATCGGCACCCTGCTCGATTGCCACGCCAACTGGACGGCGGCGATGCACCTCATGCGCGAGCGCGCGCTCGATCAGCCGCCTGGCTGCGTGACCGCCGAATACACGATCAAGCTGCGCCGCCCGACCCCCACCGACCGCCCAGTGAACCTGCGCGCCTGGGTCGTGGAGTCCGAGGCCGATCGCGTCACCGTCGATGCGGAGCTGCTGTCCGACGGAACGATCACCGCCACGGCGCGCGGCGTGTTCGTCGCGGTGGGCCCGGACCATCCCGCGTACGAACGCTGGTAGCCTTCGCGCTGCCCGCGCAACCGCAAGGAGTCCGCATGTTCAAGAACATCTTCGGTCCCGCCAGCCAGCCCGCCGCGGAAAAAACCGAGCGCGCCTTCACTGACGCGACGACCGGCGAGACCGAGACGGTGCGCCGCATCGTCGGGCGCCTGAACGCCCTGCCGCCTGAGCGCGCGCGGTTGGTCGCCTCGGCCGCGTACATCCTCGCCCGCGCGGCGAATGCGGACATGAACATCAGTGACGAGGAGTCGCACCTGATCGAGCAACAGCTCCAGGAGCGCGGCATGCTCGACGAGCCGACGGCTGTGCTCGTCGCCGAGATGGCCCGTCTCCAGGCGCGCACCGTCGGCGACACGGAAGACTACGTGGTGACCCGCGAGTTCAAGGCGATCACCACGCCGGAGCAGCGCCGGAACATGCTCCGTGCGTGCTTCATGATCGGCGCCCAGAACGGCACCATCACGGCCGAGGAGGCGTCGGTCATCAACCAGATCGCGCGCGAGCTGGACCTCGACCAGGACACCGTCAACGAGGTCCGCTCGGAATACCACGAGCTGCTGTCGTCGGTGCAGGCGGTGCGCCGCATCTCCGGGGCCGATCCGACCTGACCGTCCTCGCTTGGCCGGCAACCGCCGGTCGGCTACGCGAGCTGGAGGTCGACGACGCCTTCGCCGAGCCGGCGGCGCACCTCGGCGAGCAGCTCCGCGTCGTAGGCGACACCCCGTCGCAGCTCCATCGGGAGCGGTTCACCGCCTGACGGTCCCGGAACGTGGATCACGACCCGTGTCGCGCCGGGCCGATCGCGCAGGACGGCCTTGAATGCCTCCATCGCGCCGACCAGCCGCTCCGGCGCCGCGTGGCGCGCGAACCGAACGTGGAGGACCGCGCCCGCGCGCGCGTCGACCGGTTCGCTGGTCGCGGCCGGCGGCACGATCCGCTCACGGGCCTCGTCCGGCACCGCGGGCTCGGTGTCGCGGTCGTCGTCGAGTGGTCCCGCGTCCGGCTCCACGTACGTCGGGACGGGCACCGGCGGGGCGATCGGCGGCAACGGCGCCGGTGGCGCGGCGGCGTCGGCCCGGATCGGCGACACCATCGGCGGCCGCGGCGCAGCGGCCTCCCCTGCCGCGGCCACCGCCCCGACCGGCTGCGGCGCATGCATGCCGTTGCCGCTGCCGTTTCCGCCGGCCCCAGGTGCGGCCGCCACCGGTCGCCGTCGCCCGCCCCGGTCACCCGCGGCGACCTCACGCGCGAAGGCGTCCGGTCCCTGCGTGGCCGCGTCGTCCCAGTCCACCGCGAGGTCCGCGAGCAGGGAGATCTCCTCGCCCTTGTGGTCGATCCTCCCCGCCACCAGCAGGATCCGCCCGTCGACCCACACGGGCCTGGTCTGCTCGTAGAGCCGCGGGAACACCACGATCTCGATGCTGCCCTGGAGGTCCTCGATCGTGGCGATGGCCATCTGGGCACCGGCCTTGGTCACGACGGTGCGCAACCCGGTCACGATCCCGCCGACCACCACGCGCTGCCCGTCGAGCGACTCGTCGCGCAGGTCACTGGAATAGGCGTTGACGAACTGGCCGACCTGCTCGGCGACCTCGCCCATCGGGTGCTCCGAGAGGTACAGCCCGAGCA
>DASTYU010000130.1:0-82086 GCA_035764655.1 Candidatus Limnocylindrales bacterium
GCCACGACGTCGAGGTCGAGACCAGCGCGGCGTTCGGCCACGGCTGCAACTAAGAGCCCAGGGGCATCCTCTACCACCGTTACCGCATCGATGCCGACGGCCTGGTCGCCGCCGCCCGCATCGTCCCGCCCACCTCCCAGAACCAGGAGCAGATCGAAGACGACCTGCGCCGCTTCGTCCAGCCCCGCCTGGACCTGCCCACCGCTGAGCTCACCCGCCAGTGCGAGCAGGCGATCCGCAACTACGACCCGTGCATCTCCTGCGCCGCCCACTTCCTCGACCTGCGCTACGAGGAGGTTGGATGATGTCCCCCGCGACCGTCCTCGTGTGTGGCGATCGCCATCGCCGGGACGACGCTGCGGCGCTGTGCGCCGCCGATCGCCTCGGGGAGGTGATTCCGGACGATGTGGTCGTGCGCCGGGTCGGCCAGCTCGGAGCCGACGACCTGGTCGCGGCCTCGTCAACCGGCCGCTGCGTGGTCATCGACGCGGTGCGCGGGATCGCTCCCGGAACCGTTGTCTCCATGCCGCTCGTCGACCTGCAGAGCCGGGGCCCGGCTTCGGCGTCCTCGCATGCCCTGCCGCTGCCCACGGTCATCGCGCTGGCGGACGCGCTGGGCGCCGACATGGAATTGGCTACGTTCGTGGGCATCGGTGGGGAGGAATTCGAACTCGGAGAGGGCTTGAGTCCCCGCGTGGAGGAAGCCCTCGACGCATTCGTGGCCGCCATCGCGCAGTCGCTGTTCAGCCAGGACGGCGTGCCATGTGCCTGATGCAGAGCGGCGTGGTGGTTGCCCGCAATGGCGACGCCGCGATCGTCGCCGTCGACGGCCGCGATCGACTCGTGTCGTCGCTGCTCGTCCCGGATCTCGAAGTCGGCGAGACCGTGCTCGTCGGCCTCGGCACGGTGTTTGCGCGCACCACCGCGGGCGACGCCGCGGAACTTGATTTGCTTGCCGCGACCGCACGTGGCGCGGCTCCGTCCATTCCCACTGAGCGAGGAACCTGACAATGCGTATCCCGAACACGACCGCGTGGGGCGTCGGCCTCGCGTTCACCACGGCGCTGATCAGCGGCGTGTCGGTCTACCTCAACGGCCAGTACGTGAAGCTCTTCGACGACCCCACCTTGCTGGCCGCCGTCCGGAACGGGATGGTCGGTCTCCTCCTCGCCGGGGCGGTCATCGCCACCGGCGGAATCGGCGAGCTGCGCGTGATGGACTCGCGGCGGCGGGCAGCGCTGCTGGTCATCGGGATCATCGGCGGCGGGCTGCCGTTCGCCCTGTTCTTCAACGGGCTGGCGCTGGCCGGATCACCGGCCGCGGCGCTGATCCACAAGACGATGTTCGTGTGGGTTGCGATGCTCGCCATGGTGGCCCTCGGCGAGCGACTTGGCTTCGCCCAGGTGGCGGCTCTCGGGCTGCTGCTCGTCGGAACCGTCCTGCTCGCCCCGACCGGCACCCTCGGCGTGGGACCCGGGGAGGCGATGATCCTCGTCGCGACGCTCCTGTGGTCCGTGGAGGTCGTCCTGGTCCGGCGCCTGCTCCTGCGCGGCGTCTCGTCGAACCTTGCCGCGGCATCGCGGATGGTCGTTGGCTCCCTCGCGCTGTTCGCCGTCGTGGCCGCCACCGGCGGGCTGGGCGGCATCGCCGCATTCGGTGCCCAGCAGTGGGCGGCGATCGTTGTGACCGGCGCCCTCCTCACGGGCTACGTCACGACCTGGTACGCCGCGCTGCAGCGGGCCCCGGCCACCCTGGTCACCAGCGTCCTCGTCCTTGGAGCCGTCATCACGGCGACGCTCCAGGCGGTCACGGGTGGTGCAGCACCGGCCGTCCAGGCACTGCTCGGCCACGGCCTGTTGCTGACCGGTGGCGCGGTCGCGGTCATCGCCGTGCGCGGGGCCATGGGCCGCACGACGCCCCAACCTGCGGTCTCCGGATGACCGACGCCACCGCGTTGGCGCTGCCCGCTCGCATCGAGCCGGTCTCCGGGCCACTGACGTTCGCGCGCTTCGCGGCGCCACCGAACGTCCTCGGCTACTGCGGAACCGAGGATCACGACGGATTGGTGGGCAACCTTCGAGCCGGGCTGGACGGGCCGGAACTCGTCAGGCTGTGCCGTTCGTTCGAAGGCGCCTGGCCGTACCTGGAACTGATCGCCTGGTCGGCCGGCATCGCCGACCCGCTCGACCCGCGGGTGGTCGAGGCGTACTGGATCGGCGGTCCGCTGCTGGAGCGGGTGCGGCCGAACGACTTCGCCCTGCACCTCGGAACCCGCTTCCGCGGCCGGACGGAGCGCGGTGAGTGGTCCTGGCTGGCGTCGAAACCCGGAACCGGCGCCGTCCCGCACCACAGCTTCCACGTCCTCGAGGTGATGCCCCGGATCGGCATGCTCCGTGCCGGCCAGGTCCAGGCGATCCTGCCGGCGATGGGCCAGTGCCTGGTCCGTCCCGCGGAGGTCCTCGGCGCCGAGGGCGACGCACTGCTCGTCGAGGCACGTGCCCTGCTCATGCACGAGGGCCGGCTGTCGCTCGGCCCGCCCGCGCCCGAGCGGGTGGCGCCGTCGACCAGCGGCACGCGCGCGGGGGACCGCGTGGCCATCCATTGGGGCTGGTCGTGCGGCGCCATCAGCGCTGCCCAATCGAGAACGCTCACGTCAACGCTTGCCGCTGCGCTGATCCGCGCGAATCGCACGATCTGACAGCCGACGTTCAGCCGCTCCAGCCCGCCGGAATCGGGCGGAGCGGCCCTGTCCACACGCGGTTCGGAACCCAAGGATCGGCACCGAAAGGAGCTCGGCCATGCACTGGGATCTCGGACTTACGGGGCTGGGCGTGCTGGCCCTGATGTCCCTTGCCTTCGGGCTCATCGCGCACGTGGTGCTGCTGGCGCTCCGCCAGTCTCCGACCCGCTGGCTGTGGGCCATCGGATCGGCAACCTACTTCCTCGCGGGTCTGTTCATCAGCGAGGTGATGTTCGGCTGGGCAACCGTTGAGGACCTGCAGCCCAACATCGACGGCCTGTCCTTCGACGAGGTGCTGCTCGTCGGTCTCGTGCCGGGCATCGTCGCCGTCCTCGTCACGTGGTACGTGACGCGAAAGGCGGGCGCCGGTGTCGCGCACGCAGCCTGACTGGTCGCAATCAAGCGAGGTGACCCAATGACGATCGCCGCACGAACGACTGAAGACGGGCTGTCCGTGGTTCCCTGCGCAGTGGCGTGGATCGGGGATGCGTGGGCGTCCGTGGCGTGGATCGGCAGCGATGGCGAGATCGCGACCAGTGCCATCCACCGAGGCGACCAGACGGAGTCGTCGTATCTCGAGCTCATCGCGCGTCTGCTGGGCGATGCCCGGCGCGTCGTCGTGATGGGCCCGAGCGCGATGCGCCTCGCCCTCGAGCGGGCGTATGTCGCGCTCTATCGCTGGCCGGATCGCCTCATCGACATCGAGCATTCGGACTGGATCGGGGAGCAGAACCTGGTCGAGCGACTGCGCCGGCTGGCGGACACGGTCGAGGGCTGACCACGGGGGGACGGGCCGAACGGCCCGTTCCTTCGGTCGCCCTTACCCTGCCGCATTGCCCGGCCGACGTCGCACGCTGGCACCATGCAGACCGAACCGGCATCGTCCCGCTACCCGGGGCTGCCCGCGATCGTTGACGGATCGGAGGCGATCGCGCACGTCGAGACGCGCCTCTCCGAGATCGCGTGCGTGTACCCCATCACGCCGTCCACGACGATGGCCGCCATCTTCCAGGCGGCGGTCGCCGAAGGGCGGAGCAACCTGTGGAACACGCCACTCGGATTCATCGAACCCGAGTCGGAGCATTCGTCGGCGTCGGCAGCCGAAGGGGCAGCCCTCGCGGGATCGAGGGTGACCAACTTCACCGCGGGCCAGGGCCTCGTCCTCATGAAGGAGGTCCTGTACGTCATCGCCGGCAAACGCCTGCCGGTGGTCTTCCACGTGGGCGCCCGGGCGCTGACCAGTCAATCGCTCAACATCCATGCCGGCCATGACGACCTGATGGCGGTCGCCGACACGGGCTGGGGCATGCTCCTGGCGCGCAACGCGCAGGAGGCGGCCGATCTGACGGCGATCGCAAGGCGCGTCGCCGAGGCGTCGGAGACGCCGTTCTTCGTGGCACAGGACGGCTTCCTCACGACACACACGCTGGAGAACGTGCGCCTCCCCGAGGACGAGCTGCTGCGCGACTTCGTCGGTGACCCGCGGCTCCATATCCGCAACCTGTTCGATCCGGCCGAAGCCTTGATGACCGGCACGGTCCAGAACCAGGACAGCTACATGAAAGGCCGGATCGGCCAGCGCGCCTACACCGAGCGGATCCCAGGCCTGCTCGCGGGCGCCATGATGGAGTGGACCGAGCTCACCGGTCGCGCCATTGCCCCCGTCCAGCCGTACCGTTGCGAGGACGCGGAGACGATCCTCGTCGCCATGGGCACGATCGCGGATACCGCGATCAGCGTCGTGGATCACCTCCGCGCTCGTGGCCGCGCCGCCGGCTGTGTGGCCGTCACCTCGTTCCGCCCCTTCCCGGCCGCCGAGCTCGCGGAGATCCTCGGCCGGGCATGGGCGGTCGCCGTCGTCGAACGGACGGACGAGCCGACGGCAGCCCACAACCCGCTGACCCGCGAAGTCCGGTCCGCGCTCTACGAGAACGCCGTCGACGGGCATGCGGTCCCCCGCGTCCTTTCCGTGTCCGCCGGCCTCGGATCGCGCGACGTCGCTGCCGGCGACCTGGTCGCGATCTTCGACGAGATCACGCGCCTGCATCCGGGGCCGTTGTCACATCGCGTCGTGGGTATCCGCCATCCGCTGGCCATCGAACGCGTGGCGGCCGACGTCCGCCCGGCGGGTGCCTGGTCCATGCGCGGCCATTCGATCGGCGGGTTCGGATCGGTCACCACGAACAAGCTGGTGGCCACCCTGGCCGGCGAGCTGTTCGACAAGGTGGTCCAGGCCTATCCGCGTTACGGGTCCGAGAAGAAGGGCCTGCCCACCACCTATTACCTGACGATCGCCGACGAGCCGATCCGGCTGCACGCCGAGCTCGACACGGTCGATTTCGTGCCGCTCCACGCCGTGTCGGCGTTCGGAACCGGAGACCCACTGGCCGGGCTGGTGGACGGCGGCACGCTGTTCATCCAGTCGCCGTTGACCGACGCCGAGTCGATCTGGATGTCGATCCCGGCAGCGACGCGCGCTGAGATCCTGGCTCGCAGGATCCGGGTCACGGCGCTCGACACCGCGGCTCTCGCCCGCGCTCATGCGCCGCGCCAGGACCTCGAAGTTCGCATGCAGGGCGTCGCCCTCGTCGGGGTGTTCCTGCGCGTGTCCCCGTTCGCCGAACGTGCGGGACTGGCTCGCGACGCGCTCCTCGAGGCGGTGCGGCAGCGCCTGGCGCGCTTCTACGGCAAGCGCGGCGGCGCGGTGGTCGAGGCGAACCTTGCGGTCATCACGGCCGCCTACGACGCCCTCCTCGACGTCACCGGTGCGCTCGAGTCAACGTCCGTCCCGGAACTCACTGGAGCAGCGCGATGAGCACGCAGACCACCCAGACCCCCCAGGCCATCGTCGGTGACCTCATGGCGTCCGAGCCGGTCGTGGTTCAGGCCAACGCGAGCCTCGACGAGGCAGCGAGCCTGCTCGACCTCCACGGCATCAGCGGACTTCCGGTGGTCGACCGGTCCGGCTCGCTGGTCGGCGTGCTCAGTCAGACCGACCTCCTCCGCGCACGGTCGACCGAGTACCTCTGGACGAACTGGCCTGGCCTCGCCGTGCGCCACCTGATGACGTCGCCGGCGATCACCGTCACGCGGTCCACGCCGCTCCCGTTGGCTGCGCGCACGATGGAGCGCCGGCACATCCACCGGCTGGTGGTCGTGTCCGATGACGACGAGACCCTGCCCATCGGGATCCTGTCGGTCACCGACATCGTGCATGCCATCGCGATGGGCGTCGGGCGCGACCGCGACGGGCGGGCGGAGGCCGAGGATGACTGAAGAAGCCATCGCCACCGCCCCGTCGCTGTTCGACGTCGAGGCATACGTCGAGGACTTCGGGCGCTCCGTCGTGCCGGCCTACCGGCGCGGAATCGCCGACGCCGAGCTTCCGGCGGACGCGGGCCTGGCGCGCTCGGTCATCCCGCCGGGAACTGCGGCAACCCGCGACTTCAGCCGCCTCGCCCCGCAGATCCCGGAGTTCCTGCTCGAGAAATGCGTTGGTTGCATGGCCTGCGTTGCGGCCTGTCCCGACTCGGCCATCCTCGCATCGGTCGTCCCGGAGCCGGAGGTCGAGACGCGCATCGACGCGGTCGCCGCGACCGAGCGCGATCCGGCGGAGGCGGCTGCGTCCCTGCGCAGCCACTTTGCCTCGACGACCAAGTATGGCGACGTGCCCGCCAAGCACGGTCACGACCGGGGAGCCTTCGGCATCTTCGTGGATCCCGTCCACTGCAAGGGCTGTGCCGAATGTGTCGAGGTCTGCACCGCCCTCGGTCACGACGCGCTCGTGATGATCCCCAAGGTCGACGAGGAGTCGTCGGGGGTAAGCACCCTGGAGCGGTTCGAGCGTGGGATGCGCCTGTATCGGTCGCTCCCGCCGACGCCACAGGTGTACCGCAACGAGAAGGCGCTGGCCGACCTGCTCCTCGGGGAGGACGCCATCGGCTACGTCGGCGGGGCAGGCTCGTGCGCAGGCTGCGGCGAGGCGACCGCGATCCGTCTGATGGTGGCTGCCACGCGCCAGCTGTATGGCCCCGATTCGATGGGCATCGTCGCGGCGACGGGCTGCAACTCCGTCTTCGGAGCGACGTACCCCTTCAACCCGTACCTGGTCCCCTGGACGAATTCGCTGTTCGAGAACGCTGCCACGGTCGCCATGGGCATTCGGGCCGCGTGGGACCAGGCCGGCCATCCGGAGCGGCGACTGTGGGCGATGGGCGGGGACGGCGCCATGTACGACATCGGCTTCCAGGCCCTGTCGAGGATGCTGGCGTCCGGCGAGGACATCAAGGTCCTCGTGCTCGATACGCAGGTCTATTCGAACACCGGGGGCCAGGCCTCGACGGCGACGTTCGGCGGCCAGGTCACGAAGCTGTCCGCCTACGGCAAGGCCCAGCATGGCCGGCTGGAGGCCCGCAAGGAGCTCGGCCGGATCCTCATGGCACACGGCTCCGCGTACGTGGCCCAGACGACGCCCGCCTCGATCAATCATTTCCTGCGCACGATCGTGGAGGCCAACGAGTATCCCGGCCCGGCCGTGGTGATCTCGTACGCCCCGTGCATGCCGGAACACGGCATCCCGGACGACGCGGCCAACCGCCAGGCGAAGCTCGCAGTGGAGTCACGGGCGTTCCCGCTCTTCACGTACGACCCGCGGCGCGGCGAGTCCGTGGCCGAGCGCCTGTCCCTGCAGGGCAATCCCGCGATCCGCGACGACTGGTCCTCCAACCCCGATGGGACACCGATCGACTTCCTCGCGTTCGCCCGGACCGAGGGCCGCTTCGCCCCGCATTTCGCGGCCGACGGGACGCCCACGCCGGAGATCCTCGCAACCAACGAGGACCGGCTCGCCAACTGGCGCACGCTCCAGGAGCTCGCCGGCATCCACTGAACACGGCGCGCAGCGCCACCCTCGCCCCCCAGGCCCGCGTGACGGCCCCGGCTCCCCCCACCGGGGTCGTCACCGCGTTTCAGTCGCCCAGCGCAGCTCGGAGCACGCGGCAGGCGCGCAGGGTCACCCACTTCGAGACGTCGCCCGTCCGCTCGATGTCGGCCCACAGCTTGCCGTGGTAGGTGTACCGGTTGTGCCAGCGACCTCGCTCGTCCTGCTGCGCGACGATCCAGCCGATCGCGCCGGCCAGGCGCGGGTCCCGGCCGGCACCTGCGTCAGCCACCGCTTCGCCGACCTGGATGACGTCTGCGACGTAGCCCGACGGGAACCCTGGCTTCAGCCACGAGCCCGAGATGCGCCCGTAGCCGGCGGGGTAGGCGGCGCTGGACGGGTCGACCGAGAGGAGGAAGTCGACGCCGGAGTCAAGCGCCCCTTGCACGAGGGGTGACCGGCGTTCGGGCGGCACGCGCGCCAGTCCCAGCACAGCCTTCACCGCGCCCCAGCCGCAGGGCATCCCGGCGTTCGCGGCGCAGGCGAAGCCGGGGCCCGGGGTGGACGAGGCATACCAGCGGGGCATGTCCTCGCCGGTGATGGCGCGTGCCTCCCAGTCGATGGCAGCCTGCACGCGCGGGTCGTCGAGCCAGCCGAAGCCGATCAGCGCCCGCAGCAGGTTGCCGTTGAGGCAGTGGATGACGACGGACGGCGGCGCAACGCCCGAGATCTGCCCGGAACAGCCGAGCCCGCCGGCCGTGGTGGCCACGTGGTCGAGCAGGTAGCCGCAACCACGCCGGATGCGCGCATCGCCGCCGTCGGCGCCGAGCTGGTCGAGGAAGATCAGCGACCACGTGGTGCCGGTGTACTTCGGGGCGTAGCCCGCGCCAGGCTTGACCCACCAGCCCTCGGGATCCTGTCCGTCGAGGATCGGGGCGATCGGCGGCGCGACCATCGCAGCGGCGCGCGCCGCGGCGACTTCCGGATCGTCGGCGTCGGCATCCTCGAGCCAGCGCAGCGCGAGCTGCCGAACGGCCGGATCGTCACGATCCAGCAACCACGGCCGCGGGTCGCCTCGAATGGCGCTGACCCACGCTTCCATGTCCACGAGCCTGGACTCGCTGCGCCGCGCGGACAAGTGCCGGTTGGCAGAAATCACGCCGTCAGCGGACGGCAGCCGCGCGACGGCACGGCGCTAAGCTCCGTGCGTGTTCGAGCGGCTGAAGCGCGCCCTCTCGGGGTCTGACTCGCCACCACCTCCGTCGCCGGTACCGGCCGCTCCCGAGGAACCCGGTCGTCTCGACTGGATCACCGACCAGACGCCGTATCGATTCCGGACGTGGCTGGTCGATCCTGCGCAGCGTGACCAGGTGCCGGCAATCCTCGACGGCCTCCTCCGTCGGGAGCTCTCGGTCGAGTTCGTCGACGAACCGGACGGCCGCCTTCGACTCGACATGGTGTCGACGTTCGATGGCTGGGCCGCCGTCACGCGCGTGCTGTCCACGCTTCGACGGAGCGGCGTCCGCGCGCGTGGTCTGGAGCGGCTCGACCTGTTCGATGACGTGTCCCCGGACGAGCTCGACCGTCTCGTTGGTGACTGGGAGACGCGCGCGCACGACACCTCCGCTCGGCGGCGAATGGACGCCGTCGCAGGTGAAACGACGATCCGCTACGCGATCGACGCGCAGCGCCGCCATCCCAAGGTGAGGGGCTGGCGATTCCTCGTGTCGTCGGCCGGGCAACGCACTCCCGGGGCGGCGGCCCTGCTGCTCGCGACCGCCGTCGCCGAACCCGATGCGGATATTGCCGTCGTGTATGGCGGAGCCGTCGCGGCCCAGGCCGAGGTGGCGAAGCTTGTCTCCGAGCCCATCGAGCCGCCCGCCGACCTGGTCCTGGCGCTGGCGCGGCGACGTGACCGCGCAGCGGAGGCCGCCTTCCGGCTCGCAGGTGCACTTCGAGCACCGCTCGATGACGAGCTCACGGGCGTCCTGTGCGTGGCCGTGCGCGATCGGCGGCGGGATGAGATCGGAACCGATGCGCTTCGTGCCCTGCGCAACGCACGGCCCACGGGGGAGGTCCGAGCCGCCATGGCGACAGCGCTCGAGTCAACGGACGCAGATGTCCGGGACGCTGCCCTTGGAGCGCTCGGCGCCGTGTTCGGCGTAGGCGCACGGCCCTACTGGCAGGCCTGGCTTGCCTCATCGTCCTGGCCGCAGCGCATGGCGGCCGAAGACGTGATCGGCCAGTTCGGCGACGCCGATGACGTCCCGCTCGCGGCCGAGCACCTCGGCAAGATCATCCGCCGCCGGTCGTCGACCTCGTGGGAGCCGCCGCGAGGCTCGGAGATCATCAACCTGCTCGTGCGTCACCGGGAGGTGCCGGAGGCTCGAGCCGGCCTGGCCGACCTGATGCAGCGCTGGCCGAAGCTCCCGGAGGAGCTCCGGACGTGGCTGACGCGGCATTACCCGGACCTGGTTCCGGAGGAGGCGCCAGGGCCGGGCGTGGACATCGAACCGGCTGACGACGTCGGTGCCGAACCGCCGTTGACGTGGCCGCTCCCCGAGATCAAACGCGAGGGCAGTGCGCTGTACCTGGGCTACTGGGACACCGACATGTTCGCGGTCCGGGAGCGCTTCGAGGAACTGCTCGACGAACATCCGGCCGTCACGCTCCTCGACGGGGATCGCGAATGGCAGACCCTGAGGATCGACTCCCCGGATCCGGAGGCGCTCATCGGCGAGCTGTGGGCTCGCGCGCACGAGGCGACCGAGACCTGATCTGGCTACTGGAGCGACTCGGCGATCCGGATGGCGGCGTCCTTGCCCAGCGAGGTCTCGATCCGGTAGGTCATGTCGCCGTCCTGCCAGATCAGTGCGTCGCCGACCCAGCGGCGGCCCTCATCGACGTGCTCGCCCGAGGGCGAGATGTAGAAGTAGATGTGCGGATCTCCCGCGATCCAGTAACCACCGTCCGCGATCCGAACCGGCTCGACGCTCGTGCCGGAGCTGATGATCTTGCCGATGGGCTCGGGTGACACGGACCCTCGGAACTGCATGATCAGCAGGCCGATGTCCGACTGAACGGTCGGCGGAAGCTCATCGGTCGGCGCCCAGACGAGGGCGACCTCGTCGCGCTCGGAGAGGTAGACGGCATCGGGCGCACCCAGCGCGGGGTCGCTCGGGAGCAGCACCGGGAAGCCGGCACCCTGTGCGGCCGCGGCCGGGTCCACCAGCTCTCCCAGTGCGAGGCTTGAGCCGGCCGGCTGCGCCGAGCCCGACGGCGTGGCCGCCGGCGTGGCGACCGCCGGCGGGGGAGTGCCGCCGAGGTCGCCGAAGATGAGCCGGATCCCTGGAACGCCGAACGCTACGGCGCCGGCGACCGCCGCGAGCACCACGAGGGCGACGATCGCCAGCACGAGCGCGCGGCGCGCCGGGGCGAAGGAGAGCCATCCGCGGCGGGCCGGACGCGGCGCCACGGCCACGATGCGGGCGCGCACCCGGCTTGCCACGTCAGCGCCGCCCGGGGCGCGCTGCGGCTCCGGCCAGCCGACGGCCGGCACGAGCGAGCCGAGGGCCGCGGCCAGCTCGTCGTCGGTCATGGAGCGAAGCCCGCCCATCTGCTCAGCCACGGTCCGGCCCGCCGTCCGTCTCGGTGACAACCTCGCGCAGCCGTGCGAGCGCCCGCGCCGTCCGGGACTTGACCGTCCCGCGTGGGATGCCCAGAGCTTCAGCGGTCTCGGCCTCGCTCAGCTCGAGCAGGAATCTCGCGCCGATCACCTCGCGGTCCTCGTCACGCAGGCGGTTGACCGCCGCGAACAGCGCCTCGCGCTGCTCCAGGGCGAGGTAACCATGCTCGGGCGACGGCTCGACGGCCGGCCCTGCGACCGCCGTCGCCCGCTGGGCCAGGCCCGTCCTGCGACCTGCCGATCGTCGTCGGTTGCGCGCCTCGTTCGCGACGATGCGCAGCAGCCACGGCCGGAACGGCGCCCCGTCCCGGAAGCGGGAGAGCGCCGCATAGGCCTTGAGGAACGCTTCCTGGACTGCATCGTCGACGTCGGTCTCCGGGCACACGAGGTACGCGGTGCGCAGGGCGACGTCCTGGTATCGACGCACGAGCTCCTCGTACGCCGCGACGTCACCACCGCGGGCACGCGCGATCGCTTCGGCGTCTTCCGTCGGACGGCCCTCCACGGCTCCACCGTACCCCGTACACCGGCAGATGCGGGTGGGTTCCCGGGTCGGATGGCCGCCGGGGCTAGGCTTGCGCCGGCAGCGCGCCCGGCGTGCGCATCCCCGTCTCCAACGCCGCGAAATCCATCGCGAGCAGCTCGGGATGTTTCGCGCCGACGATCGCCGTCAGCGCGGAGCGGACTGCCGCTTCGCCGACGACGGGCCGCCGGGCGAGGACCGCACCGAGCGCGACGATGCTGACCAGCTTGTCGCTGCCGGCGGCGACGGCGAGCTGGGTGCACGGGATGTCCAGGAGCTCGATTCCGGCTCGCGGTCCAACCGACACCAACGAGCTGTCAACGACCAGCAGGCTGCCCTCCTGCAGCAGCCGGCCGTGCTTCTCGAGGGACGGCGTCGTCAGGGCCACGAGCACGTCGAGCCGGTCGACGATCGGCGATCCGATCGGTTCATCGCTCACGATCACGGTGCACGTCGCGGCGCCACCGCGCATCTCGGGCCCGTACGAGGGGATCCAGAGCACCTCCCGTCCTTCGACCATGGCGGCATGCGCGAGGACCCGGCCGCACAGCAACAGGCCCTGGCCGCCGAACCCGGAGATCACGATGGCGCGCTCCACGTCAGCCCTCCCTGGTCCGGTCCACGAGGACGCCGACCGGGTAGGTGGCGGCAACCACCTCGAGCTGGGCGATCGATTCGACCGGGGTCATGCCCCAGCCGACCGGGCAGTTCGAAAGCACCTCGACGATGCCGAACCCGCGGTCCTCCAGCTGTGCCTCGCACGCCCTGCGCAGCATGACCTTGGTCTTGCCGATCAGGGCGGGCGTCGCGACCGAACCACGGGCCGCGTACGCCGTGCCGGGCACGAGGGCCAGCATCTCGGTGATCGGCAGCGGGTAGCCGTTGAGCCGGGCGTCGCGCCCGAGCGGTGTCGACGTCGTGCGCTGGCCCAGGAGCGTGGTTGGTGCCAGCTGGCCGCCGGTCATCCCGTACGTGCCGTTGTTGACGAACACGGTGGTGATGCGCTCCCCACGAGCGGCGGCATGGACGATCTCGGCGGTGCCGATCGCCGCAAGGTCGCCGTCGCCCTGGTAGGTGAGCACGAACGCGTCCGGGCGCACCCGGCGGACTCCAGTCGCGACCGCCGGGGCGCGACCGTGCTGGGCCTCGACGAAGTCGACGTGCAGGTAGTCGTACGCGAAGACGGCGCAGCCGACGGCCGCCACGGCGATGGTCCGTCCTCCGATCCCGAGTTCTTCGAGGACTTCCGCGACGAGGCGATGGACGACGCCATGGCCGCAGCCCGGGCAGTAGTGGGTGGTGCGTTCCTCGAGCAACGCCGGCCGCTCGAAGATGACCCGTGCCTCCGGTGCGTCGACGGCCGTCATCGGGTTACCTCCGACGAGCGCGCCCACGCCTGCCGCAGCGCGTCGACGACGTCCGATGGGGACGGCACCATGCCCCCGGTGCGGCCGTACCCGAAGGTCGGAACGCGACCCTCCACGGCAAGCCGGACGTCCTCGATGAGCTGTCCGGCAGACAACTCGACGACGACGACCGCCCGTGCCGAGGCCGCCGCCTCCGCGAGGGCTCCGGATGGGAACGGCCAGAGGCTGATCGGGCGGAAGAGCCCGGCGCGCAGCCCCGCATCGCGCGCGCGCGCGATCGCCGTTCGCGCGACCCGGGCGGCGATGCCGTAGGCCACGACGACGAGGTCCGCGTCGTCGAGCCGCTCGCCGGCCCAGCGGACCTCGTTCGCGGCGATCTCGCGGAACTTCGTCTGCAGTTCCTCGTTGTGTCGCTCGAGCGCAGCCGGCTGGAGGTCCAGTGAGCGCACGACGCGCGGATCGCGGCCGTCGGCGCCGCCCAGGGCCCAAGGCTTGTCGTGCCGTGGCGGGGTGCGGTAGGCCGGCGCCACGGGCTCCATGGCCTGGCCGAGGATGCCGTCGGCCAGGATGATCACCGGTGTCCGGTAGCGCTCGGCGATCTCGAACGCATCGGGGACCAGGGCAATGGCCTCGGCGATCGATGCCGGCGCCAGCACCGGCACCCGGTAGTCGCCATGGCCGTGGCCCTTGACGGCTTGCAGGTAGTCGGCCTGGGCCGGCCCGATCCCGCCGAGCCCGGGTCCACCGCGCATCACGTTGACCAGGACGCAGGGCACCTGTGAGCCGGCCATGTAGCTCATCCCCTCGGCCATGAGGCTGAAACCCGGACTCGACGTGGAGACCATCACGCGGGCACCCGTCGCGCCTGCGCCGAGCGCCATCGAGATCGCTCCGATCTCCGACTCCGCCTGCACGAACGCCCGCCCCTCCTCGGGCATCCGCCGAGCCATCCATTCGAGCAGCTCCGCCTGGGGCGTGATGGGGTAGCCGAAGTAGGCGTCGCAGCCGGCCTGGATGGCTGCCTCGGCAATGGCCTCGTTGCCCTTGAGCAGGACGCGCTCGGGCGCCGTGCCGATCATCGGTCAACCCCCTTGGGCGGGGCGAGGACCGTCAGGATGGCGTCCGGGCAGACCCGCGCGCAGAACGCGCAGCTGGTGCAGCTCGCGACATCGATGAGCGCGACGGGGTGATGGCCGAGCGGATTGACCGTTCCAAGATCGAGCGCGAGCGAGTGATGCGGGCAAGCCGCCACGCACAACTCGCAGCCCTTGCAGCGGTCGGACGCGACGATGACGGGCGTGCCGGTCCAGCGGATGGGCGGCGCGACCGTACCGAGGGTCATTCGGGAGCCTCATGAGCCATGACCATCGCGTCCAGCGTCGTCGCGGCACGGCTCCCGCGGCAGTGCCGAACGGCGTACCGCGGCGGGCACTCCGGCGCGTTCAACCCGGGCCGAATCGCCGCCTGCACCTCCGCGCCCGGCGGGCCGGAGGAGGTCAGTGGCTCGCCCAGGCCGGCCGCCCGTCATCCGCCGCGAGATCGCCGTAGATGACGTGTGCTGCCGTAACCCACGCGCTGCGCAGGACATGGACGGTGAACCGGTGGCTCCCAGCATGGAACGAAACCATCTCGGCGCTGCGCAGGGTGGTGTCCGCGTACACCGGCACGCCCCACAGCTCGCCGATCGGGGGAATCGTCCCGATGTCGCACTCGGGTGCGAGGTCGAACAGCTCGGCCTCGGACAGGAGGCGGACGTGATCGGTGTCGAGGACGTCGCAGGCCTTGCCGAGATCCACCCGCTCGGCGGCTTCGATGACGATCAGGGCGTGGCGGCCCTCGGCGGTGACCACGGCCACGCATTTCGCGAAGCGTCGGGCGTCGACGCCCTCCGAGCGGGCCGTTTCGAGCGCGGTCACCGTCGGAGCGTGCTCGTGCAGCTCGTACTCGACGCCGTGGGTTCGAAGCCACTGCAGAAGGCCCTCGTGCGGCGCGCTTCCCGTCGCCTGCGTCATGGTGCTGACGTCCATCGCACACCTCCTTCGCGCTCCTGACCGAGGCGAGCATCGGGGCAAGCCGGCAGCGGTGGTAGGGCCCTCGGCAATGACGCGGAGGGCCGGACGTCACCCCGAGCCCGGTCGTCCAATCGGCATGTCATGCACGTGACTTCCGGCACTGATGCGCATGTGCGCATGCATGGATGCTGCGGCCATGGACGAGATCACCGAGCTGCAAGCCGAGGTTCTCAAGACGCTGGCCAGCCCGCGCCGCCTGCACATCCTGCACCGGCTGTTCGACGGCCCGTGCGAAGTGGGGAAGCTGGCGGCCGAACTAGGCCTGAGCCAACCGAACGTCTCGCAGCACCTCGCTGTCCTGCGCGCCGCGGGTCTCGTCGAAGCCGAGCGGGACGGGCGCGAAGCCCGCTACCGCCTGGTCGATCCCGACGTCATGGTCGCCTGCGGAATCATGCGCGGCGTCCTCGAGCGGCGGCTGCGCCGGCTCGCTGCGCTCTCTGCCACGGCCGAGCCCGTCATCAAGCCCAACCCCCAGGCCACGACTTCGTCCCAGGTCGCGTCCTCCTCCAGCTGAGGTCCCTGCGATGGACGAACCGATCAACCTGGTGCTGTTCTCGGGCACCGACGACCGCCTGCAGGCGGCGGCCGTGCTGGCCGCTGGCGCTGCGGCGCTCGGCAAGCCGGTGAACATCTTCCTGCAGTACTGGGCCCTCGATGCCTTCCGCGCCGACCGCATTGCCCGGGACCACGGGCTTGCCGCGGAGGCGGGTGCGGCGGGTCGGGAAGCAGTCGACGCGCTCCGAGGGGCCGGCCAGGCGAGCTGGGCGGACACCCTGCGCCAGGCCAAGGAGCTGGGCGGCATCGACATCCAGGCCTGCTCGCTGTCCATGGACCTGCTCCGGATCGAGCAGGACGACCTCGACCCGCTCGTCGACGGCGTCGAGGGCGTGACGTCCTTCTACCTCAACGCCGGCGAAGGCCAGCTCGTTTTCATCTGATCGAGGCCCGAAAGGAGATTCCAACCGTGGCCACCGCTGAAATCACCACGACCGTCGATGCCAAGGGCCTGTCCTGCCCGATGCCGATCGTCAAGGCCGCCCAGGCCGTCAAGACACTCGCCTCCGGCGCGCTGGTCGAGGTCCTCGCGACCGACCCCGGGTCGGTAAAGGATTTCGCCGCCTGGTGTCGCTCGACCGGCAACGAGCTCGTCGAGCAGACCGTCGACGGTCCTGTCTACCGCTTCGTCATTCGCAGGAAGTGAGGGTCCGGCCATGACTACACCAACCCTCGAACGAGCCACCGAGACCATCCCGGTCGACCCGCTCGCGAGCGTGCTCGCCGAGGTCGAGGCGATTCCCGAGCCCGACTCCGATGATGCCGCTAAGACGAAGTCGATCGTCATCGTCAGCGTGTCCGGCGAGTTCGACAAGGTCCTCCCGGTGATGATCCTGGCGAGCTCGGCCGCGGCAAGCGACGTGAAGTGCCGCGTCTTCATCTCGTTCTGGAGCCTGCTGGCATTCGTTCGCGACGACCGCCGGATCGTGGGCGACAACTGGATGCAGAAGATGCTGTCGCTGATGCAGCGTCCGGGCATCGATCACCGGAAGCTCTCGAAGATGAATTTCTTCGGCATGGGGCCGTGGATGATGCGCAAGCTCATGAAGCAGCACAACGTCGCTTCGCCGCGAGAGCTCCTCGAAGCCGCCCAGCTCATGGGCGTCGAGTTCATGCCGTGCCAGATGACGATGGATATGTTCGGGCTGAAGCCCGAGGACATGATCGATGGGCTCGGGGAGCCCGTCGGGGCGGCGACCGTGATCGAGTTGATCACCAACGGCGACGGCGCCCTCTTCATCTAGGAACCAGGAAGGAACTTCCCGATGACCGAAACCGCCACCGCCTACACTGTGACCCGCACGATCGACGCGCGCGGCAGCTTCTGCCCGGGGCCGCTCATGGAGCTCATCCGCGGCATCCGCGAATCGAACATCGGCGATGTGCTCGAGGTCTATTCGACGGACAGCGGTTCCCGGATCGACATCCCCAAGTGGGTCGAGAAGGCGGGCCACGGCCTGATCGCCGTCGAGACTCGCGACGGATACGACGCGATCGTCGTCGAGAAGCGGCGCTGACGGCCATGCAGCGCATCGTCATCCTCGGTGGCGGAGTCGGGGGCACCCTGACCGCGAACTTGCTCGCCAAGCGCCTCGGCCGGCGCATCGAACGCGGCGCCGTGGAAATCGTCGTCGTCGACGCCACCGGCCAGCACGTCTATCAGCCGGGGTTCATGTACATCGCCATGGGCGGCGAGCGAGCGGAACGGCTCGAGCGTCCGGAACGCTCGCTGCTGGATCACCGCGTCTCGCTCCTCGTCGGCGAGATCGAGCGCGTCGATCCCGCCTACCAGCGCGTCTACCTCAAGGGCGGCCAGGAGGTCGGCTACGACTTCCTGGTGATCGCAAGCGGGGCGCGGATCGTTCCCGAGGAGATCGAGCACTTCGAGGAGGAGGCGCACCACTTCTACACGGCCGACGCCGCGCTTCGGCTCCGGCGCGCGCTCGACGCGTTCGCCGGGGGACGCATCGTGATCGGCATCGCGGGCATGCCCTACAAGTGTCCGCCGGCGCCCCTCGAGGTGGCGTTCCTGATCGAATCCGAATTGCGCGATCGCACGTTGCGAGAGCAGTCGGAGCTCCACTTCTGCTCGCCGATCGGACGCGCATTCACCATCGAGAGCGTCAGCGACATGGCGACGCCCATCCTCGAGGAGAAGGGGATCGAGCTGCACACGTTCTTCAACGTCGAGGCGATCGACGCAGGACGGAAGGTCGTGCAGAGCCTCGAAGGCGAGGAACTGCCGTACGACCTGCTCATCCTCGTGCCGCCCCATCGCGGGCAGCAGTTCCTGATCGACTCCGGGCTGGCGCCGGCCCCCGGCGGATGGGTGCCAACCGACCGTCACACCCTCCAGGTCGGCCAGCGGCCGAACGTGTTCGCCCTCGGCGATGCGACGGACCTGCCGCTCTCGAAGGCCGGCTCGACGGCCCACTTCGAGGCGCCCGTCGTGGCAGAGCGCATCAGCGCCGCCGTCATGGGCCGCGAACCGAGCGGCAAGCACGCCGGCTACCAGGGGCGGGTGATGTGCTTCTTCGAGATCGGCGACGGGAAGGGCACGCTGCTCCGCTTCGACTATGACCATCCACCGAAGCCGCCAAAGCCGAACCAGCTGTGGCATCTGGGCAAGGTGGTCTTCAACAAGACCTACTGGCACACCGTTCCCAAGGGACGCGTGTAGATCTCGGCCGCGGCGCTCCCGACCCTTTCCCCGGGGGTGCCGCGGCGCGTCAGCATGCTCCGATACCATGCCGCCGTGAGCTCTGGCCGCGTCTTCCGCCGTTCCGCCGTGCCCGAACCGCCGATTGCGGTCGAGGCGCACGGCTCCACCATCCGTGACGCCGCCGGACGCGAGTACCTCGACGCGGCCGGTGGCGCGATCGTGGTCAACGTGGGGCATGGGCGCCAGGAGATCGCGCGGGTCATGGCCGAGCAGGCCGGCCGCCTCGCCTACGCTCACGGCAGTGCCTTCACCACGGAACCGGTCGAGGCGTACGCAGCTGAGGTCGCTCGATACCTGCCGGTCGACGATCCGGCCATCTATCCGGTGTCGGGCGGTTCGGAGGCGATCGAAACGGCGCTGAAGCTGGCGCGCGCGTACCACCTCGCGAACGGCGATCGCGACCGCTGGATCGTGGTCGCCCGGTGGGGCAGCTATCACGGCAACAGCCTGGGTGCCCTCGACCTGTCGGGTCGCAAGCCGCTGCGCCGTCCGTACGAAGGTTGGCTCGGGCGCTTCCGCCACGTGTCGGCCGCCTACCCGTACCGCGCCGGCATGGAGGGCTCGAATGCCCTGGGTCGCGCCGATGAGCTGGCCGCCGAGCTGGATCGCGTGATCGTCGCCGCGGGCCCGGACACCGTCGCCGCGTTCGTCGCCGAGCCGATCGTCGGGGCGACCCTTGCCGCCGTCGAGCCGCCCGAAGGCTACTGGTCCGCGATCGCCGAGGTCTGCCGTGCGCACGGCGTGTTGCTGATCGCCGACGAGGTGATGACCGGCTTCGGGCGCACCGGCCGCTGGTTCGGGCTCGACCATTGGGGCGTCCGGCCGGACATCCTCGTCGCGGCCAAGGGCGCCACGTCGGGCTATTGGCCGTTCGGCTTCGTGGCCGCGTCAGGCCGCATCCACGATGCGGTTCGTGCGGCCGGCCCGTTCGTCCACGGTTTCACGTATTCGCATGCGCCGGTTGGCGCGGCGGTCGCGCGGGAGGTCCTGCGGATCCTGGAGGAGGAGCGGCTCGTCGAGGCGAGCGCCAAACAGGGCCAACGCCTTCGCGCGTTGCTCGAGGCGCGCCTGGCCACGCACCCGCATGTCGGCGAGGTCCGCGGACGCGGGCTGCTGGTGGGCGTCGAGCTCGTCGCCGATCGCGCGACCCGCGCACCGTTGCCGCGCGTCGCCCGGGTGACCGAGGGCATCGTCGCGGCAGCGCAGGAGCGCGGCGTCCTGCTCTATTCGGGAACCGGGGTGGCGGATGGCATCGACGGTGACACGATCCTGCTCGGCCCGCCATTCGTCGTCACTGACGACGAGCTGATGAGGATCGCGGACGTCGTGGCGGAGTCGGTGGATGCCGCAACCGGGGGTCCCGAGGTGGCGCTGACATCGGGGGCCGAGGACGTCAGCGTAGCGACGCGCAGACCCGTCGGCCGTTGATCTCCCGACGCAGCGTCCCTGCCGACTGGCGAGCGGAGGCGCTCGTCGCGGGGGGACTGCTGCTCATCGTGGGAATCGTGGGCGTGACCCACGTCCTGACCGGCCGGGCCCTGAGCTACGACGAGGCGATGTACGCGTCGAAGGCGCGCTCGCTCGTCTCCGACATTCCGGCTGCCTGGTGGCCTATCCACCGCCCGCCGGGCCTGGCCGTCGTGGGTGTGCTCGCTGCGCCGGCAGGCTTCAGCGATATGAGCATGCGCCTCCTCACTCTTGCGCTCGGCCTGGTCAATCTCATCCTGGTCTGGGCGCTGGCGCGCAGCGTCTGGGGCCCCGCGGCCGGTCTCATCGCCCTGGCCGCCGCCGTCGCAGCGCGAGCCCTCGTTCGGGAGCTGCCGCGGTTCCACAACGATCTCGCGTCGACGGCCGCGCTCGTTCTGCTGATGCTCCTGCTGTGGAACCAGTTCGAACGCCGCCCTGCGCCGAATCGCCTCTTGCTCGCGGCGGGGCCGATCGCTGCGACTGCGTTCTACCTGAGGTATGGCAGCGCCCTGCCGATCGCGGTCATCGGCGTCATGGCCGTCGTGCTGTGGGGTCGACAGATGCTGGCGCACGCCAGGTTGGTCGGTGCGACGGCGGGCGTGGCCGCGATGCTGGTCCTGCCCCACGTGCTGTACTCGACCGCTGCAACCGGCTCGCCCGCCGGCATCATGCGCGCCGCCTCGGCCGCGGCGAACACCACGAGCGCGTCGGAATCGCTGCGGCAGACGCTGCTCTGGATTCCGACCCTGATCGGTGCGCCCTATGCCTGGCTGGTCGCGGCCGTGGGGGTGATCCACGCGGTCATCCTCGGCGCGGAGTGGCTGCGCCGGCGGGCCATGCCGGCCCTGCTTCGGCGCCATGCCTGGATCCTTGGAACCGCCGCTGTTTCGGCCCTGCTGATCGCGATCGCGTCGCACGCGGAGCCGCGCTATCAGCTCTTTCCACTGATGCTGGGTCTCGTCGCCGGGGCGGGCGCGATTGGCTCGGGCATCGAGTGGATCGATCGTGAATCGAGGCTGGGACGCCGTGCTCCGTTCGTCGCCCGGGCAGGCCTGGCGATCGTGATCATCATCCTGGTGCTTCCGGCTGTGCGGGCAGTCAGGGTCGATGCGCTATCGCGTGACATAACGCTGCAGTGGTGGGCCGAGACCGGTGCTCTCATTGCCGCCGATGCCGACGGCCCTTGTCGGCTCATCACGTCATCTCCGCCACTGGTCGGCTGGTATGCACGATGCGAGACCCAACTGCTTGCGGACCGTCCGTCCGCCTGGCTCGACGATCACGATGCAGCACCGACCTACGTCGTCCTTGGACCGGCAGATCACCGGCGGCTCCCGGAGCGTCTCGCCGCCCATCAGGACCTGGTCGATGCCGGCCGCCTCGTACCGATCGATGGCACGCCGGACGACGTCGACCTGTATCGCGCTGCGCCGTGACTCGGCGCGGGCGCATCCCGGTTCCGTGGCGATGAGCGGACTCCGGCCCTCCGAGTTGGTCGTGCCGATCGTCGTGCTCGCAGTGCTGGCCGTTCTCGGATTCGTGACCATCGCCAATCTGGGTCAGCTGGGTTACGACGAGGCCGTCTACGCCTCGAAGGCGCGGTCGTACGTGAGCGACGTCGCCGTCGACTGGTGGAGGCCGTACCGCCCGCCGGGTCTCCCAACGGTGGGCGCGCTTGCCGGTGTCGCCGGATTCAGTGACGTCGCGGTGCGAGCGGTGACGCTGGTCGGTGGCTTGGCGACTCTTGCACTCGTGTGGCTCGTCACGAGGCAGCTCTGGGATCCGAGGGCCGCGCTCTTCGCGCTGCTCGGCGCGGCCGGGGCGCCAGTGGTCGTGGCCGAGCTTCCGTTATTCCACAACGACCTGGCGTCGGCCGGCCTCCTCCTGCTGCTGATGTGGCTCCTCTGGGACCAGTTCGAGACGAGGCCCGCTCCAACGCGCATGCTGCTGCTGGCCCCGGTGGTTGCCGCGGCGGCGTTCTACACGCGCTATGGAATCGTCGCCGGAATCGTCGGGATCGGGCTGACCGTCCCGCTGCTGTGGGCACGCCGGCTGCTGGACCACGCGCGACTCGTCGGGGCGACGGCGCTGGGCGGGGTCGTGCTGCTCGTACCCCATCTCGTACACGCCGTGTCCGCGACCGGCTCACCGCTGGGCATCATGCGCGCGGCCCGGAACGTGGCGGACTCGACCGGGCCCGTGGTCGCCTTCCTGACCTACGCGAGGGCAGTCCTCCCGAGGCTCTTCGGTCCGGTCCCGCTCATCCTTGCGGTCGCCGCGGCTGCGTACGCCGTGGCGGCCGCGTTCGTCTTCGCCACCGGGCGCGACGGTGCGCATCACCTGCGACGACAGCTGTGGCTGCTGCTGCCTGCCGCGATCGCCGCGGGCCTGACCGTGCTGGTTTCGCACGCCGAGCCCCGCTACATGCTCTTTCCATTGCTCCTCGTGATCATGTCGGGGGGCGGCGCGTTGTCGGTGGCCATCTCGCTCCTCGTCCGCGCCCGGCCGTTCGAGGAACGGGCTCGGGCGCTGAGCATCGTGTGCACGGTCGCCGTCGTGGTGGTCTTGGCGGGCTACGCCGGGCGAGCCGCCCTCGCGCGGGCGAGCGACGCCGACGGACTCCCCGTCGCGTGGAAGGCGGCGGGCGAGCGCATCGAGGCAGACGCCAACGGGCCGTGCCGGGTCGTCGCCGCCGTCCGTCCGCTCATCGGCTGGTACACGACCTGCGAGATCGTCAGCATGCGCAGCCAGCCGGCAGCGAATCTCCCTGCCGGCGGGCAGGCGAGGACGTACGTCGTGCTCAGCGGCGAGGACGTGCCCGGTGACTACCGCGACCTCGTCCAGGGCGCCCCCCGGCTCCCACCCACGGGCGGCGCCGGTGACGACTACGAGATCTACCGCCTCGGTCCGTAGGGACCGCGTTCAACGCGGCGAACGCAGGACGAGCACGAGGCCGAGCAGGACCAGCACGATCGGCACCAGCAGGTCACCGAACCCGAGGGTCACCATCTCGGCGATGCCGATGATGGCCAGCAGGCCACCGAACCATGCCTGCCAGCCGACCCCGCCGTGGCTCGCGGCGCGCACGGCGGCGATGCCCAGGAACGCCAGTCCGAGGCACAGCGTTCCCAGGCCATCGTAGGTCGCGTTCGTCACTTCCTCGATCAAGCCGGGGGCGGCGAGCGCCGTGATGATCGCGCCCGCGTAGAGCGAGCCGGTGCCGCGGTCGATCGCCCACTTCACGAGGAACGCCAGGCCGATTGCCACGAACACGAGGGAGCCCAGCGCCCGCGCCTGCGGGAACAGCTGCTGGACGAGGAGCAGCCCGCCGAACACGAGCAGGAAGATGCCGATCCACGGTAGGCCCGGACGGCGACCCTCTTCGGGCCCCCATTCCCAGGTGTAGACGCGCACGGTCTGGTCGCCCGGCACGCGTCCCCCGCTGTCGGGCCCCAGCCGGGTCACGGGCTGTTCGTCGTCATCCATGCGGGCATCTTCCCACGTCCCGGGCGCACCGGGCCGATCAGCCGAGGGCCGGTGCCCGGCGTGGTTCCTGCTCCGCGGCCTCCTCCACGTCGGCTTCGACGTGGCTGAACCCGAGGCGGTCGGCGATGCGGGCCATGAAGCCCGGCGCCCACCAGTTCCAGCGCCCCATCAGGCGCATCGTCGCGGGCACGAGCAGGACGCGGATGATCGTCGCATCGACGAAGACCGCGATCGCCATGCCGACGCCGATCGCCTTGATCGTGAGGACGTCCGCCAGGGCGAACGCTGCGAAGACGGTGACCATGATCAGCGCCGCGCCGGTGATCACGCCGGCCGTCCGCGAGAGGCCCTCCGCGACCGACGCCGTGTTGTCGCCGGTCTTGCGGTACGCCTCCTGGATCCGCGACAGGAGAAGGACCTCGTAGTCCATCGACAGGCCGAACAGGACGCTGAACATGATGATCGGGTTGCCGGCGACGGTGTAGCCGACGGGGGTGAAGTTGAGCACGTTCGACAGGTTGCCCTCCTGGAAGATCCAGACCAGGGCGCCGAAGCTCGCCGTGATCGACAGCAGGGTCATCACGATCGCCTTGGCGGGGATGACGACCGAACCGAACAGCAGGAACAGGATCAGGCCGCTCGCGAACAGGGTCAGGCCGACGGCCCACGGCGCACGCGCCGACTGGGAAGCGAGGAAGTCGTGGCCGGCCGCGGTCGTGCCCCCGACCGCCGTCGTCACGGCGGCCCCCGGATCGATCGCGCGGATCGTCGGGATCATGTCGGTGGCGGCGGGCTGGGACGGCGAGACCGGGCTGATGGCGTCGAGCCGGACCGTGCCGTCACGAAGGTATGCGGCCTCCATGGCATCGAGCCCCGGCGGTCGCTGGTCGGCGGGCAGCGCATACAGCGCGGAGACCTGCGCGGGTGTCAGCTCGGCTCCCGTCTGCGGGTCGCGCAGCGAGAACGGACCTTCGACCCGGTCGATGCCTTCGAGCCCGTCGAGCTCACGGGCGTAGGCCTGCAGGGTGGCGATGTTCTCCTCGGATGTCGTCGAGCCTTCCACGTCGGCGAGGATGACGATGGGCGTGGTTTCGCCGGGGGCGAACTCGGTCTCGAGCGCGACGTAGGCATCGCGGCTCTCGAGACCCGGCGGATTGACCTCCGGACCGGGCACGCCCTGGCGCAGCTGGAGGAACGGCACGCCGGCCAAAAGCAGGACAGCGAGGGTGGGGATGAGCACGGCCACCGGATGGCGCATCACCGCGTGGGCGAGCCGCTCCCAGCGACCCCGCTCGGCTGCGGTCGGCTCATGGTCCACCGGCCGGAAGCGGCGGAAGACCGCGCCCGGGGACCACGAGTTGACGCGTGGCCCGACCATCCCGAGGAATGCCGGCAGGAACGTCAGCGCGAACAGCACGGACGTCATGACGACGATCGAGCCGCCGATGCCGATCGAGCGGATGGCCGGTGCCGCGAACAGCAGCAGGCCGGACAGCCCGATGGCGACCGCGAGGCCGGAGAAGGCGACCGCCTTGCCGGCCGTGGCCACCGAGCGCTGCACCGCGTCGCCGACGGTCTTGCCGTGGCGCAGCTCCTCCTTGAAGCGGCTCACGATGAACAGCGAGTAATCAATTGCCAGCGCGAGTCCGAGCATCGTCGCGATGTTGAGGACGTAGATGCTCATCTCGACCTGTTGCGCGACGAGGAAGATGAGCGCGAGGCTGGCCGGGATTGCCAGGCCGGCTACGAACAACGGCGTGCCGGCGGCGAGCACGGCGCCGAAGACGAGGATCAGCACGACGGCCGCCACCGGCAGCGACACCAGCTCGGCACGCTGGAGATCACGCTCGGACTGCTCGGCCGATTCGACGGTCAGCGGTCCGTAGCCGGTGAGCTGGAAGCCGTACCCGGACGGCGGCCGGATCTGCTCCCGCAGTTCCTCGACCTGGTCGACCGACTGTTCGTTGGTGATGCCGAGCTGGATGACGACATAGGCTGCGTCGCCTGCCGTGCTGATGAACCGGTCCTCACCGGTCTCGGCGTAGCCGACAACGCCCGTGACGCGTTCGTCCTCGACGATGCCCGCAAGGGCCGTCGCAATCGCGGCCTGGAACTCCGGGGATCGGGCATCGGCGCCCGCCTCGTCGGCGCGGAACAGCGCGATGAGCGATCCCTTGCCGGCACCGAACTCTTCGTCGAGCCGGCGCTGGACGTCGGCCGACTCGGAGTTGCTGTCGAGCCAGCCACCCGAGCTCAGCTCGCTGGATGCCTGGGACGCCAGGCTCAGCGAGGCGATCGCGAGCAGAATCGACAGGACGACGACATAACGACGGAAGCGATAGACCAGCGCTCCCCAGCGGGCAAACATGGGTCGGGTTCCTCGGCGGGACGTCAGCGGGCAGACAATAGAGAATGGTCATTCTCCTTGTCAATGGACGAATGTTGCGTGGCTAGCCTCGCCACGCTATCGTTCGTGAACAAGCGTTCTTCTTGGAGCACCGAATGCCACGCGTGAGCGCCGCACACGAACAGGAGATCCGTGACCGGATCGTCGCTTCGGCGATCCGCGTCTTCACGGATCGCGGTTACGGCGCGACGATCCAGGATGTCGTCCGCGAAAGCGGCCTGTCGGTCGGTGCCATCTATACGTACTTCAGGAGCAAGGAAGAGCTCTTCCTCGAGTGCTGCGAGGTCATGACCAGCGGCAGCCTGGAGACGCTGGGCGCGATGCTCGCCGGGAAGGCGACAACCGCCGAACGCCTCGCGACCGCAACGGCGTTCTACCTCGACTCGATCGACGAGGCGCCCGAGGGCGGCCCAGGTCTCGTCACGCTCGTCCAGGCCTGGGCGGTCGCCGAGAGCGAGCCGCGCATCCGCGAGATGCTGGCACGTCGCCGCGAGCGTTTCGTCGGCGCGGGCCAGGTCCTCCTGCGCGAAGGCATCGCCCGCGGCGAGCTGCCGCCCTGGATCGATGTCGACGCGACTGCCCGTGCGTACATCTCGCTCCTCGACGGCATGCTCCTCCAGCGCATCGAGGCCGGCGAGCGCTACCGACAGGTGGACCTCGAGCGCCAGGCGCGGGCCATCCTTGACGTGGTCCTCGCGTCGGGTGGCACAACCGCCCCGAGCTGAGCCGCTCGACCGGCTAGCATCCGGCCGTGGCCTACGTCCAGACGGTCCTCGGCAGGATCGACCCGTCCGACCTTGGCGTCACGCTGCCGCACGAGCACACGCAGTGCGCCTTGTGGCACGTCGAGAATCGCTGGGACTACTGGCAGCTGACCCGCGACGAGCCGGTCATCCTCGATGAGCTCGAGCGATTCCGAAAGTCGGGCGGGCGGAGCCTCGTCGACCTCACGCTGCCCGGCATCGGTCGTGACCCGCGCTGGCTCACGGGCATCGCGCAGGCGTCCGGTATCAATATCGTCATGGGTTGCGGCTGGTACCGGTCCGCGTACTACCCGCCGGAGACGCGCATCGATCGGCGCTCCGCCGACGACCTGGCCGAGGAGCTCGTCCGAGAGGTCGAAGACGGTGTCGGCGACAGCGACGTGCGGCCCGGGATCATCGGGGAGATCGGCACCGACAAGCCGTGGCTGTCACCGGCCGAGGAGCGCGTTCACCGAGCCGCGGCCCGCGCCGCGCGGCGAACGGGCATGTCCATCACGACCCATTCGGTCCTGTCGCCCGTCGGGCTGGCGCAGCTCCGCGTCTTCGAGGAGGAGGGCCTCGATCCGGGTCGCGTGGCGATCGGCCACAGCGACTCCTACCCAGTGCTCGACCATTACCTCGAGATCATCGGCCGCGGCGCCAGCATCGAGTTCGACTTTCTCGGGATGACATTCACCGCCGTCGAACGGCACGGTGAGGATCGGATCGTCGAGCTGCTGCTCGAGCTGCTGGGCCGCGGCCACGCCGACCGCGTGCTCCTGTCACAGGACGTCTGCAATGACGCGCAGCTTCGACGCTACGGCGGGGCGGGCTATACGTACCTGGCCGAGCGCTTCCTGCCGCGCCTTCGTAGCGCGGGTGTGTCCGACGCGGACATCGAGACGATGACGGTCGCCAACCCGCGGCGCCTCCTCACGATCGAGGAGTAGCGCGGAAGGTCACCGGCGGTGCGCGTGGAACAACAAATCACTCGAATCGCGGTGGGTCGTCTCCGAATGGTGCGCGTGGAGCACCATCCGCGGGGAATCAGCCGCCTGCCCGGCCGCTCTCCGCTTCGATTCGGCCGATCTGTTGTTCCTGGAACACCACATGGCGGTGCGCCTGCAACCGGGCTAGACGAGGCTCGCGTCGACGCTGAGCTCCAGGTTGCCCTTCAGCGCTACCGAGATCGGGCAGTTGTCACGGGCATCCTCGGCAAGGCGCTGATAATCCTCCGGCGAGATCCCTGGGACGTCGCCCCGGACCGTGAGCGCGCTGGATGCCACCTTCCAGCCACCGTCGACTTGCGCGAACGTCACGTCCGCCGTCACGTCGAGGCGGTTCGGGGGCGTGCCGTTCCTGGCCAGTCGCGCTGAGAAGGCCATCGAGAAGCAGGCGGCGTGCGACGCCGCAAGCAGTTCCTCGGGACTGGTCTTGCCGCTCGATTCCTGGGTTCGGTCGGCCCAGGTCACTCCGAGGTCCCGGAACTTCCCGCTTGTTGCGGCACTCACGACGCCGGAGCCGGACAGGAGGTCCCCCGTCCACGTTGCTTCGGCGCGACGGACTTCCGCCATTGGGCAGTACTCCTCCTGATTGGGGCAGGCAGGCGCCCATCCTCCCACAGCACAGGGACGTTGTCCGGTGGCGTCGAGGGCGGTCTGAGGTGGTGCGCGCCAGACCATCCGGTACCGGTCCCGGGACCGGGGAGCCATATCGCTGGGGCAGGGTGAGGTTGAGGATCGATCGCACCGGATCGTCCGATCCAATCACCAGCAAACCCCATCGCACACAGGGATTGCCCAAATGTCCAACCGAGCCCGAAAGCTGCTCCCGCTCCTGATCGGCGCCGCCCTCCTTCTGCCCGCGGCCGTGCCGACCGTCGTCTCCGCGAGCTCCGCGCAGGACTCGGCCGAGGCGATGATCCTCAAGAAGATGAACTACGAGCGCACCAAGCGGGGGCTGGTGGCGCTGCGCCTGGACACGCGGATCGCCGCGATCGCCCGCGATCGCTCCGAGTACCAGGCGGCGACGGGGGACGCTGACCATACGCAGGGTTCGAAGAAGGTCTTCGACTTCATCGAGGCCGCCGGCATCAAGTGGTACGCGGCCGGCGAGATCATCGCGCAGAACCGCTACTACCCGACCGTCGCGGACTCGGCGGCGGCCGCCATCAAGGGCTGGCTCGGGTCCGACAGCCATCGCTCGATCATGCTCTCCAAGGGCTACAACTACGTCGGCTTCGGCTATGCGATGAACGACGGCAACCAGCGCCGCTACTGGACCGGCGTGTTCCTCAAGGGGCCCGACCGCACCGCTCCGTGGGCCGAGTTCGAAGGGGCCTCCAAGCGCGCTGCCGATGGTGGCTACATCGCGATCAAGCTCCGCTGGGACGGCGCCGACCGCCGCCTCCAGGTCCTGACCTCCGGACTGCGCTACTTCCAGGTGCAGCGCCGCTACGTGGGCGGCACGTGGAAGTCGTGGCCGTACACGACCGCCGAATCGAGGACGGTCCGCTACTACCCGGGCAGGGACAGGGAGTTCCGCGTCAGGGCCCGCGACAAGGCCGGCAACTGGGGCAAATGGGATTACGTGAAGGTCGGCATGTGACTCCGGTCAACCGCTGACCCGGCCACCTCGACCGAACAGCGCCGACACCGCCCCGACCACGGGGCGGTGTCGGCGATTCCGGGGCAGCACGACCCGCTCCGCGTCGCCGAATGCGGCATGTGCCCGGAGGGCGTCGGCAAAGGCGGGGACGAAACCCGGTTCGGCGACGGGGTCGAAGCCGTTCTCGAACCACAGCCCGAGGACGTGCAGGGTCGCCTCCCGTCGTTCGAGCCGGAGTTCGACCCGCCCGACCAGTCGGTCGCCGAAGAGCATCGGCAACACGTAGTAGCCCCAGCGTCGCTTGAGCTGCGGGACGTAGACCTCCCAGACGTAGTCGAAGTCGAACAGCGAGCGCAGCAGTCCGCGGTCCCAGACCAACGGATCGAGTGGAGCGAGGAACGCCACGCCGGGCTCGCCGCCACCAGGTGGCGTGCCGTCGGCAACCTCGCGGGCAGCCTCATCCAGCGTCGCTAGCGCACTCGCCGGAGCGAACCGCGTTCCGCGGACGCCGCCGACGTCGATCTCGACGAGCGCCCCGGTTTCAACGAGCTCGGTGCGTCGTTCCGCGCGTTCTGCCGCCCGACGCGCGATTCCGCCCCAGAGCTCCGCCTGGCCACCGGCCCCCAGCAGGCCGTGCGCTCGATACCGGCTCAACAGGCGGTGGCACTGCTGTTCTTCGCGCGGTCGTCGTTCCGCCAAGAGCTCCGCCGGGAAGAGCCGCTCGGCCAGGTCGTAGACGCGCTTGTTGCCGTCGCGCCGGGCGATGCCGAGCAGGCCCGCTTCGGCGAGTGCCTCGAGGATCGCGCGGACCTGGTTCGTCGGCCGCCAGTACCAGTCGATCGCCCGGCGCGGCTCGACGTCCGTGGCGCTCATCGGGCCGTTCCGCCGGATTCGCTCGAGGAGCTCCTCGACGAGTGGCGCATGCTCGTCGAAGGCGCCGCCGCGATGCTCGTCATGTGCCTCGTCCCAGGAGAGGCGGTACCAGGGCAGCTCTCCGGTCGGGACCAGGGACAAGCCCTTGTTGTACGTCTCGTAGACGCTGCGTTCGCCGTACAGCAGCCGCTCGGTCAGCTCGCGCCGATAGCCCGCGATCCGGGCGAGCAGCACGAGGTCGTGGTTGCGTCCGGCGACGTCGATCGGGTCGAACTGGAGCGATCCCAACCGGTCGAACACGCAACGGACGCTGTCCGTGCCCGGCGGCAGCCAACGTGGCGGTGCCAGCAGGTGGTGCAACACGAGGTAGCGCCGGGCAGTCGCGCGATCGATATGGCGGGCAGGGGACATGCTTGGATCGTACGGGCGCGACCCGCCAAGAACCGTCACGTTCCGGCGCGGGCCCACCGGCACCCGGTGCGGGTCGCCATGCTTCGGCGCGCACGAATACTTCGGATCTGGCAAACTATCGGGCGATGACGAACCAGCAGCACCATCCCAAGGGCTCCACCGAGCACGTCCTCGAGGCGTTCGAGGAGTTCCGCAAGCGCCTCGACCAGCTTCACATCCCGGAGTTCCTCAACATCGACGTCACCATGTCGCAGGCCAAGATCCTGCGGCTGCTCGAGACCGAGGGCGAGCTCCACATGTCGGAGCTGGTTCGCCGGCTTGGCATTTCCCTGTCGACCCTGAGCGGTCACCTCGATCGCCTCGTCGAGCAGGGGCTCGTCATCCGTCGTGACGACCCCGCCGACCGACGGCAGGTGCTCGTCGCGCCGACCCCGGCCGCGTTCGAGCTCTTCGAGCGCTTCCACGAGCTGAACATTGCCCAGTTCCGACGCCTGCTCGACCTCCTGAGGCCCGCCGAACGGCTCGACGTCGTCCGCGCCTTCGACCACATCAGCCGTGCGATCGAGGCGTCCACCCTCGCCGCAGCCACCGAACGAAAGGAACCGGCCCGATGAGCCGACTGACCGAATTCGCGGTCTCCAAGCGGAGCGTGACGATCCTCCTCGCCGGAGCGCTGTTCATCGCCGGGCTGTCCGCCTGGGGCAGCCTCAAGCAGGAACTGCTGCCCGACATCGAATTCCCGGTGATTACGATCATCGCGCCCTACCCCGGCGCAGGCGCCGAAGGCGTCGCCGACCAGGTCGCCGAGCCGATCGAACGGGCGGTCTCCGGCGTGCCCCGCCTCGAATCGCTCCAGTCGACCTCGGCCAACTCGATCAGTCTGGTCGTCGCGCTGTTCTCCTTCGGGACGGACGTCGACGAGGCCGAGGCGGCGATCAACGACAACCTTCGCTCGGCCGGTCTGCCCGAGAACGTCGAGCCGCAGGTCACCGCGCTCAACATCAACGCCGCGCCGGTGCTCATCAGCTCGATTGCTGCGACGAGCGAGGACGGGCTCGAGGAGGTCGCGAACCTCGCCCGAACCGAGATCGTGCCATCGATCGCGGCCATCGAAGGCGTCGCCTCGGCGGACGTGACCGGCGGCCTCGAGAAGCAGCTCCTCGTCACCCTCGACCCGGACGCGATGAGCCAGGCCGGTGTCTCGGTCCAGCAGATCCAGGGTGTCCTGCAGGCGAACAACCTGACCATCCCGTCCGGACAGCTGACCGACGGTTCCGAGAAGGTTCCCGTCTCCACGAGCGGCAGCCTCAACTCGGTCGAAGCGCTCGAGCAGCTGGTCGTCGGTGCGCGCATGGTCGCGCCGCCGGCCCAGCCCGGCACGCCTGCGCAGCCAGGAGCATCGGCCGACCCCGGCGCGTCTGCCGAGCCCGGGGCGAGCGCCGCGCCGACACCGGCCGCCGTCCCCGCTCCCATCACCCTCGGCGAAATCGCCACGGTCGAGGAGGCCGGCGTGGCGACGACCGGTTACGCGCGCACGAACGGCGCCCCGAGCCTCACCCTGACGGTGACCAAGACCTCGGCGGCCAACACGGTCAAGGTCGCGGAGGAGGTCGAGGCCCAGCTCGACGAGTTCGAGGCACAGCACGCCGACATCCTGGCGATCGCGACGGTGTCCGACCTGTCGACGTTCATCGAGGAGTCGCAGGACGGACTGCTCCGCGAGGGCGGCCTCGGCGCGATCTTCGCGATCCTCACGATCTTCCTGTTCCTCGGGAGCATCCGATCGACGCTCGTCGCGGCCGTCTCGATCCCCCTGTCGGTGCTGACCGCTCTCGTCGTCATGCAGCTCACCGGGATCAGCCTGAACATCATGACCCTCGGTGGCCTTGCGGTTGCCGTGGGACGCGTCGTGGACGACGCGATCGTCGTGCTCGAGAACATCTACCGCCACCGGGCCATGGGCGAAGACCGGTTGACCGCCGTCCTGCGCGGGCCACGAGAGGTCGCCACCGCCATCACCGCGGCCACGCTCACGACGGTCGGGGTGTTCCTTCCCCTCGGGTTCGTCGGTGGGCTGGTCAGCCAGTTCTTCCTGCCGTTCGCGCTCACCGTCACGTTCGCGTTGCTCGCCTCACTGGTCGTGGCGCTGACGGTCGTCCCCGTCCTGGCGTACCTGTTCATCGGCCGCGTCTCGCTCGCCGTCGATGAGCACGGCGAGCCGACCCGCTCGTTCTGGGTGCGGGCCTACACCCCGGCAATCACCATCGCGCTCAAGAACCGTGTCACCAAGTGGGGCGTGCTGGCGCTCGCGGGGGTGCTGTTCGTCGCATCGCTTGCGCTCGTGCCGCTGCTTCCGACCCAGTTCATCAACGCCGGCTCGGAGAAGATCCTGCAGGTCGTCGTGATCCCGCCGGCCGGCGCCACGACCGACGCCGTGCTCGAGAAGGCGACCGAGGCCGAAGCGATCCTCATCGAGATCGACACCGTCGAGCTCGTGCAGACCAGCATCCCGGGCGAGGGCGATGCCAGCTTCCAGACGATCGTGGCGGCCCAGCAGGGCCAGCCCGCCAACTCGGCCACGATCACGGTCCGTCTCGCGCCAACCGTCGACCTCGGCGAATCGACCCAGGAATTGTCCGAGGCATTGACGCCGATCAAGACCGACGGCTTCGACACCAACGTGTCCGAGGCGGCCGGGTTTACGTCGAACAACCTCAACGTCATCGTCAGCTCGGACGATCCGGCGCTGGTCGAGTCGGCGACCGACGAGGTGCTCGCTGCACTCGGCGATCGCGACGACCTCATCAACCTCAAGAGCGACCTGGTCAAGGCCACGCCCGAAATCCAGATCACCGTCGACCCGAACCGGGCGATCGGTGTCGGGATGACCGCGGCGCAGGTCGGCGCCGAGGTCCGGACCGCGCTGACGCCGACGGTCGCCACCCAGGTGACGATCGAAGGCGAGGCCGATCCGGTCGATATCGTCCTGCAGCTCGACCCGGACACGGTGACGAGCGTCGAGGACCTCCAGGCCCTGCCGGTCGGCACCACCACAAAGGTCCCGCTCGGGCAGATCGCGACGGTCGAACAGGTCGACGTCCAGGGCAGCATTACCCGCATCGATCAGGCGCCGGCCGCCCAGATCACGGCGGAGATCGCGAGCGAGGACACGGGCGCCGTGTCGCAGTCGGTCGCCGCCGAGATCGACGCCCTCGAAGCGAGCGGCGCGATCCCCGACGGCGTCGAGGTGACGCTGGCCGGGGTCACCCAGCAGCAGAACGAGGCCTTCAGTGGCCTGTTCGTGTCGATGGCGGTGGCGGTCCTGATCGTCTACCTGGCGATGGTCCTGACGTTCAACTCGTTGGTGACGCCATTCATCATCCTGTTCAGCCTGCCGCTGGCGACGATCGGTGCCTTCCCGGCGCTGTACCTCACCGGGCGGCCCATCGGGGTGAGTGCGCTGATCGGATTCCTGATGCTGATCGGGATCGTCGTGACCAACGCGATCGTCCTGCTCGACCTCGTCGAGCGGCTGCGTCGCGAGGGTCACACCACCAGGGACGCCCTCATCGAAGGCGGCAAGACCCGTGTCCGGCCGATCCTCATGACGGCAATCGCGACGATCCTCGCGCTGATCCCGCTCGCTGCGGGCTTCAACGAGGGCTCGATCATCGCGGCCGAGCTGGGCACGGTCGTCATCGGCGGCCTCTTCAGCTCCACCTTCCTGACGCTGCTCGTCGTGCCGGTGGTCTACTCGCTCGTGGATGGAGGACGGGCATCGCTCGGCGCCCGCTTCCAGCGGCGTGACAGCGAGCCCCCGGTTTCCGAACCTGCAGGGGCGTGAGCGGTTCGGTTTTTGCGCCGCTGTCGCGCGAAACGGGGCTGTTGCGGCGCAGGCGCAAGATGGGGGTGAATCGTTACGTCCCCGTAACACCCGGCACGGGCCCGGCGGTCCGACCGCGAGGCGAAGCCGCCTAGGCTGGATAGACACCGAACCGTCAGGAGGCCCCGCTATGCCTGAATTCAAGCTGCCTGCGATCAAGCTGCGCGGCTTCCGCGAGATGACCACCGACGACATCAAGCAGGCGTTGTCGGATGTCCCGAAGCCGGAGGTCCGGCGGCCGGACGTGAAGCTGGCCGATATCGCGGACGCGGCCGTGTCGGCGACGCAGGCCGCCGCAAAGGCCGCGCAGGAGGCGGCCGCTGCGGCCCAATCGGCTGCTCAATCGGCTGCCCAGAGCGTCGCCGAGCGCGCCCCGATCGGACAGCAGAAGCGCTCTCGCCGGCCGCTGTTCGTGCTTGGTGTCGTCGTCGCCAGCCTCGGCATCGTTGCCTTGGCCAACGCCGACAAGATTCGCGGTCGTGTTGCCGAGATGAGCCAGCGCGCCCGCGAGCGGATGGAAGCCGATCGGGTCAGTGGTTCCCTCGAGCCACTGGCGACCGACGAGGAAGCGTGGACCGGCTCCGTGGGGATCCCGGTTCGCGGCGACGCCTACGCGGATACCCTGCCGTCGGCCGCAGCGCCTGACCCGTACCAGGGTGCTCCCGACCCGTACGCGGGCGCGAGCGATCCACAGAGCCCGATGACCCAGCAGGACGCGGCGGAGGTCTATCGCAGCTAGCGTTTTCGACACCGCGAACCGACCGCGACGACGCCCCGGCCCCGGCCGGGGCGTCGTCGTACGCTCCGCGCATGAACGAGCGCCTGCTGGCTGCGCTGCGCGAAGCGGTGGGCGCGGAGTCCGCAGTCACGGACCGGGCGGTCCTCGTGGCACATGAGGTCGACTGGACGGGACGGTTCCGCGGCAAGGCGTCGGCACTGGTCCGGCCCGGGTCGGCGGACGAGGTGGGACAGGTGCTGCGTGCGTGTGCCGCCGCCGGCGTCGGGGTCGTGCCGCAGGGCGGCAATACCGGGTTGGTCGCCGGAGCCGTGCCGCACGACGCCGTCGTCCTGTCGACCGGGCGACTCGACGCTCTCGGCCAGCCCGATCCCGGGGCCGCCGAGCTGACGGCCGGCGCAGGTGCGACCCTCGAGCGGGTCCAGCGCGCCGCAATTGACGCCGGTCGTGCGTTCGGTGTGGACCTGGCCGCCCGGGGAAGCGCGACGATCGGCGGCATGATCGCCACCGACGCCGGCGGGATCCATCGACTCCGCTACGGTTCGATGCGTCGCCAGGTCCTCGGTCTCGAAGCGGTGCTCGCAGATGGATCGGTGGTGCACGAGCTGCCGGGTTACGACCTCGTCGACCTCGTGGCCGGGAGCGAGGGAACGCTTGCCGTCATCACCGAGGCGCGGCTGCGCCTGGTCCCGTCCTGGTCCCATCGAGCGACGGCGCTGATCTCGGTCGACGACATCGCGGGAGCGGTCGCGGCCGCGGCGCACGCCACGGCGACCTCACCCGAACTCGAAGCCGTCGAGTTCGTCGATGCGGCCAGCCTTGCGTTGGCCGCCGCGCGCGGCGGCCAGGCAGTGCCGTTCGGCAGGCCAGGTCCTGCGTTGCTGGTCGAGGTCGCGGGCGACCAGCCAATGCTCGACGTCTTGACCGCGGCCCTCTCGGTCATGCCGGGCCTGCGCGATGCGGTCCTCGCGGATGACGGTCCGGGGCGACGGCGGCTGTGGGCGCTCCGTGAGGGCGTCACTGAGGCGATCGCCTCGGTTGGCGTGCCCCACAAGCTCGATGTCGGGCTGCCCATGGCGAAGCTCGCGGGATTCGTCGAAACGCTGGGCCCCATGGTCGAACGCGCGCATGGGGGCGCGCGCGTGTTCGTGTTCGGCCATCTCGCCGTTGGCAACCTTCACGTCAACGTCGTCGGCCCGCCGCCGGACGACGAACGGGTCGATGACGCCGTCCTGCGCCTCGTGGCCGATCTCGGCGGCGAGGTCGCCGCCGAGCATGGGATCGGTCGCGCGAAGGCACGCTGGTTGCGCCTCGCCAGGTCGCCGCGCGAACGCGCCATGCATGCCCGCATCAAAGGCATGCTTGATCCCGCAGGCGTGCTCAATCCCGGTGTCCTCCAGGCCGGCCCTCCCTTGGCGTAGCTCGATTTCGGTCGGTCCCAACGGGCCGGGGCCAGAGGGCACCGTGCGGCGATTGGGGGGGGGACCGCCGGACCGGCCCCGACGGGCCGGCCGGCCCTGTCGCGTCGGGGCCACTGGTCGCACGCTCACCGCAGGAGGCATCCCCATGCGTCATCTGGCTTCGCGCAGCCTGCTCGCGATCCTGACCGCGTTCCTCGCCGTCAGCACGCTGGCAGGCGCGTTCTTCGTCGTGCCGACGCTCCCCCCGGAGTGGATCGCCGGCAGCATCTTCGCCGACTACACGGTCCCGGCCCTGGCGCTCGGGTTCGTCGGCGGACTGTCCCTCGTCGCCTTTGGCGCCGTGGTGCTGCGCCCGGATGTCGCCGGCGTCCTGGCCGTCGCGGCAGGCCTGGCCATGGTGGCGTTCGAGCTCGTGGAAATCGCGGTGATCGGCCTCAGCCTGGTCGAGTACGGCGCGGACGAGCCCGTCGCCTGGCTCCAGGTCGTGTATATCGCGATCGGCCTGCTGACAGCCGCGGTCGGCTACTCCTTGGCGCACGCCATCGCAGCGGAACAGGAGCGACGCGGCGGATACGCCGCGCACCCGGCCCCGTGAGCGGCATGGACGCACCGTACCGCGACGAGCCGCATTCGGAGGCGGTCGCTCCGCGACGCGCCCTGCTCGTCTTCGGAGCGGTTCTCATGGTGATCGGGCTGGCCATCGTCGTGGCGCGGATCGCCGACGTGCAGCTGGAGGGCCTGATCGGCGAGCAGACCTGGCCCTTCTTCGTGATCGTGCCCGGTCTCGTCCTGCTCGTTGCGGCCGTCATCCCGAGGCCTCCCGACGGGCTTGGCTTCGCGATCGCCGGCTCGATCGTCACGTCGGTCGGCGCGATCCTGCTGTTCCAGGCGAACACGGACGCGTGGGCCAGCTGGTCGTATGTGTGGGCCCTGATCCCCGGCGCCGCCGGGTTCGGGATGGCCGGCTACGGGTTGCTGACGCGGCATGGCGAGCTGATCGGGAAGGGCTTCCGCCTGGCGGTCATCGCCGCGGTCCTGTTCGTGATCGGCGCCTGGTACTTCGAGACGTGGTATGCGACGGGCGACGTGCCGGTCGACGCGGCCGGCTGGTGGCCCATCGTGCTGATCGGCGTCGGGGCGCTCATCGTCGTCCGGGGCCTGCTCGGTGACCGCCGCCGCACGCGCGCGACTGCACATGAAGGAGGGTTGGAACCATGAGTGCCGAAACGCGAGGGGCACCCCTGCCGCCTCCCGTGACGGCGGAGCCCGAAGCGGGGGAAGCAGCCGCTGCGCCTGAGCGGCGCCTGTACCGCTCCCGCACCGACCGGATGTTCGCCGGCGTCTGCGGTGGGATCGCCGAAACGTACGGCTCGGATCCAACGGCGGTGCGACTGCTGGCCGCCGTCATCGGCATCGTCACCGGCATCATCCCGATGCTGATCGTCTATCTGGTGGCGGCCGTGGTCATCCCGGAGCGCCCGTCGGGCGAGTTGCCGACAGGCGTCGCTCGCGCGCCGATCGTCTCGCCAGGTCGAGGAGCGATCGTGGTCGGCGTGGTGCTGATCGTGGCCGGCATCGCCGCCCTCGGGAACGAGGTTCTCAACGTCGACTGGGACGTCCTGTGGCCCATCGCGCTGATCGCCTTCGGGGGCGTGATCGTCGCGGCGGCGTGGCGCCGCTCCGATCGTGCCGGTTGACGGTTCCGGCGGGAATTCCGATACAATAACTCGGAATTAGCGACACACCCGGGAACGGCGTCACCGGACGCCGAGGAGAGTCATGACCGCGACCCGCGACATCGTCAAGGACCGACGCGACGAGTACGCCTTCCACGACGACATCGTGTACCTGGCGGAGACCAAGCGCGGCCTGACGCGGGAGACCGTCCAGGAGATCAGCCGGTTCAAGGACGAGCCGGAATGGATGCTCCAGTTCCGCCTGCGCGCCTACGATCACTTCGTCAAGCGGTCGATGCCTTCGTGGGGTGGCGACCTCTCGAAGATCGACTTCGACAAGATCGTCTACTACCGCAAGCCGTCGGAGCGCGAAGAGAAGTCCTGGGACGACGTCCCGGAGCAGATCAAGCAGACGTTCGAGCGGCTCGGCATCCCCGAGGCGGAGCGCAAGTTCCTCGCCGGTGTCGGCGCCCAGTACGACTCGGAGGTGGTCTACCACTCCGTCCGCGAGGAGCTGTCCAAGATCGGCGTGGTGTTCATGGGCACCGACCAGGCGCTCAAGGAATACCCGGAGATCTTCCGGAAGCACTTCGGCACGGTCGTCCCGCCCGAGGACAACAAGTTCGCCGCGCTCAACAGCGCGGTGTGGTCGGGCGGTTCGTTCGTGTACGTCCCCAAGGGCGTCGAAGTCCCGCTCCCGCTGCAGGCCTACTTCCGGATCAACGGTGAGAACACCGGCCAGTTCGAGCGGACGCTGATCGTGGTCGACGAGGACGCCAAGGTCCACTACATCGAGGGCTGCACAGCGCCGATCTACGCGACGGACTCGCTCCACGCGGCGGTCGTCGAGGTCATCGCGCTGCCGGGCGCGCAGGTCCGCTACACGACGATCCAGAACTGGTCGAACGACGTCTACAACCTCGTGACCAAGCGGGCGCACGCGCACGAGAACTCGACGGTGGAGTGGATCGACGCGAACACCGGCTCGCGGCTGACCATGAAGTACCCGGCGATCTACCTGCGCGGGGAGAACGCCACCGCCGACATCATCTCGGTCGCAGTGGCCGGGAAGGGCCAGCACCAGGACACCGGTGCGAAGGCCGTCCACCTCGCGCCGAATACCCGCTCGCGGATCGTCTCGAAGTCAGTGTCCAAGGACGGCGGCCGGGCCACCTATCGCGGCAACCTCAAGGTCGCCCCGGGCGCCACGAACGTCGTTGCGAGCGTCCGCTGCGACGCCCTGATGCTCGACGATCAGAGCCGCAGCGACACGTACCCGTACATCGATATCCAGGAAGACGACACGACGATGAGCCACGAGGCCACCGTCGGGAAGGTCAGCGCCGACCAGGTCTTCTACTTGATGAGCCGCGGCCTGACCGAGAACGAGGCGACGAACCTCATCGTCCAGGGCTTCCTCGAGGTGTTCACCAAGGAACTCCCGATGGAGTACGCCATCGAGTTCAACCGCCTCGTGAAGATGGAGATGGAGGGGTCGCTCGGATGACGGCACCGACCGGGGAGGCGGCACCGACCGAAACGGCGCCGGCTCCGCGGCCGCGACCGGCTCGCCGGGCGCTCGACGACCTCGGCCTTCTCGTCACTGCGCAGGACATCGAGGGCGTCGCCGACGGTGAGCCCGAATGGCTGGCCGCCGACCGGCGCGCCGCCTTCGAGGCCTTCCGGGCGCTGCCCAGCGAGCCGAACCGGCTCTACACGCCATACATCGACCTGCGTCAAGCCGCCCTGGCCGACAGCTCCGTCGTCACCGAGCGGGCTGCGATCGGCGAGGCGGCCGCGCAGCCCGATGCGGACGCGGTTGTCGAGATCGCCGAAGGCCGCCTGGCGTCGTTCGCGGTGTCCGACGCGGCTCGTGCCGCAGGCGTGACCGTCCGGCTTCTCCATGACGATCTGGACGCCGCCCGAGAGCTCTTGACCCGCGACGGCTCCCTTCCGGAGCAGGACCGCTTCGCGCAGATGACCCGCGCGGCATGGAGCCAGGGCATTCTTGTCGACATCCCGGCGGGCGTCCACCTCGACCGCCCCATCGTGGTGCGCTGGGCACTCGGCGAGGCCGATCGTGCACTGCTCAGCCGGACGCTGATTCGGCTCGGCGAGGACGCGCACGCTTCGTTGGTCGAGGAACTCATGCCATCCGATGCCGCCGCCACGGCAGCGCGCCAGGCCTTCTTTGCCGGCACCACCGAAGTCACGTTGGGCGCGCGAGCGACGCTCAGGGTGGCCAGCGTCCAGGAGTTGCCGGCGAACCTCGTGGTGTTCCAGCACCGCACGGCCGCGATCGGCGATGGTGCCGAGCTCCACTGGGCGCTCGCGCAGCTGGGTAGCCGGCTCGTCCGCAGCCGGGTCGACAACCGGCTCGACGGCGACAACAGCTCGGTCGAGCAGGTGGAGATCGTGTTCGGCGGCGCGGACCAGCTGTTCGATTTGACCTCGTACACGACCCACGTCGGCCGCGACACGACCGGCAACCTGCTCTCGAAGGGCGCGCTGCTCGACAAGTCGCGCAGCTACATGAAGGGCCTCATCACGATCGAGCGGAGCGCGATCGGCACCGACAGCTACCTCGGCGAGTTCGGGATGAACCTGTCGAAGGCGGCCCGGGCGGTCGCGATCCCGTCGCTCGAGATCGACCAGCCCGATTGCCGCCGTGCGGCGCACTCCAGTTCGGTCGGGCCGATCGACGAGACCCAGCTGTTCTACCTCGAGAGCCGCGGGATTCCGCCCGACGAGGCGCGCAAGTTCATCGTGCTCGGCTTCCTCGAGCCGGTCGTCGCGCGCGTGCCATTGGCCGACGTGCAGGATCGCCTGCGCGCCCTCCTCGAGGCCAAGTGGGCCTCAGGCACGGTGGACAGCGCCGTCGCAGCGTGAGGCGCGTCGACCTGCTCGGCGTCGACGACGTTCCGGACGGGACGATGCAGATGGCCTGGGTGGACGGCACCGACCAGGTCCTCGTCGTCAACACGGGCGGCACGATCCGGGCGATGCAGGGCATCTGCAGCCACGAGTACTTCGAGCTCGACAAGGGCTTCCTGACCCGGGATTCGCTGACGTGTGCGCTGCACATGTCGCGTTTCGACCTGGAAACGGGCGATGCGCTCGATCCGCCGGCTGAGCTGCCACTCCTGATGTACCCGGTCACGGTCGAGGACGGCCGGATCCTCATCGACATCCCCGATGGCCCGCTGCCGGTGAACGAGTAGCCCGCGGGGGGCTACTGTCACAGTCGGCGCCGGTCGCGGCTCCTTGTCATATGGCTCGAGTTCTCTTCGCGCTCCTCATGTGCCTGATGGCCGGGTGCGTCAGCACGAACCCGGCTCCGTCTGCCGCGAGCGTCGCGCCCGGTACGCCGACCGCGGCACCCCGAACGTCCGCTGCGGACATCCGACTCGAACTGATCGCCGACGGCCTGGTGGCGCCCCTTGGGCTGGTCAGCCCGGGCGCAGCTGGCGATCCGTCCTTCGTCGTCGACCAGACGGGCCCGATCCGCATGTTGCGGGACGGCCGGTTGCTCGACGAACCCTGGCTCGACCTGACGGATCGGCTCGCGCGGCTCGATCCCGAATACGACGAACGCGGCCTCCTCGGTCTGGCCTTCCATCCGGAATTCGCGCAGAACGGGCGGTTGTTCGCCTACTACTCGGCGCCTCCCACGAACGCCGACGACAACCACGACAACGTCCTCAGCGAGTTCCACGCCGATCCCGCGAGCGATGGCGCGGATCCTGGATCGGAGCGCGAGATCCTGCGGTTCGGCCAGCCGCAGGCGAACCACAGTGGTGGGGGACTCGGCTTCGGGCCGGACCGGCTCCTCCATCTCGGCACGGGAGACGGCGGGGGGCGTGGCGATGCCGATGTCGGTCACGCCCCGGGTGGCAACGCCCAGGACCCGACGCGTCTGCTCGGCAAGATCCTCCGGATCGACGTGAACGTCGATGGCGACGAGCCGTACGCGATCCCGCCGGGCAACCCGTTCGCCGCCGACGGCGGCGGGCGGCCCGAGATCTTCGCGCTCGGATTCCGAAATCCATGGCGCCTGTCATGGGAGCCGGATGGCGACCGCCGACTCCTCGTGAGCGACGTCGGCTACGGGCGCTACGAGGAGCTGGACGTTGTCGAGGCCGGTGCCAATTACGGCTGGCGCGTGCGCGAGGGGATGCACTGCCTCGACCTGGACGAGCCACTCGACGACCTGGGGAGGTGCCCGGAGACGGATGCCGACGGGCGACCACTCATCGATCCCGTGCTCGAGTACTCGCACCAGGAGGTCGGCCTCGCCATCGTTGGCGGCTTTGTCTATCGCGGCTCGGGCATGCCCGAGCTTCGCGGGCGCTACCTCTTCGGTGACTGGAGCGCAGACTGGACGACGCAGCAACCGTCGCCGCGCGGGTCGCTGCTCGTGACCGATCCCCAACCTCCGGAACAGGGGCCATGGGCGTGGCAGCGGCTTGCGCTGGATGAGCCAATCAACCGCTTCGTCACGGGGATCGGCGAGGACGCCGCGGGAGAGATGTACGTCATGACCCGAAGCTTCGCGGGACCGATCGGTCTGTCGGGTGCCGTCTACCGGATCGTGCCGGCACAGTGACGGCAGATCCGGCGCCCCTCACAGCGACCACTGTCGTCCCAACACTCGACCGCGACGGCTTCGACGTCGCATTCGAGGACGTCCGGCCTCGCCTGCTTGCTCTCGCTCGGTCGCTGCTCGGGCCGGAGGCGGCCGAAGACGCCGTCCACGACACCTATGTCATCGGTCGTGAGTCGCTCGGCCAGCTGCGCGACCAGGCGGCGATCGACGGATGGCTCGTGCGGATCTGCGTGACCCGCTGCTACCGCGTCCACCGGCGCCGGCGGGTCCTGGAACGCATCCTGGCGTCGTTCACGCCGGCGTCGCCTGGCCGCGACCCCGGGATCCGGGAGTTGGTGGAGCACCTGCCACACCGTCAGCGGGTCGTGATCGTGTTGCACTACGGGCACGGCTACACGCTGGCCGAGATCAGCGAGCTCATCGGCGAGCGCTACGACAACGTGCGAGCGATCGCCTCCCGGGCGCGACGAAAGCTGCTCGAAGCATGGTTGGAGTCGGAACGATGAGTGCCTGCCGGCGGACCGCGGGGATCCTCGATGCCTGGCTCGACGCGCGCCAGCTCAACCCTCGCGACGCCCGCCACCTGGGCGGCTGCCCGCATTGCACGGCTGCATTCGCGCGCGTCGACGTGGCCGACGGGGCGATCGGTGCGGCCGTGCGCGCCCTCGTCCTCGAAGCCGCCACAGCGGGGGTCGGGCCGACAGCCGCAGGATGGCCCACGCCAAGCTCCCGGGTGCCGACGATGCGGTACGGGTTCGGACTGGCCTCACTGGCAGCGGTCGTCGTGCTCGTGGTCGTCGCCGGCATTCGGCTGTCAGCGGCTCCGGCCGGGCCGGCAGCGCCGTTCCTGCCGGTACCCGTGTCGCGCGCCGAACAGGCGCTCCACCAGTCGGGCCTGCGCTGCACCGGGATCGCCGACGGTCTCGAATGCACGAGACGGCTGGCCGCTGGGTGGCGGCAGGTTGCCCGGCTCGAGGTCGCCGGCGGGTCCGTTCGCGGCCTCGAGGTCCGGCTCGAGCCGGGAACCGGTCCCTACCCGGTTGCCGATGTGCCGGCGGCACTCAATGAGCCGGCAGCAGACGTGCTCGGCCTGGACCTCATCGACGCGATCGCCGAAAGCCTCGACGGCGCTGGGACCGCGTGCGGCTGTGCGCGTCCGATCGAGGGCGGCGCAATCCGTGTCGATGGCAATCCGGTGACGGGCTATCGCCTCTCGGTCGAGTAGGACCGTTGGCCATCAGGATTCCTGCCGCGTATACGCCTCGTCGACGATGCGCCGCGCTCCTGCGCCGGTGGCGGCCACCTCGCGAGGCCGGTCGATCCGGAAGCGGAGCTCGGGCCCTTCCGCAACGTAGCCGTCCAGGAGCCGCGTGACGTACCGCCCGATCGAAGGACCGTGCTTGAAGCCATGGCCCGACCCGCCGCCGACCAGCCACACGTTGTCGAAGGCGGGGTGGCGGTCGATGACGAAGTTGGTGTCGGGCGTCGTCTCGTACTGGCAGACGCGGGTCTCCACGACCGGCGCACCGGCCAGGGCAGGGAAGCGGCGACCCAGGTAGGCATGCGCCTGGCGCACCGACCGCTCGTCGACGACACGATCGTCCGACGAGGGGTCGAATGGGACGCCGTACTCGTCGGGCGCGATCTTGGTGCCACGACCGTCAACGGCCGGGACGCCGTAGAACGACGCGTCGTAGTCGATCCAGCAGGGGAGCGACGGCACGGCGAACCGCATGTCACCGGCCGGTGGCCCCATGAAGCACGCGTCCTGCTTGGTCACCCGGATCAAGTCACCGGCCACTTCCGGGAACAGGCCGGGCAGCCACGGGCCGCAGGCGAACACGAACTGATCGGCTGCGATCCGCCGGCCATCGCCCAGGACCACATCGAGCATCCGGGCCCCGTCGGCATCGCCCGGGCGCACGGATGCGATCCCGAACGAGCCGCCGAGATCGGTGACGCGCGTCGCCAGCCCGGCCACGGACCGACGCGCCATCAGCAAGCCAGCCTCCGGTTCGAACACGACGAACGCGAGGTCGTCGACGGCGATCTGCGGCCAGCGCCCCGCGGCCGCCTCCGGCGAGATGCGCTCAACCGGGATGCCCAGCCGCCGAAGCGTCTCGACGGAGATCGCCTCGAACCCGTCGTCACGGTGCGCGAACCAGAGCGCGCCGGCCTCGACGAAGCACTCCTGCCCGACCTCGTCGCCAAGCGCGATCCACTCCTCCCGCGCGGCGCGCGACCAGCCGACATAGAACTGGTCGGGACCGTGCGAGGCACGCGTGATCCGCGTCTCGTCGCCGGACGTCGCTCGAGGATGCCCCGCGCCGTATGCGTCGAGCAGCATCACGCGGCGGCCCTCGCGGATCGCCTGCAGCGCGGTCCAGGCGCCCATCACCCCGGCGCCGACCACGACGAGATCGGTCACGGCTGCAGGACGAGCGTCTGCGCGGCGGCCGCGTCGAGCGCGGCGGGCGTGAACGGGAGCGGGACCGTCTCGCCGGTCCGCCAGGGCTCGATCAGGTCGTTGTAGTGGTGGTCGAACGGGTTGCCGCTCTGGCCGGTCGTGATGACGATCCGGGCGCCGTCGAGGTCGGTCATGTCGATGACGAAGCGCATGCTCGGCATGTTCGTCACCTCGAAGACGCGGTCAACCCCGACCGGGACGTAGTCCGGGTCGAGGGGGTCGGGGTACGCGCGCCGGAACCGGTAATAGGTGTTGTTCACCGCGCCCGCAGCTCCCGGGACCGCGTGCGGCCCGTCGTTGAAGTACCACTCCAGCGGGCCGATGCCGCTCTTCCCAACCGTCTGTTCCTGGAACGTGGCGGTATGGAGCCTGCCCCAGGTCCAGCCACTCGGCGGGCCGTACGACGTGCTCAACGCCGAGCCCGCCTCGTCGAGAGCGCGGTTGATGATCGCCATCGACGTCTCGCGCTCGGCAGTCGCGACGTCATCCCACCAGCTCGCCTCCGGCTCGTCGACGAGCTGGTTGACGAGCACCCAGGCCGGTCCGCTGCCGACGTAATCGCGTGCCAGCGTGCCGAGCTCGTCGTCGAACAGGTCGCGGTGGAGGTGGTACTCGAACATCGACCAGGCCGCACAGCCAAGGCTGTCCACCTCGCAGCGACCGTCCCAGTCGAGGATCCGCTCGAGCACGACCCGCCCGTCGTCGGTCGAGGGCGCCATCGGGAGGAGCCAGGTGACGGCGTCCTGGGCGCGTGGCAGCGCGGTGTCGAGCTGCAATTCGGTCATGTCATCGAACGACAGCCCGTCCTCGCCACGCGCCAGCAGCTGGTCCCCGATGCGCTCCGCCCGGTAGCCCGGGTCCCAGTCCGAGGCGACGTGGTACGGGTAGCCCGCATCGACGGCGGCGTTGTTGGCGGTCACGATCGTGCCCTCAGCCGGATCGAGCTGCCACGGCAGCTCCTCGAACGGGATCAGTCCGGTCCACTCGCTCGACCCATCATCGCCCGGCCGGGGCCGGTCTCCCGTCGGGTCGCCGCCGCGGATCGGGATCGAGCCCGGAAACTGGTAGCCGATGTGGCCGTCGACATCGGCGTAGACGAAGTTCTGGCTCGGCGAGCCGTACTGCGACAGGCTCGCCCGGAACTCGTCGAAATCGGACGCGGTATTGAGGCCGAGGATGGCCTCGAACGTCCGGTCCGTGCCACGGATCGCGGTCCACGCGAGGCTCATCAGCGGCGCGTCCTCGAGCCGGCCATCCACATCGTTGAGGATCGGCCCGTGCACGGTGGTGCGCACGGTCTGGTAGGACGTCGGTCCGCCGGCGGTGCGGATCTCCTCGACCCGCTCGTCGAAGGGCGTGGACACGCCGTCGAGCAGGTAGGCCGCCGGGTCGTTCGGGTCAGCCCGCTCGACAAACAGGTCCTGGACGTCCGGGCCCAGGTTCGTCGCGCCCCACGCGATCCGCGCATTGTGTCCGAGCACGACGGCCGGAACTCCGGGGAAGGAGACGCCCGCCACGTCGTACGGACACGCCTCGCTCACGGTCGTGCAGTGAAGCCCGTTCATGAACCAGATCGACGGCATCGAGATGCCGAGGTGTGGGTCGTTGGCGAGCATGGCCCCACCCGTCGTGGTCATCGCCGGCGAGATGACCCAGTTGTTCGAGCCGACGCCGCGGCTGCCCACGAGGCCCTCCCCGGCATCAAGGCCGGCCAGCCGCGAGATCGATGCGCCGATTTCGGCCATCTCGCGCCAGGCCGCCGCGGCGTCGCCGTCGAGGGAAGTTGCCGTACGGAAGACGGCTGCCTCGGCATCGGCGGCCGCCTCGTCGCCACCGGACGGAGTGATGACCGGCGCTCCGTCCCGGTACTGCGGGAAGAGCTCGTCGGTCCGATCGGGGTCGCCGAGCTGCCGATCGGCCAGGTAGCGGAACAGCTCCTGGTCCATGTTGCTGCCGAGGTTCCATGCCTGGACCTTCTGCCAGCCCAGCGTGTCGAGCGGCTTCCATGGTTCGGGCTTCGCGCCGGTAACCACGAAGGCCAGTCCAAGACTGTCATGCTCTTTGTCGAGCCACGCGTTCACGCCTTCGGCATAGGCATCGAGGATCCGGCGCGTCTCGGGCGTGACGGCGGCGAGGTCGCGCTCGGTGGACTGCGGCCAGCCAAGGGTCCTGATGAATCGATCCGTGTCGAGCTGGCTTTCGCCGAACAGCTCGGACAGCCGGCCCGCCGCGATGTGGCGCCAGACCTCCATCTGCCACATCCGCTCCTGCGCATGAACGAAGCCCTGTGCCATGAACAGGTCGTGGACGTTGGCCGCGCGGATGTGGGCGACCCCCGCGACGTCACGGATGACCGTCACCGGCTGGTGCAGACCACGGATCTGGAGCGCTCCGCTCGTCTGGGGCAGGGCTCGGCCGGTGAACCAGGCGATCGACGCGAGGCCGAGGCCGATCGCGACAAGGACGACGACGAGCGCGACCGCCAGCACGCGCCTGACCCGCACCACCCCTCCTCCGACGCGGGCATCACCCGCGCTGTCCCCCGCGTCCGCGCGATCCTACGCCGCCGCACGCGCCTCAGCGCGGCAGTTCCACGCCGAGTCCGGCCTCCGCAGCGCGCCGCATGATGGCATCGCCGAACACGACGTCGGCCAGCCCGACCCCCAGGTGGGTGACGACCACACGACCCGCCTGCGGACGTGGGGTGCTCTCCAGGATCGCCTCGCCGAGCATCGCGTGCGGGTCGGGGTAGCCGTCGAACAGCCCGGCGTCACGGTTGGCCAGGAACTGCTCGCGATGATCGACCAGGAACAGGGCGGCGCCCGCGGCAACCGCCGCCGAACAGTACGTGGCGTAATCGACGGGCACGACGAGGGCGTGGGGCATCAGCCAGTCCGGTGTCATGACCTGGGGATCGGGCCCGAACGAGGCGGCGGTCACGACGACATCAGCGCCTTCGACCGCCTCGCGGGCGGTGCCGGCCGGCGTCGCGGACGCGATGCCTTCGGTTGCGCGGGCGGCCTGTGCCAGCGCCTCGCTGCGATCGGGATCTCGATCGAATACCACGAGTTGGACGCCCGGAAGCAGGTACCCCAGGACCGGCACGTGGCTGTGGCCCTGCACTCCTGCGCCGATCAGGGTCGCGCGCGGCGCTCGCCCTTCCACGCGTGGCGCGAACCGCCGGATCGCAACCCCGGACACCGCCGCGGTGCGCTGGGCCGTGATCGGGCCGCCATCGAGCACCACCACCGGCAGGCCCGTCCGGGCGTCATTGAGGATCACCACGGCATTGATGGCCGGGATCCCGAGGGCGTTGTTCGTCCCGAACCCGGCCACCCATTTCATGCCGACCAGGTCGTCGGCGCCGTCCGGCGAGGCCCCTCGCAGGTGTGCGGGCATGGCGTGCACGAACGAACTGTCGGGACGTGGATGCACGGCAATCTTCGGTGGGAGCTGGGCGCCGTGAACCAGCGCGGTCATCGTCCGCTCGGCGAGGTCGAGCCGCTCGGGGAGGGGCGGCATGGCCGTCAGGACATCGGCCGCCGACAGGTAGCGGAGTGGGGTCGAGGGCATGCCGTCGAGTGTACGCGGCCGCTCGGCTAGCATGAGCCGATGTCGACGGTCGAAGAAACGGCGCTCCGTGACCGGCTCCGCGCCGAGGGCCTCGGCCCGTCGGCCTGGGGGAACGGACCGCATGATCGCTACGGGGCGCACGACCACGGGTACGACAAGGTGATCGTCGTGGCCGCCGGATCGATCCGCTTCGGCCTCCCGGGGACCGGCGGCGGCCACGACCTTGTCGCCGGCGACCGGCTGGAGCTGCCGGCCGGTACGACGCACGACGCGGTCGTTGGCCCCGATGGAGTCACCTGTCTCGAAGCACACCTGCCAGCCGGCGCGCTCACGGAGGTCGCCGCGCGGCGGGCGGGCTCGTGGTGAGCACGCGTCCGGCGTCCATGCCCCGAGCGCGCCATCCGGATCGGCTCGGGTCCGCCCGTTCCTGCGAGGATTCGCGTCGCCGGACACAATTCGGGCGCCAATGAGCCAGTCGAACGAAACCAGTCAGGCGGTCCGAACGTAAGCATGGCAGGGGAACGGTCCAGCGAGCCGACGGAGGCTGCCCTCGTTCAGGCGATCGCGGGCGGGTCGCACGAGGCCCTGGCCGTCCTCTATGACCGTCACGCGGATGCCGTGTATGCGACCGCGAGCCGGTTGACCTCGGATCGGCAGGTCGCCGAGGAGGTCGTACAGGAGACATTCCTGGCGCTCTGGAACCGGGCGGAGAGCTTCGATCCAGCGGCCGGGTCGCTGGCGGCCTGGCTGCACACGATCGCACGCAACCGGACCGTCGATCGCCTTCGGGCGGCCGGCCGGCGACCGGGCCTCTTCCCGCTGTCGGCGGCGGCCGGGGAGGGCGAAGATGACAGCGGCGCGCTCGAACGCCTGGCCGCGACGGGGGTGGTCGTGGCCGCCGGCAGGAGCGCACCGAGCCCGGACTCGGCCGTGGTTGCAGGTGAGGTCCGGGTGATGCTGCAGGACGCGCTCGCGGTCATGCCCGACGAAGAGCGCACCGTCATCGTCCTGGCGTATCGCGAGGAGCTCACGCAATCAGAGATCGCCGATCGCCTGGGGTGGCCGATCGGAACCGTCAAGACCCGGACACGGCGCGCGCTGCGCCGGTTGCGGGAGGTGCTCGCCGACGAGCTGGGGCCGTCGGCAAGCGTCGAAGAAGTGCCGGTGCCCACCGGCGAGGAACGCTAGAACTGCGCATGGATCACGAAGACGTTCGAGAACAGCTCGAGCTGGCGGCGGCGGAGCCCAACGGCATCGACCGGTTGATGGCCGGCGACACGCCCTTGGCTGGGTCGATTGCCGCTCATCTGGCGGGCTGTCCGACATGCACCGAAGAGCTCGACCGGCTGCGGCGCGCCGGCATCATGATCGGCGACGCCGTCCGCACGACCCCACCGCCGGAATTGCGCGAGCGGACGCTTGCACTCGTTCGCGCCGTCGGTCGGGATCGCTCGCCGGCCGTACCCGCGCTGCCTGTACGTGCGCCGGTTCCGGCGACTGCCCCCACGGTCGCGACGCACCGCGTCGCCTGGGTGGCCGCGGTTGCCGCGGCGGTGCTGCTCGCCGTCGTCGCAACGGCGGCGGTGGTCGATCGCCAGTCGGACACCCGGGTCGCCGGGTACGAAGATCAGCTTGCCGGCTTGTCGCACGTGACCGCGACGACGGTCGCCATCAGCGGCGAGGATGATGCCCAGCAGGTCAGGCTCGAGGGCTCCGACGATCGCTGGGGCCGCGTTCTCTACTCGCCGGGGACCGGCGAGCTCGCCGTGATCGCGCGCGGCCTCACCGAGCCGGCGGCGGATCGCGAGTACCGCTGCTGGGTCGAGGTCGACGGGGAGCGTCAGCCGGTTGGCAAGATGTTCTTCGGGGGCGACCTCGCCTTCTGGGCCGGTCCGGTCGAGACGCTCACGAGCCTGCCTGCCGACGCGACTTTCGGGGTCAGCCTCGTCGACACGACGTCCGGATCGGACGTGGGTGAGCCGCCCGTCCTGGAGGGTGGCGTCGGCGGCTAGCACGCCCGGGTAGCATTGGGTTGATGCGCGACGGCAACGAGGTCCCGCGCGACGACGTTGCCAGCATGTTCGACGACATCGCGCCCGTCTACGACCGGCTCAACACGATCATGACGTTCGGGCTCGACAGCGGCTGGCGCCGCGCCGCAGTCGACCAGACCGGGATCGAGCCGGGCGCCTCCGTCGCGGACATCGCGTGCGGGACCGGCAAGCTCACGGCGGAGCTTGCGGAACGGGTAGGCCCGTTCGGCAAGGTGATCGGCGTCGACCTGTCGGACGGGATGCTGCGTCGCGCCCAGGCGGAATACCGCGATCTGGTCCAGGTGGAATTCCGGCATGGCGACGCGCTCGCCCTGCCGATCGACGATGACGGGGTGGATGCCGCGACGATCGGCTTCGGCCTGCGCAACCTCTCGAATTTCGAGGTCGGCTTCCGTGAGCTCGCCCGCGTGGTCCGGCCGGGTGGCCGCGTGGTCTGCCTCGAGCTGACCGTGCCCCGCCCTCGATGGTGGGGTCGCGTCTACCACGCCACGTTCCGACGGACTGCCCCCATCGCTGGGTCATTGTTCGGGCGCAAGCGTGCCTATCGGTACCTGCCGGACTCCCTCGAGGGCTTCCCCGACGCGGACGAGCTGGCACGGACGATGCGCGCCGCGGGCCTGGTCGACGTGGGCTACCGGCGGCTGGGGCTGGGGATGGTGGCCCTCCACCACGGCACGGTGCCTCCAGCCGCTCGCTGACGCTCTGCCCTGATCGGTCGCCGTCGCGGCTCTCGCTGCCTCTTGGGCTCAGCGAATCGTGCCCATTCATCGCCGAAGAACAGCGCCCGGGCTCAATAGTGCGCGCGGCGGCCTTAGCTCCCTCACCACGAATGGTGACGATGCTGCCTGCGTGGGCGAATCTTCAAGCTCCCACAGGGTCGCGCCGGGACACGTCCCGTTGATCCCTAATCGATCCGACCGCGCACCCGGCACGAATCAGTGCGCTGAGGGGAGCGTCAATAGGCCCGGACGACGGCGTGCCTGCGTCCGTTGAGGCCGCAGCACGAATAGGTGCATTACGCCAGTGATCACGGCGCATAGCGTGCCGCTGGCGGTCGCGGGCTAGGCAGGCGGGCGCCAGGAAGACTCGGTCGACGGGTTACCCCGCTCGTCCTCCGACGACGTCGCGGTCCGCGATGATGGGTCGGGCCGCACCGGCGTCGCTGGCTCCTCAGGACGCCACTCCTCGTCCGGCGCATCGTCGGGTGGCTCGATCGCCAGGTAGGCACGATGGAGGCGCACGACCCGTTCGAGCGTCTCGGCCGGCAGCGGCTGACCATCCTCGGCCATCCGCACTTCGAGCCAGGCGGCCTCCTCGGCCAGCTCGTCGTCCGCGAGGTCCTGCTCGCGCCGGCGCGTGTCGGCCAGCACCAGCCAGGTCAGGCCGCCTCCGACGACGAGACCCAGCAGCAGCAGCCACCAGTTGAACTCCGCGGTCATCGGGGCCAGTGTATCGACGGGGCCTCCCGCGCGGTCCGGCGGCTACACTCTGCCGGATGCTCGACCTGACTCCCGATCCCGTCGCGATCCAGATCGGGCCGTTCCCCATCTACTGGTACGGGATCGGCTACGCCGTCGGTCTCGCCCTGGTCTACCTCCTGCTGGTCAGGCTGGCGAAGCGCGCCGGCGAGGACGACGACATCGCCGGCAACGGGATGATCATCGTCGCCATCGCGGCGCTGATCGGCGGCCGGCTCTACCACGTCATCGACCAGTGGCAGCGCTACCAGGACGACCTGCTCAGCATCGTCCTGCCACCGTACACGGGTCTCGGCGTGTACGGCGGCATCATCACGGGGACCGTCGCGGCGTTCCTGTACGCGCGCTACAAGAAGGCGCCCTTCCTGCGCTGGGCCGACATCGTGGCGCCGGCGCTGTTCGTCATGCAGGCGGTGGCGCGCTGGGGAAACTTCTTCAACCAGGAGCTGTACGGCACGCCGACGACGCTGCCATGGGGCATCCCGATCGACTGCGCGCATCGCATCGCGGCGTACCCGTGCAGCGAGTTCCCCGAGGCCACGACCGCGTTCCATCCCCTGTTCCTGTACGAGTCGATTTCCGGGATCTTCGGCGCGCTGGTACTGATCTGGATGGGCTACCACCTGCGCCACCGGCTGCGGCCGGGCGACCTGCTGTTCACGTTCTTCATCTGGTACGGGGCGGTCCGCTTTCTGCTCGAACCGCTGCGCCAGGAGAACTGGACGTTCAACGGCATCCCCACGGCGAGCCTCGTGTCGCTCGCGTTCATCGCGGTCGGCGTGGTTGCGCTGCTGTGGCGTCACCGGCCGGGTCACGAGACCGATGCCCCGGCGACCCGCTGGCGCGCGGCAACCTGGGGTGCTCTTGGCGTCCTCCCCGTCGGCGCCGAGGCAGAACCTGACGCGGCCGACGGCGACTTCGACGACGAGGACGACTTCGACGACGACGAGGACGACTTCGACGACGACGACGATCTCCAGCCCCTGACCTGAGATGGCCGAGGCGCCACCGCCTGCCCGGCGCCGTCCACCCCCTGCCCGGCTGGCCCCGCAGGCGCTCGCCGACGCACGGGGCGGTGCCCGCGAAGGTCTCGCCTGGCTCGGCCGCGTGCCCGAGTCCCGGGCATCCCTCCTCGTTCGGACGCTTCGGCTGTTCGCCCGTTTCGTCTGCTTTGGACTGCTGCGCTTCCAGGTCCGGACTTCCGGCCAGGAGCACATCCCTCAGGGCGGCTACCTGCTCGTCGCCGCGGCCCATCGCGGGTGGATGGACCCGTTCGTCGTGATGCACGCCCTCCCGGTCGAGCCACGCGCGTGGTTCCTCGGGAGTGCACCGTCGACGTTCACCTCGCGCAGCCGGGAACGGCTGGTCCACAGGCTCGGCGGGCTGTTGCCCGTGTGGCGCGGCGGGGTCAAGATCGACCAGCACGTCGAATCGGCGCGAGCCGTGGTTGGCAACGGGGGAGTCTTCGTGCAGATGCCGGAGGGAACGGTCAGCGGGCCTGCGGGGACGACGGGTCCGTTCCGGATCGGCTGGGCAGTGATCGCACTGCGCACCGGCGCGCCGATCGTGCCAATGGCGATCGCCGGCACCGAGGAGCTGTACGTCGGCCGGCGGATGGCATCGCGCGTCCTGCCGGCGCGCACGACGCGCGACCTGGCCCCGGACTGGGACGGCGTCGTCCCCGAAGCGGGGTCGAAGGAAGAGCTCGAGCTCGCACGCCGGATGACAGCGGCCCTTGAAGCCGTCCTGCGTCCCGTCGTCGAGGAGCTGTATCCGTGGACGGTCGATCCAGCGGGCCGGCGCCGTTGGCTCCGCGACCGGCTCACCTGGCTCCTGCTCCGACCCGGCCGCCTGGACCGCTCATGACCCGTCGTTTCGACGTCGTCGTGTCGGTCCTGCGCCACCCCGCCCTGCGCCGCATGGCCGGCGCATTCCTCGCGTTCTCCATCGGCGAATGGGCCACCTGGGTCGCGATCGTCATCTACGCCTACTCGCGCGGCGGTGCCGCCGAGGCCGGGCTGATCGCCTTCGTCCAGCTCCTTCCGTCGATCATCATTGCGCCCCTCGCCGGATCGCTCGGCGATCGCTTTCCTCGGGCGCGCGTCCTGTTCGCGGGCTACGTCGTCCAGTCGGGGGCCATGGCCGCGGCTGCGGTGGCGCTCTGGGCGGATATGCCGGCGCCCGTGATCTATGCCCTGGCGACCGTCACCGCGACGGCGATCACCATCACCCGGCCGGCCCAGGCCGCGCTCCTGCCGGATGTCTGCGTCTCCGTGGATCAGCTGACGGCATCGAACGTCACAGCGGGGACGATCGAGGGCCTGGGAACGCTGCTCGGACCGGCGTTCGCCGGCGTGCTCACCGCGATCGGCGGGCCTGCGCTCGTCTTTGCGGCCTCGTCGCTGGGCCTGTTGCTGGCGGCGCTCTCGGTGGTCCCGGTGCTTCGAGCGCCGCGGACCACGATCGGCGACGCGGAAGGCGATCAGCTTGGCGAGCCACTGCTTCGCACCTTGTCGCGAGGGCTCGCCGAGATCGTCTCCGATGCCAGGCTTCGAGCCCTCGCGGCGATCTTCGCCTGCACCTCGCTGCTGATGGGAGCGCTCGACATCTTCTATGCGGTGCTTGCGTTCGACGTTCTCCACCTCGAGGACAGCGGCGTCGGATACCTGGGGGCGGCGACCGGCGTAGGCATGCTGGTCGGGGGCATGTTGGCGGTAGCACTCGTCGGCCGCGCGCGCCTTGGCCTGCCGATCCTCGCCGCATCCGTCGTCCTCGGCGGCGCCCTCGCGCTGGTCGGTCTGACCAGCACGTTGGCGCTCGTCATCCTGCTCCTGGTGCTCGCCGGCACGGGGTCGGTGTTCGTGTACATCGGTGTCCAGACGATGACCCAGCGGATCGCCGGCGCCGCCGTTCGCAACCGCGTCTTCGGCGTGTACGAGGCGCTGATGCAGGGCTCCGTTGCCATCGGCGCGCTGGCGGTGCCCGTGCTGATCGGCCTTGCCGGGACCGCCGGCGCCTTCGTCATCGCCGGTATCGTGCTGCCACTCGTCGCGCTGTTCGCCGGCCGCTCGCTGCTCGCCGCCGACCGCAGCGTCGTCCTGCGCGTCGAGGAGCTCGGCCTGCTCCGGGCCAACCCGCTGTTCGCGCCGTTGTCGGCGCCGATCCTCGAGTCTCTCGCTGCCTCCCTGCGACGGGAGTCCTACCCGGCCGGCCAGCTCGTCCTGCGCCAGGGCGATCGAGGCGATCGCTACTTCCTGCTCGCGAACGGCGCCGTACGCATCGAGATCGACGGGCGCCTCGTGCAGACCCTGGGCCCCGGGGACGGCTTCGGCGAGATCGCGCTGCTGCGCGATGTGCCGAGGACTGCCAGCGTGATCGCGATCGACGACGTCGAGGTCTACAGCCTCGAACGCGAGCCGTTCCTCGCCGCGCTGACCGGGGTGCCGGACAGCCGCGCCGCGGCGGAGGCGGTCGTCGAGCAACGGCTCGCTACCGGCGCCTGACCCCGGCCCTCTGGCCGGCGGCCGGCGCCGCCAGCGTGCGCACAGAACAACAGATCGGCGGGATCGCCTCGCACGTCGCCGGCCAGGAGCCCCGATTCTTGGCGGATGGTGCGCCGGGCGCACGTTTCGGCAACGCGGCCGACGGAGCCGAGCCCCTCTTGCCGCAGCGGAAGGTCCGGGCCGGAACCGCTCCGGCGCGTCCGTATACTTCCGCCGATGCAGTACGCCGAGTCGATCCTCGACCTGGTCGGGCAGACGCCGCTCGTGCGCATCGACCGCGTGCTGCGCGGCATCGCCCCGCCGGAGCGACTCCCGCTCGTTCTCGCCAAGCTCGAGATGCTCAACCCGGGCGGCTCGGTCAAGGACCGCATCGGGCTGCCGATGATCGAGGCCGCCGAACAAGCGGGCTTCCTCGAGCCGGGCGGCACGATCATCGAACCCACCTCGGGCAATACCGGGCACGGCCTGGCGATCGCCGCCGCGCTCAAGGGATACCGCTGCATCTTCGTCATGGCCGACAAGCAGTCGGCGGAGAAGCAGGCGCTGCTCCGTGCCTACGGCGCCGAAGTGGTCCTGTGCCCCACGAACGTCGCACCCGAGTCGCCCGAGAGTTACTACTCGGTCGCCGCGCGGCTCGCCCGCGACATCCCGGGCGCGTTCAAGCCCGACCAGTACTGGAACCTCGAGAACACGAACGCCCACGAACGGACGACCGGCCCCGAGATCTGGGAGCAGACCGACGGCCGCCTGACGCACTTCGTCGCCAGCGTCGGGACCGGCGGGACGATCTCCGGCGCGGTCCATTTCCTTCGCTCGAAGAATCCGGAGCTCATCGTCATCGGCGCGGACCCCGAGGGCTCCGTCCTGTCCGGGGACACCGCACGACCGTACCTCACCGAGGGCGTCGGCGAGGACTTCTTCCCGGGCACATTCGACCCGGCCACGGTCGATCGCTGGGTTCGGGTGTCGGATCGTGACGCGTTCGCCATGGCCCGCCGGATCACGCGAGAGGAGGGGATCCTCGCCGGGGAGTCGTGCGGGACGGCGATGGTCGCGACACTCGAGCTCGTCCGCGAGCTGGCCGCCACGGAACGGGGAAACGAGGCGATCGTGGTCACATTGCTGCCGGATGGCGGCCGCAACTACCTGTCGAAGCTGTACAACGACGAATGGATGCGCGCCAACGGCCTGCTGCCGACGACCGGGGCCGTGGTCCGCATCCGCGAGCTCCTGCGCGACCGCCACCACGCGCCGGACATTCCGGACATCGTGATCGCTCGCACGACGGACCGCGTGGGCGCGGCGATCGACCTGTTGCAGCTCTACGGGATCAGCCAGCTGCCCGTGTCCGAACAGCCCCAGGGCGACGCGCTGGCCGGCATCGTCGGGTCGGTGAGCGAGCGCAGCCTGCTCGACCGGGCATACCGCGATCCGTCGGTCGTGGAGCGCACGATCGGCGAGGTGATGGACCGGCCGCTGCCGACGCTCGGGGTCGAGACGACGCTCGACGACGCATTCGCGATCCTGTCCGACGGCGCCGACGCGCTGCTGGCGCTCCAAGGCGAGCGCCCGGCCGGCGTCGTGACCAAGCTCGACCTGCTCGAGTACCTGGCGCATCGCGGCGACGCCGACCGTTGACCGGCCCCGCCAGGCCCGATGTCGACGACGACGTCCCGCCGATCCGCACCGAGCGCCTCGAGCTCGTGTCGATGTCCGTGCCCTTCCTCGAGGCGCTCGGACGTGGGGATGTCGAGGGAGCGGCCCGCGAGATCGGGGCGGACGTCCCGCCGTGGCTGCCCGAGCAGCTCGAGCACTTCGTCCAGTACCGCCTCGCCACGTTGCGCGTGGAGCCGTCGTCGCGGCCGTGGCTTGGCCGGGCGCTCGTTCTCCCGGGCGCCGGCGGGACGCGCCGGGTGATCGGCACGGCCGGCTTCCACTCCCCGCCCGACGCGGAGGGCCGGGTAGAGATCGGATATCGGATCGATCCGGCGTACAGGCGGCAGGGCTACGCCATCGAGGCGGTCCGCGGCCTGTTCGACTGGGCGACAGCGCAAGGCGTTCATCGTTTCATCGCCTCGATCTCCCCGGATAACGAAGCCTCACTGTCGCTCGCGTGGAAGCTCGGCTTTCAGCAGATCGGGGAGCAGATGGACGAGATCGACGGCCTCGAGCTCGTGTTCGAGACGAGCTGGCCTCAGGCCGGCGACTGAGGTTCGGCGAGCTCGACCTCCGCGGGCAGGGCGACCGGCGGCTCCTTGGCACGGCGCAGTTCCAGGCGGCGGCCGATCCGCGACAAGGTGTAGTTGATCGTGAAGTAGATGCAGGCGATGACGAAGTAGGTCTCGGCCGGGTTGCCGTAGAACGAGTGGATCGAGCGTGCGTATCCGGCGAGTTCGCTGACCGCGGCAATCGACGCGAGCGACGTGTCCTTGACCAGCGTGATGAGCTGCGAGACCAGCGCGGGCATCATCCGCGAGAACGCCTGCGGCAGGACGATGAGGCGCATCGTCTGGACGTACGTCAGCGCCAGCGAACGCGCGGCGTCCACTTCGCCGCGCGGGATCGCCAGGATCCCGGCGCGCAGGATCTCGGCCAGGACCGCGCTCGTGTAGATCGTCAGCGCGATCGTCGCGGACCACACCGGTGACACCAGGTCACGCGGCACGAACAACGTGAGGATCAGGATCAGGGCCAGCACCGGCGTCGCCCGGACGAGCTCGATCCACGCGACGACGATCCAGCGCACCGATCGCGGAAGGGCGAGCCTCCCGAGGGCAAGCGGCACCGCCAGGATCAGGCTCGCGACCAGCGCGACCGCCCCGATCTGCAGCGTGACGAGCAGGCCCTCGAGGACGAACCGCCACACTCGGACGTCGCCGAACGGCTCCCAGCGGCGCTGCGACAGGACGCCGGTCGCCACCAGCGCGAGGATGATGAGGATGAGGGCCGCCAGGCCCAGGTAACCGCCCAGTCCGGAAGCCACCCGGCGTGTGCGCGCCAGCGTCGTCATCGGGCGAAGGCCAGGCGGCGCTCGAGTCGGGCAAGCACGAGCGACAGGGTCAGGGTCAGCGACCAGTAGCCGAGAAGAACGCCGACCAGCGGCTCGAGGCTGAACGTCCGGTTGGCGACGAGGAGGCCCATGAACAGGAGCTCGCGCGTCCCGATCGCCGATGCCACCGACGAGTTGCGGATCAGCGCCGAGGCGACGTTGCCCAATGGCGGCACGACCGTTCGGATCGCCTGGGGCAGGACGACCAGCCGGATCGTCGCCAGCTGGCTGAGGCCGAGCGACCGTGCCGCCTCGACCTGGCCGGGGTCGATCGCCAGGATGCCGGAGCGGATTGCCTCGGTGGCAAAGGCGCCCGTATACAGCGACAGGCCGATGAGGGCGACGACGAACGGCTCGGCAGTGATCCCGAGGTTGCGCGGCGCGAGGACGACCGCGAAGAAGAACAGCTGGATGAGCAGTGGCGTGTTGCGGAAGAACTCGACATAGAAGACGCCGAGCGAGCTGGGAACACGCCCGCCCCACACGCGCAGCGACGCCACCGCGGCGCCGATGACCAGGGCCACGGCCATCGCACCGACGCTCAGGGCAATGGTCGTCAGGTAGCCCTGGACGAAGTATTCGAAGTTGTCGAGCGTGATCCGACCGAACACGGCGCCTCCAGCACGGCCGCGGGCGACCCGGTCAAACCGGGTCGCCCGCCGAGCAGCGTCGAAGTCGACTGACTACATGTCGAGCGGGGGCTCCGGCGCTTCCTCGCCGGTGTACGGCTTGATGTGCATGTCATAGAGCTCGGCCCAGCGGCCGTTGGCCGCCATCTGATCGAGGACGGCGTTGATGAAGGCGACGAGGTCTTCCTTGCCCTTCTTGATGCCGATCCCGAGCGGCTCCTCGGTGAACGCCTCGCCGCGCACCTCGAGACCCTCGTTCTGCTGGGCAAGCCCGAACAGGATCGAGTCGTCGGTCGAGACCGCGTCGCAGCGGCCGTCGAGGAGTGCCTGAGCGGCCTCGGAGTAGGTCGCGAACAGGACCAGGTTCGCCTCTTCGACGCCCTTGTCGCGCAGGTTGGTCTCCGACGTGGAGCCCTGGCCGGAGCAGACCTTGACGCCGGCGGCGACGAGGTCGTCCACGGACTGGTGCGGACTGTCGCTCTTGACGAGGATCTTCTGGCCCGCGAGGTAGTAGATCTTGCTGAAGTCGATCTGCCCGAGGCGCTCCTCATTGCGGGTCATCGTGCTGACGATGATGTCGACCCGATCCTCCTGGAGGAACGGGATCCGGTTGGCGCTGATCGCCTCGACGAACTCCGGCTCCACGCCGAGTGCGCCGGCGATTTCCCGGCAGAGGTCGGCGTCGAAGCCCTCGACGTCGCCGGTCGTCGGATTGCGGAAGCCGAACGCGATCACGTCGAACTTGACGCCGCACACGAGCTTGCCCGCCGAGCGGATCGCGTCGAGCGTGGGTCCTTCGGTCGGGAGGCTGGCCACAGCGGCAGGGCTGGCTGCCGGGCTGCCGGCCGGGCTTGCGGCGGGACTTTCCGCCGGGGCAGGCGAACCTGCGCCAGCCGTGGCGCCGCCGTCGCTGCTGCACGCGGCCAGCAGCATCACGCTGGCGATGAGGAGCGCGAAGAGTCGTCGCATCGTGTCTCCTTCCGCCGGACCCGATCCCCGGGCCGGACTAGTGCTCGAGGATGGTTCCCAGGAATCGCTTCGTCCGCTCCTGCTTGGGGGAGCCGAAGCACTGCTCGGGCGTGCCGGTTTCAACGACCTCGCCGCGATCCATGAACACAACGCGGTCCGCCACCTCGCGGGCGAAGCCCATCTCGTGGCTGACCACGACCATCGTCATCCCGTCCCGGGCGAGGTCGCGCATCACATCGAGGACCTCCTTGATCATCTCGGGGTCCAGTGCCGACGTCGGTTCGTCGAACAGCATCAGGTCGGGCTCCATGCACAGGGCGCGTGCGATCGCAACGCGTTGTTGCTGGCCGCCCGAGAGTTGCGTCGGCCGTGCGCCGGCCTTCTCGGGGATGCCGACCTTGTCGAGGAGCTTGCGCGCGCGAACCTCTGCGTCGGCGCGCGACATCTTCAGGGCCCAGCGCGGCGCCAGCGTGAGGTTGTCGAGCACGGTCAGGTGGGGAAACAGGTTGAACGCCTGGAACACGACGCCGATGCGCTTGCGCAGGTCGTTGACATCGAGCTTCGGATCGCGGAGCGATCGACCATCCACCTCGATCTCGCCGGAATCGATGGCTTCCAGCCGGTTGATGCAGCGCAGCAGCGTGCTCTTGCCGGAGCCCGAGGGCCCGATGATCACGACGACCTGTCCCCGGTCGACGCGCATCGACACCTCATTGAGCACCCGAAGCGAGCCGAACGACTTGACGACCGAGCGCATGTCGACCATCGGACCGTCGGCAGGTTGCTGGCCGAGCATGGCCGGGATGCTAGCCGCGCCCGCCGAGGCCGGGCATTACGCCGAGATCGATCGACGCGTCAGCAACATTGCAGCGGCGTTGCACCGTGCCTGCCGTACGCTTGCCCACCAATGACCATCACGATCACCGGGCACTCCCTGTCGCTCGACGCGGTCGTTCGCGTGGCGCGCGATGCCGAGCGCGTGGCGTTGGACGAGGCGGCGCTGGAGGCGATGCGCCGGACTCGCGCCATTGTCGAGGACGTGCTGGCATCCGGAGTTCCCGCCTACGGGTTGACCACCGCGGTCGGCGTGCTCAAGCGCGTGGCGCTGTCAGGGTCCGAAGCGGACGCGTACGCGCGACGGATGATCCGCCACCATCGGGTGGCGCAGGGCCCGCCGGCTCCCCCGGACGTCGTTCGCGCGACGATGCTGCTCCAGCTCAACGCCTTCGCCGGCGGGCTGCCTGGCGTCCGGCCGCTCGTGGCGGAACGGCTTGTCGACGCGCTCAACCGCGACGAGGCGCCGCCGGTTCGGAGCCTGGGCTCGGTCGGCCAGGCGGATCTCGCCCAGCTTGCCGAGCTGGCGAGCGCGGTGTACGAGGGTGTCGACCTGGCCGCCGGCGAGGGCCTGGCGCTCATCACTGGCAATGCCTTCGCGAGCGCCTGGGCGGCCCTCGCGATCGCCGACCTCGAAGTGCTGATCGAGACCCTCGACGTGGCCGCGTCGCTGAGCCTCGAAGGCCTGGGCGCGAACCTGTCGGTGCTCCATCCGGTCGTCGAGGCGACACGGCCGCACCCCGGACTTGCGGTGAGCCTGTCAATCCTGCGCCGCCTGCTTGCGGGAAGCGCGGCATGGGAACCGGGTTCCTCGCGCAACCTGCAGGACCCGCTCTCGTTCCGGAACGTCGCGCAGCTCCACGGTGCGGCACGCGATGCGCTGGCCCACGGCCGGTCCGTGCTCGACGTGGAGCTCAACGCGTCGCAGGGCAACCCGGTCGTCCTCGCCGACGAGGGCGCCGTGGTGTCGGTCGCGAACTTCGAGATCGCCGGTCTGGCGGCCGCGCTCGACTACCAGCGAATCGTGCTGGCAGTGGTGCTGGGCGCCGCTGCCGAGCGGGTCGTCAAGTTGCTCGAGACACCGTGGTCGGGACTGCCGACCGGGCTTGCCGCGTCGGGCGACCCGGACGACGCGGGCCTGGCGTACCTGGGTATCGCGGTCCAGGCAGTCGCCGCGGAGGCGCGCCTGCTCGCCGCGCCCGTATCGTTCGAGCTCGTCTCGACGGCGCACGCCGAGGGCATCGAGGACCGCACGACGATGGCGCCCCTTGCCGCGCGACGCACGTCGGAGATGGTGGCCCTCGGCCGCCGAGTCGCTGCGCTTGAGCTGGCCGTTGCCGCCCAGGCCGCGGAGCTGCGAAGCGCGGAGCGGCTCGGGAGGGGCACGGCCGCGGCGCTGCGCGCAGTGCGCCGCACCACGCCCTACGTCGGCGCCGGCGACGTGGTGCCCGACGTGGAGCCGCTCGTGGACGCCGTCGGCCGCGGCGAGTTCGACCCGGAGGCGCTCCTCGGGGAGTAGAGCAGTCCATTCGTCCCAGGTTCGTGCTCATTCACGTGGCGAATGTCGAACATTCACGAGGTGCATGCCCGGCAACGCCATCGGCGTCGTCGAAGGCCGATCGAGGGCCGCTGGCGCCCAATGGCCCGCGTGACATTCGCCAGGTGAATACCTCGCAGGCTGGCGCGCGCGGCCCTCGGTCCCTACACCCAGGGCAGGCGGATCGGCAGCAGGGCGTTCAGCAGCAGGCCGAGGACGAGCAGACCGCCCGCGCGGCGCGTGTGGATGAACGCGCCGCCCACGAACCACAGCGGCCAGCCGACATAGCTGTGCGGCGGCGAATCCGGACGCGGCGTGGAGAACGTGCGCAGGACCTGCACGAGACGCGGTAGCCCGAGCAGGACGAGCGCCACCCACGGCCCGATCCAGCCGACCAGCGCGGCGCCGACCACGATGGGGTAGAAGGCCACCATCAGCACCTGCGCGACGAGCCGGGCGCGCCGCTCACCGAGGATCACGGGCAGGGTACGGACGCCCTTCGCCCGATCGGCGTCGATCTTGTCGATGTGCTTCCCGAAGAGGACCGTCGTCACGAGGATGGCGTAGGGCAGCGACGCGATCCAGACCCAGCCGGGAAGCGCGCCGGTGGCGACGAAGAACGTGCCTGCGACCATCAACGGCCCCCACACGATGAAGACGCCCGGTTCGCCGAGGCCGATGTGCTTGAGGCGGATCGGCGGCGCGACGTAGAACACCGAGATGAACAGGCCGGCGAGCGCGAAGGCGATGACGAGGGGGCCGCGCGCAGCGGTCAGGACCAGCATGATGCCGAGATCGATCGCGTTCGCGATCAGGATGGCGATTCCCAGCTGGCGCTTCGTCACCCAGCCCGACAGGATCGGATGCGGCGCGTACAGGGCGCGGACGTAGTCGTCGGTGTCGACGCCGCCTTCCAGGTCGAAGAAGTCGTTGATCATGTTGTTCGCGGCGTGCGCGACCACCAGGCCGACGATGGCGAGGAGCAGCAGCGCCCAGTCGACGGACACCTCGCCGGTCAGGCGTGCCGCCCCGACCGCCAGCAGGCCACCGATCAGTCCTGACGTCGCGGTCATCGAGAAGACCGCGGCGCGGGTGATCACCAGCCACTTGCTGACGGCGTCGGGCTTCGTCAGGCCCGCGGGGAGGTTTGCCGTGTTGAGCACATAGCGCCAGGTGGCGAGCCGGCCGAGGCTCGGCGCCGCGGCCGGTGAGGCGGCGATGTCGGGGGTGGTGGTGTCGGTGGTCATCGATGTCCTTCGGCGTGGCGGTGGCGGGAGGGATCGTACGTCTCGGCGCGTGCCATGATGCGCCCATGGAGGAAACCGGGCGCCAGTACGCCTTCGACACCCTCGCGGTCCACGCGGGCGCCGAGCCAGACGAGTTGACCGGTGCGGTCTCGCCGCCGATCTACCAGACCGCGACCTACGCCCAGGACGGGGTTGGGCGTCCACGCGACGGGTACGAATATGCGCGCGGCCGCAACCCGACCCGGGAACGGCTCGAGCGCGCGGTTGCCGCGCTCGAAGGCGGCCGCCACGGGATCGCGTTCGCCTCCGGATCGGCGGCCACGGCGGCCCTCGCCGAGCTGTCCGCGCCCGGCGACGAGATCGTGATCGGCGATGACGTCTACGGCGGGACGTACCGCTACCTCGAACGCGTCCACCGGCCGAAGGGCATTGCCACCCGCTATGTCGACCTGACCGCCGGCGACGACACGCTCCACGAGGCGCTCAACGAGCGGACGAGGCTCGTCTGGCTGGAGAACCCGACCAATCCGCTGCTCAAGGTCGTCGACATCGCCTCCGTCGCACGGGTCGTGCGCGATGCGTTCGGGGAGGACGCACGGCCGCGGATCATCGTCGACAACACGTTCGCCACGCCCGCGCTGCAGCGCCCGCTGGAGCTGGGCGCCGACGTGACGTTCCACTCGTCGACGAAGTATCTCGCCGGCCACTCCGACACGATCGGCGGTGTCGTGGTCACCAACGACGACGCGCTGGCCGAACGGCTGCGGTTCCTGCAGAACGCGATGGGCGGAGTGCCCGGCCCGCTCGACTGCTTCCTCGTCCTGCGCGGCCTGCGGACCCTCCACCTTCGGGTCGAACGCCATAGCGCCAACGCTGCCGAGGTCGTCGAGTTCCTTCGAGGGCGCGACGACGTGGAGCGCGTGGCCTACCCAGGTCGGGGCGGGATGGTGTCGTTCGTCCCGCGCTCCGGGGGCGCGCACGGCCGCGACGCTCGCGCGCGGGCCATCGCGATCTGCGAGGCGACGCGCGTCTTCACGCTGGCCGAGTCGCTGGGCGGTGTCGAGTCGCTCATCGAACTCCCGGCCGTGATGACGCACGCGTCGGTGGAAGGCACGCCCCTCGAGGTGCCGGAGGCGCTGATCCGCCTGTCGGTCGGCATCGAAGCGGCCCGTGACCTCGTCGCCGACCTGGGCGAGGCGCTCGACCGAGCCTGAGGAAGGGACGTTCTCCTCCCTTGTAGTCCACCGCGGACTCATATGGACGTCCGGGACTCGAAACGTGGCCTCGATGAGCAGCCAGCCAAGTCCGCCACGCACGCACGGTGCGTCGCGAGGCTCGATCGGTTTCCATACCAGTCCCACCGGGCATGGAAGCAGCGTCAGGCGGCCTCCCCAAGACGTCCGCAACACTTCTGGTACGAAGGTTGCGATCCGGAATCGATGCCGGTGGGGTACCCTGTAGACAGTACGACTGTGGAAGCCGACTCCTCGTGTGCCTCGGCGCACGACCACGCGCGGCCGGTCGATCGATCGAGATCGCCTGCGCCGAGGAGTCCGAGTTCATGACCACGTCACTGCCCCCAAGTACCACGCGGATCCGGCCGGCCATCGGTCGGAGTGTTCGGGCGAACCGCTCAACGGCGGAGCTGTACGAGGATGCCGTCCGCGCAGGTGAAGGGGTGCTGGCCGCCTCGGGCCCGCTGGTCGTGCGGACCGGCAAGCACACCGGGCGCTCGCCCAAGGACAAGTTCATCGTCCGCGAGCCGTCGAGCGCCGCGAAGATCTGGTGGGGCGAGGTCAACCAGCCCATCGCCGAGGAGGACTACGACCGCCTTCGGGCGCGCCTCGTCGCCCACTGTGCCGAGCTTGATCTCTACGCCCAGGACTGCCTCATCGGAGCGCATCCCGATCATCAGCGCAGCCTGCGCGTCTACACCGCGTCGGCCTGGGCCAGCATCTTCGCGCGCAACCTCTTCCGCCGCCCCACGACTGGGCAGCTGGCCGGGTTCCGGCCGAACTTCACCATCATCTGCGTGCCGTCCTTCAAGGCCGATCCCACGACGGAAGGCACGCGGAGCGAGACGGCGATCCTGCTTCACCTCAAGCGCATGGAGGTGATCATCGTCGGCACCGAGTACGCCGGCGAGATCAAGAAGAGCGCCTTCACGGTCATGAACTACCTGCTGCCCGACGAGGGCGTGCTTCCGATGCACTCGGCAGTGAACGTGGGCGAGGCGGGCGATTCGGTCGTCTTCTTCGGCCTGTCGGGCACCGGCAAGACCACGCTGTCCGCTGATCCCAAGCGGAGCCTCATCGGCGACGACGAGCACGGCTGGGGCCAGGACGGCGTCTTCAACTTCGAGGGTGGCTGCTACGCGAAGACGATCCGCCTGTCGTCGATCTACGAGCCGGACATCTTCTCGACGACGAAGCGCTTCGGGACCGTCCTCGAGAACGTCGACCTGGACCCGGTGACGCGCGAACTGAACCTCGACTCGGAGCGGTTCACGGAGAACACTCGCGGCGCCTACCCGCTCGAGTTCATCGGCAACGCGGATCCGACCGGGATGGCCGGGCACCCGCGGAACCTGGTCCTCCTCGCGGCCGATGCGTTCGGGATCCTTCCGCCGATCAGCCGTCTGACTCACGCGCAGGCCGCTTACCACTTCCTGTCGGGCTACACCGCCAAGCTGGCGGGGACCGAGGTGGGAGTGAAGGAGCCGTCGGCCACGTTCTCGACCTGCTTCGGCGCCCCGTTCATGCCCCGCCAGCCCGGGGAGTACGCGCGGATGCTCGTCGAGCGCATGGAGCGCTGGGGAGCCCAGGCGTGGCTCGTGAACACGGGCTGGACCGGCGGGCCGTACGGGACAGGCGAACGGATGAACATCAATCACACCCGCTCGATGGTTCGTGCTGCACTCGAGGGCCGCCTCGACGGCGTACCGACCGTGACCGACCCGGTCTTCGGCGTCCAGGTCCCGACCCACGTCCCGGACGTTCCTGCCGAAGTGCTCCAGCCGCGCGCCACGTGGCCCGATGCGGCCGAGTACGACCGCCAGGCGGCACGTCTGGCCCGGATGTTCGCCGAGAACTTCGAACGCTACGCGGAGGGCGTCGGGGACGACGTTCGGGCCGCGGGCCCGCGCGTCGAAGGCTGAAGGAGTCCTGCCCGACATGCCCAGGAACAAGGTCACGGTCATCGGCGCAGGCAACGTGGGTGCCACGGCTGCGCAGCGCATCGCGGAGTCGGGCATCGCCGATGTCGTACTCGTCGATATCGTCGAGGGCCTGCCGCAGGGCAAGGGCCTCGACCTCGCGGAGGCGGCGCCCGTCGTCGGCCACGACGCCCGGGTGACCGGCACGAACGACTACGCGGACACCGCCGGCTCGGACATCGTGGTCGTCACGTCGGGCCTCGCGCGCCAGCCGGGCATGAGCCGCGACGACCTGCTGGCGAAGAATGCGGGGATCGTCCGCTCGGTCGTCGAGCAGGCCGCGCGACACTCGCCCGACGCGATCATGATCATCGTCACCAATCCGCTCGATGCGATGTGCCACGTCGCGATGCAGGCGTCGGGTTTCCCGCGCGAGCGCGTCCTCGGGATGGCCGGCGTGCTGGACTCGGCGCGCTTCCGGACATTCATCGCGCAGGAGCTCGGCGTATCGGTGGAGGACACCCACGCGTTCGTGCTTGGCGGCCACGGCGACACGATGGTCCCGCTGTCGCGCTACTCCACGGTGGCCGGGGTGCCGATCACGGAGCTGCTGCCCGCCGATCGGGTCAAGGCGCTCGAGGAACGGACGGCGAACGGCGGCGCCGAGGTCGTCGCGCTGCTCAAGACCGGGTCGGCGTTCTACGCGCCCGCCGCGTCCACGTTCGAGATGGTCGAATCGATCCTGCTCGACCGAAAGCGGGTGCTGCCCTGCGCGGTGCTCCTGCAAGGGGAGTTCGGCGTCGACGGGCTGTTCGTCGGCGTGCCGGTCGTCCTCGGGCACGACGGCATGGAGCGCATCTTCGAGATCGAGCTGACCGCCGACGAACGAGCCGCCTTCGATGCGTCGGCCGCGGCTGTCCGGGAGCTGGTCGACAAGCTCTCCTGAGGGGCGACGGGCCAGCTGGTGCCGGGGCGCACCGGCAGGACGATTCAGGCGCATTACACATTGGCCGGTTTTGTTGACCGGCACGTTTCGCCGGTAGTACGTTCCGCCCACGAGTTCCCGTCGGCGTCAGGGAGGAGCCGACCCCATCGCTTCTCCCTGATGCGCGTGACGGCGCTACAACGTGGCACGCGGCCGCCTTGCCCACAACGGGCCGCCCGCGCCGATAGGGAGGAGGTGCCAGCCGGCACAGCGGTTCTGCCTGACCGCCGCCCAAGGGGATTCCCTCCGCAATCCCGTAATGCCCCGCGATCCAACATTTGGAGGAATGCAGATCGTGCAACCCACGACGCGTACGGCCGTCTTGCGGCTGCTCACGCCACTCATCGTTCTCGCGCTCCTCGCATCCGCCCTTTACGTCACCACGCGAGTCGCCAGCGCGGACGACCTGTCACCCGGATTCAGCCTCGACCAGACATACATCAACTACGCGGCGCCTTATGTCCAACCGTCCTCGGACGGCAAGGAGGTCAAGGGGGAGGGCGGCGTCTTCCGCCCGGCCGGCACCGGCGCCTACGACCAGGCACTCGCGGTCGACCGCAAGTTCGCCGGGGGCAACCCGCGCGATGCTGCGGTGCTGGCCAACCTCGAGGCCAAAGCGCAGAAGACGGGCAAGAGCCCGAAGAACATCAAGCAGGCCCCGAGCACCCAGGAGGCGCGGCTGCTCACCATCCTCGTCGAATTCAACGACGAGGCGAACGACGATTTCACGGGGGTCATGGTCCCGGAGACGGTCTTCGAGAGCCGCGAGTGCGTGGAAGGGACGATCCAGAACGGTCCGCTCCACAACAACCTGCCGAATCCGGCCAACTTCACGCACGAGGACAACAACTCGTTCTGGGTCGAGGACTTCTCGGAGGAACACTTCGACAACATGCTCTTCACCGATGAGGGCATCACCGAGCGGGTCCGAACGGACCTGACCGGTCCCGACGGTCAGCCGGGCATCGACATCTCCGGCTACACGATGAAGAACATGTACGAGGAGATGTCCAAGGGCGCCTATACCGTGACCGGTGCGGCATCGCCATGGGTCGAGGTGCCCCATTCCGAGGGCTGGTACGGCGCGTCCCGCTGCTTCCTCAACGACGACGACGAGTGGGAAGCCGGCCGCATCCAGGACATGCAGGGCCACCCGGACAACCCGGACGGCGCTCGTGCCCTCGGCAAGGACGCGATCGATGCGCTCGCGGCCGCGGAGCCCAGCTTCCCGTGGGACCACTACGACATTGAGGACCAGGGCGACCTCGATGACGACGGCGACTTCTTCGAGCCGGACGGCATCATCGACCACCTGGTGCTCGTCCACGCCGGAGCCGACAAGTCCGGCGGCGGTGGTGACGAAGGCGTGTACGCCATCTGGGCGCACTCGTCGACGATCGCCGGTGGATATGAGATCCCGGGGACCGACCTCGAGGTCTGGAACTACATCGTCCAGCCGGAGGACTCCGGTGTCGGCGTCTTCGCGCACGAGTACGGGCACGATCTCGGTCTGCCCGACCTCTACGACACCTCCGGCGCCGGCGAGTCGCAGGTGGACTTCTGGGATCTCATGAGCACCGGCTCGCACAGTGGCCCGGTCTTCCAGTCGATCCCGACCCACATGGGCCTCTGGGACAAGTGGGTGCTCGGCTGGGCCGACCCGTACATCTTCGCGCCCGGCTCCGTGGAGCGTGACGTCCAGATCGGGCAGACGTCTCGGACGCCGAAGGGCACGAAGGACGGAGTCAAGATCGACCTGCCACAGAAGATCGTCACGCTCGCCGACCCGCACAGCGGCGAGAGCATGTGGTACTCGGGCGCCGACCAGGATTGGGCGGACGTCCGGCTCATGCGCGACGTCGAAGTGCCGGACGCGGCAGACGCGCGGTTCAACCTGTGGAACAACTACATCATCGAGAAGGATTGGGACTACGGCTTCATCGAGATCTCGACCGACGATGGCGCGACCTGGGCGGAGCAGAAGGTCTACACCGGTGCTGACGTCGAGGTAACCACGTCGGAAAGCTACGCGGATCCGAACGGCCGCCTGCACGACTACGGTGAGTTCGACGGCACCGCCGACAAGAAGTTCGGCTTGACCGGTGACACCCACGGCTGGCGCCAGGACTACGTCAAGCTCGACGCATTCGCCGGCCAGACCATCCAGCTCCGGTTGCGGCTGGCGACCGACGAGGCGTTCCGCGAGCGCAACTGGTTCGCCGACGACTTCTCGGTCAGTGGCGGTGGCGCGACGACATGGAGCGACGACGCCGAGACCGACGGCGATTGGGTCGCCGAGGTCGACAGCTTCACGAACACGACCGGCGCGGGCTGGCATCGCGACAGCGGCACGTCGGTCCGCACCCACTACTACCTGGCCGAGTACCGCACCTTCGACGGGTTCGACGAAGGGTTGAAGTACACGTACGACTCGACCTATCTCCACGACGCGTGGAAGGTCGAGAAGGTCAAGTACAACGCCCCGGGCGTGCTCGTCTGGTACCGCGACACGACCTACGGCAACGACAACAACATCACGGCCAACCTTGCCGCGCTGCCGAGCCACGGCGCCAAGGGTGGCCTGCTGCTCGTCGACAGCCACTTCGATCCGCTCCGGCGGCAGGGCGTCGCGGCCGACAAGGACCCCTCGACGCTCAACAACCTGCCGTCGCGGCCCCAGTCGGCGAACTCGGCGTTCGGGCTGTCCCCGACGTACCCGTTCACGGAATGCTTCGAGCTGCTGCCGGCCGAACCGTTCAGCGAGTACTGCACCGATTTCGCGGCGCAGTCACCGGTGAGCACGTTCACCGACAGCCAGGGCTGGTACCCGGGCTTCGAGGTGCGCCCCGATGGCCGGTTGTTCTACCGCGACGTTGACGCCTCGACCGTCGTGCCGTCGGAAGGCAACCAGGAGTATTCCGTCCGCTTGGTGGACTCCAACGGCAACCCACTGCCGGACCTGTACGGGATCGACCTCGAGTTGGGCAACTCGATCACCGGCTCGGGTAACCCGGCCGATGACGATGTCGCCATCGGGGTGTCCATCCAGGTCCTCAACGCGAAGAAGGATCGCGCGACGGTGCACGTGGTCCCGGCTCCCTGACCTGAAAGCGCGGCGGGACGCCGTCCCGCCGCTCCGCCGAAAGCCCGAGATCCCCGGCCACGCCGGGGGTCTCGGGCTGTTTGGGGCACACTTGACGAGATGAAACCCGGCATCGGGGCCCTCGGTGCGATGCTCATGCTCGCCGTCGTCGCCGCCGGCTGCCAGGAACCTTCCGATACCGCCGGTCCGCCGGTCTCGGCCGCTCCGCCTCCGGGCGAGTCGCCGGTCGCTCCAGCGATCGAGCCCGAGCCGTCGGGGCCGGAGTCGCCGATTGGGACCCTGCCACCGGGTGAGCCCATTGCGCCGGCGATCGAGCCAGGGTTCGTCACGCCCGAGCCGACGATCGAGTTCGACCCCGGCTAGGACGCCACGCGATCGGAACGTCGCCAGCCCCGAACCCAGTCGACGAGGAACTCCTTCGGGTAGGACTCGGGGGATGACGCCGGTTCGCGTCGCTCGGCGAGTTCATAGATGTTGAGCATCAGTTGCATCGGATACGCCGGGGACTGTGCAACCTCACGAACCAGCCGCTCATCGACGAACAGGCGGACGTGGCCCGGCGTCCACTCCACGGCGTAGTCGTGGAACTCCGTCGCGTCCATGGACACCGTCACGGCCTCGACATCGTCCGTGATCGACGGATCGGCGAAGCGGCGCAAGCCCATGCCGACGCCCGCGGTCGTGGCTGTCACGTCGCGCCCGAAGATCTCGAAGACGAGGATCTCGGCGGAACGCTCGGGCCGGTCCTCGTAGCCGATCAGCCAGAGCGCGACCATGTTCGCCGGGTCCGCGATGGCGCGTGCCCGGGATTCGACCAGACCGTAGTGCGGCGTGTACAGCCGGACCGCTTCCTGCTGCTCGCGCACCAGGAGCCCCGCTGCGAAGTGATGCTGGCCGGTGGTGCTCCCGACCGGCCCCGCGAAACAGCCCGTCTGCAGCGAGGAGACCCGCAGCCAGCCGTCGAACTCGGGGTTCCAGGGCGGCTGGTCGTGGTCGATGCGCAGCCGCAGCAGGCTGTCCGCGACGTCGAAACGCGCAGCCGACGCGTCACGCGAGTTCCAGTGGGGCAGGTAGTAGGGGAGCCAGCGAGTCAGGTCCAGGTTCGGCCCGTCGAAATCGTCCTCGAATTCGAGCTCGTAACCCGTCCGATCAAGCCTCGCGCGCGGGTCTGCCATCGCCCGGGATCGTACCGGCAGCAGGGCGACGGGTCGTCAGGCGTTGACGGCGACCAGCCTCGGCTTGTCCGGCGTGCGCAGGGTGGCGGCCCGGGCACGCGAACGTTCGAGCGTCTGCCGCAGCGCGAGCTGGTAGGTCGCCTCGCTCTCCGGGAGCGGCTCGACGTCGAGCTCGCGGTCCAGGACCGCGCGCAGCCGGCGGTACTGGCGGACCACCTGCGACCGTGTCCCGATCATGCCGTGGATCGCGATGAGGAGGGCGTGAGCCTCTTCGCGCAGTGGATCGCGTGCGAGCAGCGCCTCGGCGGCGACGCGCGCGCCGGCGAGGTCCCGTTCGCGGAGGCGTTGCTCGCCCAGGTCGCTCAGAGCGTCCTCGTAGAGGTCTGACAGGCGCTCGCGCTCCGACGCAAAGCAATCATGTCCCAGGCCCTCGGCCAGGTCGCCGCGATAGAGCCCTACGGCGGTCTCCGTTCCGCAATCGTTGCTTCGGGCGCACGCTTCGAATCGGTCCGCATCGAGCTCGATCCGCGCGTCCGGGCGCAGTCCGATCGTCTCGGACTCGACCTCGAGGAACGCGTCGGCATCGAAGCCGGCCGTGTTGAACGCATTGCGGACCAGCCAGAGGGCCTGGCGCAGCGCGGCGGAGCTTCCGGCGTCGGAATCCGGCCACAGGTCCGTGGCGAGTGCGTCGCGCGATCGCGGCCGGCGCGACAGCACGAGCAGGGCGAAGAGCGCCTGTGCGTGCCGACCGCTCAGGCGGATCGGCGAACCGTTATCGGCCGCAATCTCGATGCGGCCGAGCAACTGGACGTGCAGCGCAGCGCTGACGCGCTTCCGGGCAGTGCGCATGTGTACCCCCGCTGTGGAGGTCCCCGGGTCCGGCCCGGGAAGCGCCGGGCCGGACCCGAGAACCATCGTGGCGGACCCCCCCGATCCCCACGTCGCCCCCCAGCCGGCTCGGTTCCCGAACCCCAGTACGAGTCCGAGCGGTTGGGGCCATTCTTGTCCACCACCGGACGCTGCCCGGAGCGCCTCGGTGACAGCTTCGGTGTCGGCTAGCCGACAGGTCTCTCGGCTACACTCGCGACCGTGCCGATCGCCGTCATCACGTTCGACTTCGACCCGGTCCTCGACCTCGGCGACGTCACGATCCGCTGGCAGACCATCGCCCTCGCCGCGACCATCTTCATCACGCTGTGCATTGCCGCCGCCTTTGCCAGGCGAACCCGGCTGCGCGCCGACGACCTGCTGTTCGTCGTCGTGGGCATCGTTCCGGGAGCGGTCATCGGTGGCCGGCTGGGCGCGGTGCTGGCACACGCCGATTACTACGGCGCGAACAGCGGCGGGATCCTCGATCCCGGGCAGGGCACGCTCACGCTGTCGCTCGCCGTCGCCGGCGGCACGCTGACCGGAGCGGTCATCGCGCGGCTCCTGGGCGCGCCGATCCGCCGCTGGCTGCACGTTGCCGCCCTGCCCGTCCTGCTCGGCCTCGGCGCCGGAAAGCTGGGTATGGTCCTCGCCGCGGCCGGCCAGGGCATCCCTTCCGAGCTCCCGTGGGCGACCGCCTACCTGGGACCAGGCCCGTGGAGCACGCTCGCCCCGGAGATTCCGTCGCATCCCGCGCAGGTCTACGAGGCAGTCGTCGCGCTGACCGTGCTGGCCGTCGTCGCCACCACCTTCTCGGTTGGCGGGTTCCGCGAGCCAACGGGTCGCGCCTTCTTCATCGGGATCGCCGCCTGGGCGTTCGGTCGCGTCGTCGTCGGCCTGCTCTGGCGTGACGCCGACGTGCTGGGTCCCTTCGGGGTGGAACAGCTCCTGACGCTCGGGGTCGGGGTGGCGTTCCTCGCCCTTGCGTTCGTGCCTGCGAATGCGGGTGCGGTGCTCCGCCAGGCGAGACCGCAGCGCTCGCCGGAATGGCCGGATCCCTCCTCGCGGCCGCCGTTCTGACGCGAGGGCGTATCCTCGGGCCAACGGAGGATGACATGACGCAAATTGCCGAACCCGGGGCGACCCGAGCCGAAACGCCGTCCACCGGACGCGTCAGCCACTGGATCAATGGCCGGGCCGTCGCCGGTACGTCGGGCCGCGAAGGGCCCGTATACGACCCCGCCACGGGCGCGATCACGAAGCACGTCGACTTCGCCTCGGTCGACGAAGTCGGCGCCGCCGTCGCGGCGGCCAGGGCCGCCTTTCCGGGCTGGCGGGCGACGTCGCTCTCCAAGCGCACCGACATCATGTTCCGCATTCGGAACCTCGTGGAACAGCGCCGCAAGGAGCTCGCCGCGCTGCTCACCGCCGAGCACGGCAAGGTCCCGTCCGACGCGCTCGGCGAGATCGCGCGTGGATTGGAGAACCTCGAGTTCTCGACCGGCATCCCGAACCTGCTCAAGGGTGGCTTCACCGAGCAGGCCTCGACCGGCATCGACGTGTACCAGATCCGCCAGCCGCTGGGCGTCGTGGCGGGCATCACCCCGTTCAACTTCCCGGCGATGGTGCCGATGTGGATGTTCGCGAACGCGATCGCGTGCGGGAACACGTTCATCCTCAAGCCGTCCGAGAAGGACCCCTCGGCGTCGGTCTTCATGGCTGAGCTGCTCGCCGAAGCAGGCGTGCCCGACGGCGTGTTCAACGTCATCCACGGCGACAAGGTGGCGGTCGACGCGATCCTCGAGCACCCGGACATTGCCGCGGTGAGCTTCGTCGGTTCGACGCCGATCGCGCGCTACATCTACGAGACGGGCACGCGCACCGGAAAGCGCGTCCAGGCCCTCGGCGGCGCCAAGAACCACATGATCGTCCTGCCCGACGCCGACATCGACATGGCCGCCGACGCGGCGGTCTCGGCCGGCTACGGATCCGCCGGCGAGCGCTGCATGGCCGTCGCCACCGTGGTCGCCGTCGGCGACGTTGCGGATCCCCTGGTCGACGCCATCAAGGCCCGCCTGCCGAAGGTGAAGATCGGACCGGGCTCGGACCCCGAGGCCGAGATGGGCCCGCTCGTCACCCAGCAGCACCGCGACAAGGTCGCGTCGTACCTCGACTCCGGCGCGGCGCAGGGCGCCACGGTGGTCGCAGACGGGCGCGAGCACCCGCTCTACACGGAGTCGGACGGGTTCTTCCTCGGCGTCTCGCTGATCGACCAGGTCACGCCCCAGATGGATTGCTACCGCGACGAAATCTTCGGGCCGGTGCTAACCGTCATGCGTGTCAAGACCTACGACGAGGCGGTCCGGCTCGTGAACGAGAACGCCTACGGCAACGGGACGGCGATCTTCACGCGCGATGGCGGCGCCGCACGCCAGTTCCAGTTCGAGGTGGAGGCGGGCATGGTCGGCATCAACGTGCCGATCCCGGTCCCGGTCGCGTACTACAGCTTCGGCGGGTGGAAGGGCAGCCTCTTCGGCGACCTGCATATGTACGGCCCCGAAGGCATCCAGTTCTACACGCGGGCGAAGATCGTCACCCAGCGCTGGCCGGATCCGGGCACCTCGAAGATCGACCTCGGGTTCCCGAGGACGCGCTAGTCGTTCCGGCGGGCGGTTGGCCGCCACATCCGCTCGCCGAGCCGCCGGCAAGCCCACATTCGGACCGCCGCGCCTTGTCCATGTCGCGCCGCAGACCGCGAGCGCCTTCAACGCCCTGCGGCCGGTATGCGTCTTCCCGGTATCTGAAATGCCGCGAAGTTGCATCGCGGGGGGAAATGAGATCGCGTGCGACCTGCGAGGGAGTCGGACGTGGGCCGGCGCGCCGCCTGACGACGACTCGGGATCACGACAGCGCCGCGGCCAGCTGCTGGATGTCGAATGGTCGTGTCCCGCAGCAGCCACCGAGCCAGGTCGCTCCGAGGACCGTCCACGACGCCACGACGGCCGGGTCCCACGACCCGGCCCGGTCGCCGCGCCAGCTGCGCGAATCCGGATCCCACGTGTCGCCCCGGTTGGGGTAGGCGACGAGCGGGAGGGCGCTGGAGGCCCGCCCGATCTTGAGCAGGGAGCGCACGTGGTGGGGGGCCGTGCAGTTGACGCCGACCGCGACGACGTTCCGGGCGGCCGCGGTGACGGCCACCGCCTCGCGGAACGGTTCGCCGGCCGAGGTCGTCTCGCCGTCCCGGCACGAATACGAGACCCACGCCGGGACACGCACCTCGTCGAGCAGACCCAGCAGCACCCGCGCCTCGCGAACCGTCGGGATCGTCTCGACCGCGAGCACGTCTGCCCCGGCGCCCACGAGCGCCTCGATCCGCGGCCGATGGAACGCCTCGAACGCGACATCTCCCGGGTCGTAGTCGCCGCGATACTCGGAGCCGTCGGCAAGCATCGCCCCGTACGGCCCGACCGAGCCCGCGACCAGCAGCTCGCCCGGACCACGGCCGGCAGCCGCCTCCTCGGCTCGGAACCGCTCCCGCGCCCGGGCGGCGAGCTCCACGCTGCGCCGGATGGCGAGGAGCGCCGTCTCATGGTCCATTCCCGCCCGCGCGAAGCCTTCGATGCTTGCCTGGTAGCTCGCGCTGGTTGCAACCTGGGCCCCGGCCCGGAAGTACGCGAGATGGACCTCCTCGATCGCGGCCGGGTTCGTGAGCAGCAGCCGGGCCGACCAGAGCCGGTCCGAGAGGTCGTGCCCGCGCGCCTCCAGCTCGGTCGCCAGCCCGCCGTCGAGGACGGTCGTCACGCGGCCGGCAGCCGCCGGATCGCCACGATCGTGATGTCGTCGGCCGGCGGAGCCGGTTCCTGGAAGGCGCAGACTTTGTCGGCCAGCGCGCTCACGACCTCGTGGGCTGTCCCGCCGCGCGTGTCTTCGAGCGTCTCGAGCAGGCGCCATTCGTCGAACCGTTCGCCGGACGGCGATCGCGCGTCGGTGACGCCGTCCGTGTAGAACAGCGCGAGGTCGCCCGGGGCCAGGTCAGCCGAGATCTCGGGCACGTCGAGCCGGGGAAACGCGCCGACGAGCGGGCCGGCACCTTCGAGCCATGTCGGTGGCGAGCCGTCCGCCCGGACGATCAACGGGAGCTCGTGGCCCGCGTTGGCGAAGCACAGGTGACCGGTTCGCACGTCCAGACGTCCCGCGAGGGCGGTGATGAACAGGAACGATCTCCGTTCCTCGACCAGGATCTTGTTCGTGCGCTCGAGGGCTGCCGCCGGTCCCGTCGTGTGCTCGATCGCCGCGCGCAGGAGCGGCCGGACGAAAGCCATGAGCAGTGCCGCGGCGATGCCCTTGCCGGTGACGTCGGCGATGACGACGCTCAGTGGGTGGCCGCGATGGCGCTGTCGGAACAGGTCGAAGAAGTCACCGCCGACCTCGCGGGCCGCCTCGTAATGCGAGGCGATGTCGTAGCCCGGCACGTCCGGCGGCTTGAGCGCGACAAAGGCGCGCTGGAGGCGACGGCCGTTGGCCAGCTCCTCCTCGATCCGCCGTGCGTTGGCCGCGTGCTGCGCCGCAATGGCGAGATCGGTGATGGGCGCCGCAGCCAGGGCCGCCGCGAGGGACTCCGCGACCGCCGTGCCGAGGCCGCCACCCGCCGCGGAGCCCCACACTCGGATGCGGCCGCCCGCCAGTGCTCCGCCGGGGATCGCGCGGGTGACCGCGTCGAGCGCAGGTGGGTCGAGCGACGTACTCGCGATCGGGTAGCCGTCGGCGTCCTCGATCCTCAGACACAGCTCGTGGTCGACAGCGCGGAACGGTGCGACGACCGCGTCGAGGTCGAGATCGGCGGCGCTTCCGACAGCCACCCTCATCGCGAGGAGATCAGGCCGCGGCGCTCGCGGCGTCGATGGCGGTGTAGCGGTCCGCATGGACGACGAACATCCGATCGAGCCCGGTTCGCTGGAGGACGCGTTCGACCGAGGCCTGGGGGCCTGCCAGGCGGACCTCGGTCTGCGCGTCACCGCCCAGGCTGTGGAGCGCCTGCCAGCCGCCTTCCGGATCGAGCGGCGGCTGTCCGTGCATGATCTGGACGATCGAGTGCAGCGCCACGAGGCCGGAGCTGGCCATGAAGCGCAGGTTGGCGAGATCGATGATCAGCTTGCGGGTGCCCTCGTCGTACAGCCGCTTCACCGTGTCGATGAGGTCCTGGAAGTTCGAGGCGTCGAGCTCGCCCTCGAGGGCCAGGATCGTGATCGGCACGGCACCCTCGACCTGCTCGACCGTGGTGTCCATGCTCATGATCGCTCCTCCTTCGGACGTGGATCGAGGCGCCGGGTCATGGTCAGGATATTGCCGCCGCCCGGTCGTGGCGCGTGCTCCAGGCGATCGGTGGCCATGCGCATGAGGTGAATGCCCATGCCGCCCGGCCTGCGACGCTCGGGCGGGACGGACAGGTCGGGCTCCGGATAGTGCGTCGGATCCATGACCGGCGCCTCGTCCTGGAGCGTGATCACGATCGTATCGTCGACCCGTTCGGCGGCCACGTCGAGCCAGCCCGGTCCGCCGCGGTAGCCGTGGACGATCACGTTCGTGGCGGCCTCGTCGACGGCCTGAACCAGGTCGTCCATGCACATTTGCGGTGCGTTGCACGCGCCGGCGACGTCGCGGACCAGCCTGCGCACGTCGGCAACGCGCTCCAGCTCGGCCGGGATGCGCAGTGTGCGGCGCGTATCGATCGTCATGCCAGGCGGGCAGCGTCCGCGGCCGAGCGCTTGATGAACCGGCCGGCGCCCTTCTGCCCGGTGAACTCACCGTTGCGCACGATGACCGATCCGCGCGACAGGACCACGTCGCTCGCTCCCTGCACCTCACGGCCCTCGTAGCACGAGTAGTCCACATCCATGTGATGCGTCCTGGCGGAGATGGTGCGACGCCGGTTCGGGTCGTAGACGACGAGATCCGCATCGGCACCGACCGACACCGTGCCCTTGCGCGGATACATCCCGAACAGCCGGGCGGGCGCGGTCGAGATGAGCTCCACCCAGCGCTCGCGCGTGATCCGGCCGCCGACCACTCCGCCGTCGTGGAGCAGGTCAACACGGTCCTCGACGCCGGGCAACCCGTTCGGAACCTTGCGGAAGTCGCCGCGGCCGAGCTCCTTCTGGCCCTCGAAGTCGAACGGGCAGTGGTCGGTCGCCACCAGTTGCAGATCGTCCTTGATGAGCCCGGTCCACAGGTCGTCCCAGTGGTCCTTCGGCCGAAGCGGCGGGGAGCACACGAACTTCGCGCCCTCGAACCCGTCCTTCATGTCGTCGAGCGACAGGAACAGGTACTGCGGGCACGTCTCGGCAAAGGCCATCGCCCCGCGGTCTCGCGCGGCGCGGACTTCGTTGAGGGCATCGCGCGACGAGAGGTGGACGATGTAGACGGGCACGCCCGCCGCTTCCGCGAGGCGGATGACCCGGTTCGTCGCCTCGCCCTCGAAGATCGAGTATCGCGCGACGCCGTGATAGTACGGATCCGTCATCCCGGACTCGGCGGTCTGGTTGGCCACGATGTCGATCGCGATCCCGTTCTCCGCGTGCATCATGATCAGCCCGCCGTTCTTCGCGGTCTGCTGCATCGCCCGGAAGATCGCCCCGTCGTCGCTGTAGAAGACGCCCGGGTAGGCGGTGAAAAGCTTGAAGTCCGGCACGCCCTCGGCGACGAGCTGGTCCATCTCCCTGAGCGTGTCGTCGTTGACGTCGCTCATGATCATGTGGAACCCGTAGTCGGCGACCGCGTTGCCCTCCGCCTTGGCGTGCCACGCATCGAGGCCCTCGCGCAGCGACGCGCCGCGGGACTGCACGGCGAAATCGACGATCGTCGTGGTGCCACCGAACGCGGCCGCACGCGTCCCGGTCTCGAAGGTGTCCTTGGCGAACGTGCCCCCGAACGGCAGCTCCATGTGGGTGTGCGCGTCGATCGCACCGGGGATCACATATTTGCCCGACGCATCGATCGTCTCGTCGGCGGTGATCCCGGCGCCGCCAAGGTCGGCGCCGATGAGGGCGATCGTCTCGCCGTCGACGAGAACGTCGGCGACCGACGAACCCTCGGCTGTGACGATCGTGCCGTTGCTGATCAGCGTACGCATCGGAGACAGGCCTCCTGGCAGCGTGCCGTGCGTGTGAGGTCGACGTGTGGGTAGGAACGAGCGCCATCGTACCGAACGGCGAGCCACACATCGACCCCGCGCGCGCCAGGCAAGTCCGCTGCGACATCAGACGTGGCCCGCGCTGCGCGACTCGCGTTCGGTCTCGCCTGAAGGTCAGGCGGCCGGAGCCCCGCGCATCTCGGGGATGACCACCCGGCCGTAGTGCTCGAGCTGCTCCTCCTCCTTGCCGTTCATCAGGTAGAGGTTGAACTGGTCCACGCCGGCACGTTCCAGATCGCGCAGCTTGACGACGTGCTGGTCGGCATCACCCAGGATGCAGAAGCGATCGACGATGTCGTCGGTCACGAAGCCGGAATTCGAACTGCCGACCTCGGCGTGATGGAGGTAGTCGTAGCCCTCCCGGGTCCGGATGTAGGTCGTCAGCTCCTCCGGCAGGTCCTCGCGCGGGTACTTGTTGACCAAATCGACCACGTGGTTGCTCACCAGCGCCGGGAACCAGCTTGTCCGCTTCCGGCCGTCGGCAAGATCGCCGATGTGGGCAGGCGCAGCAGCCATGACCTTGACCGCGCCGCGTTCGCGCCCGCTGAGCACCGCCGAGTCGTGCACCTGCGAGGCGAACCAGCGGATCAGGTCCGGGTCACCGATCTGCAGCATCGACCCGTCCGCGATCCGGCCGGTGAGCTTCAGCGCCACGGGGCCGTAGCCGGCGATCCACACGGGCAGCTTGTCTCCTCGGCTCCAGGTCAGCTGGAGCTCCGTGCCCTCGTACTCCACCGCACGTCCTTCGACGAGGTCGCGGATGACGTGCACCGCCTCTTCGAGGTCCTTCATCGAGGTCGGCGGTTTGCCGAGCACGCGCCGCGCCGAGTCGCCGCGGCCGATCCCGAGGTCCATCCTGCCGCCCGAAATCTCGTTCAGCTCGGCGAGCAGCGACGCCGTCACCGACGGTTCGCGCGTCGCCGGGTTCGTCACGCAGGTCCCGAGACGGATCCTCGTGGTTTCGCGGGCCATGAGCGTCAGCAGCGGGTACGGATCGCGCCACAGGACGTGGCTGTCGAAGAGCCACGCGTACTCGAAGCCGGCCGCCTCGGCCTGCTGGGTCAGGGCGATCGTGCGCTCGATCGAATGGTCCGGCTTGAGCGTGAACCCGAATTGCATCGTCTACGGCCCTCGCGGTGGGCGGGTGACGGATCGTGGAAGGGCTTCGAGCGTACACGATCAGTCGCGGAGCGCGAAGGGCGGCTCCTCCTCGCGCGTCACGCGGGGCGTGACAACGGACGAACGGTGTCCGCGTCACTGGTGACGTGTCACGCGCGGTGTGACGAAGAACGGATCTGCCCGGCGATCACGCGTCAGCCGTCACGCGGGAAAGGACAAACGACGAATGACCCCGGGCTCGTTCGCCCGGTGTCACACCGGGTGAGACGTTGACGGGCAAGCGAATGGCTCGGCT
>DASTYU010000131.1:0-2155 GCA_035764655.1 Candidatus Limnocylindrales bacterium
CTCGCCGACGAGCCGGCGATCCTCGCCACGACCGTTCAGCTGGTCCAGTCACTGACCGACCTCCCCCTGTCGATCGATTCGTCGATCGTCGAGGCGCTCGAAGCGGGTCTCGCGGTCTACCAGGGCAAGGCGCTCGTCAACTCCGTCACGGGCGAGGAGGAGCGGCTGGAACGCGTCCTGCCGCTGGTCAGGAAATACGGCGCCGCCGTCGTGGCGATCTCGAACGACGAGACCGGCATCTCCGAGGACCCCGACGTCCGCTTCGCGGTCGCGAAACGCATCGTCGAGCGCGCGGCGGACCACGGGATCCCACGCGAAGACGTCATCGTCGATCCGCTGCTGATGCCGATCGGCGCGATGCCGAGCGCCGGCCGCCAGGTCTTCCGCATCCTCGGCCGGCTGCGCGACGAGCTCGGGGTCAACTCCACGTGCGGAGCGAGCAACGTCAGCTTCGGCCTGCCGAACCGCGAGGGCATCAACGGGACGTTCCTGACCATGGCCATCGCGAGCGGGCTGACGTCCGCCATCACGAACCCCATCGCCGAGGGCGTCCGCCACGCCGTCATGGCCGCCGACGTGTTGATGGGCAACGACCGCGACGCCGCCCGCTGGATCCGCCGGTTCCGGGTCGCCCCGGCGGACCGCGCGCCCGGTGGCCTGCGCCCGAACCGGCGACGCGGCACCGGCGCGCGAACGGGCGCGGCCGCGAACCCATGACGCGAAGCGCCGATCCGCTCGTCATCTTCACGCCGTCGGGCCGGCGCGGCCACGTTCCGGCCGGCAGCACCGTCCTCGACGCGGCTCGCTCGCTCGGCGTCGACATCGACTCCGTCTGCGGCGCGCGCGGCATCTGCGGTCGCTGCCAGGTGTCCGTCGGCGTGGGCACCTTCGCGAAGCACGGGATCACGTCGTCCGCGGAGAGCCTGTCCCCGTTCGGGGACGTCGAAGCCGGCTACCGCGCGGAGAAGGGTCTCGCCGCGGATCGCCGGCTCGGGTGCACCGCCACGGTCATCGCCGATTGCCTGGTCGACGTCCCGCAGGAGAGCCAGGTCCACAAGCAGGTCGTTCGCAAGGGCCTCGATGTCCGAACATTCGAGATCGACCCGGTCGTCCGCCTCCACTATGTCGAAGTCCGGCGGCCCGAGCTTGCCTCCCCGTCGGGCGACCTCATCCGGCTCTACGAGGCGCTCGAACGCGAGTGGGGCCTGGCCGGCCTCGAATCGGACTTGCACGTCGTCCGGGCGCTCCAGCCGGCGCTGGCCGGAGCCGACTACGCCGTGACCGTCGCCGTCCACGAGGGGCGCACGGTCACCGCAATCTGGCCGGGCTACCACGAGGACGTGTTCGGGGTGGCGATCGACGTCGGCTCGACGACGCTCGCCGGCCACCTGGTCCGCCTGTCCAACGGCGAGGTGCTCGCCTCGTCGGGGGTGATGAATCCGCAGATCCGGTTCGGCGAGGACCTGATGAGCCGCGTGTCCTACGCGATGCTCCATCCCGAGGGCGCCGGCGAGATGACCCGGACCGTACGGGCGGCGCTCAAGGCGCTCGTCACCGGGCTGGCCAAGGACGCCGGGGTCGATCGGACCAACATCCTCGAGCTCGCGTTCGTTGGCAACCCGATCATGCATCACCTGCTGCTCGGCATCGATCCGACGCCTCTCGGGACGGCGCCCTTTGCGCTGGCCACCGACCGTGCCGTTCGAACCTGGGCGGTGGAGCTGGGGATCACCGCCCATCCCGGCGCGCGTGCGTACGTCCTGCCGTGCATCGCGGGGCACGTGGGAGCGGACACGGCCGGGGTCATCCTCGCAGAAGCCCCGCATCGCGCGGAAGGGGAGGTCCGTCTCGTCGTCGATGTCGGCACCAACGCCGAGATCGTGCTGGGCAATCGCGAGCGGCTGCTTGCCGCCTCCTCGCCAACCGGGCCGGCTTTCGAAGGTGCCCAGATCTCGTCGGGACAGCGCGCCGCCCCAGGCGCCATCGAACGCGTCCGGATCGATCGCGAGTCGCTCGAGCCGCGCTTCCGGATCATCGGTTCGGAGCTGTGGTCGGACGACCCGGGCTTCGAGGACGCGGCTGCGGAGCTCGGCGTCAGCGGCATCTGCGGCTCGGGCATCGTCGAGGTGATCGCCGAGCTGTTCCTGGCCGGCGT
>DASTYU010000132.1:0-4418 GCA_035764655.1 Candidatus Limnocylindrales bacterium
ATGAGCGGCATCCGGTCCGAGGACCCGCCTTCGAACGCCTCCCCATCGCGCGTTCCCTGGAACGCGATGACCGCGTAGTCGCCATCCTTCGCGCCGCGGTCCTCGACCGCCGCCAGCGTCGCGTGCTGGTCGCGCAACTCGTCGATGACCTGGTCGACCTTGGCGTCGTCGATGACGTCGATCTCGGGCGTGAAGTTGAAGTTCCTGTAGTCCCCGAGCTCGACGTCGGGGCGCACCTGGACGGTGGCCTTGAAGATGACCGGCTTGCCCTCCTCGGCCTGGACGATTTCGACGTCCGCGTTCGTCAGGGGCAGGATCGACTGCTCGACGAGGGCCTGCCGGTAGGCGTCGTCGACAAGATGCTCGACGGCCTCGTCGAGCACGACACCGGGTCCGAGGGTGCGCTCGAGCATGGGCCGCGGGGCCTTGCCCGGGCGGAAGCCGGGAACGCGCGTCCGGCGCGACAGGCGACGGACGGCATCGTTGACGGCCTGGTTGAGGCGCTCGGGGGGAAGCTCGATCTCGAGCACGACCGAGCTGTTGGGGGCGGGGGTTGTGGTGACCTGCATTGCCGGGGAAGTATAGGTCGGGGAACGTGCGGCGGCCCCCGGGGCGGGTCACGGCCGTCGGCGCGTGTCTTTGGTGACACACGGCCACGGGGTCGAGGCAGAGAGGCAGGCTCGCCCCGGGCTGGTGGGCAAGGAGGGATTCGAACCCTCACGCCGCTCACGCGGCACCGGCTCCTAAGGCCGGCGCGTCTGCCATTCCGCCACTCGCCCGAGGGTCAGTCTATCCGGAGGCCGGGCGCAGAAGGCCACCCAGCACTCGGGGCAGGAGCCAGGTTGCGCAGGCACCGATACTGTCGCCGGATGCATGAGCGCGACGAGTCCCGCGCGCGGAACCGGCTCATCACGAACCGGCGCGCGCGACGTCTTCGCCGGTTCTGGCGGATGCTCCCGAGTCCGCCCCGCTGCAAGTTGTGCACATCCCCGTTCGGCGCGCCGTTCGGCCCGCCTCTGCGACTGATCGGCAAGGGCCGCTGGCCCGGCAACCGGCGCTACTGTGCCGCGTGCTTCCGCGAGCTCTATCGCCGCCGCGAGGGCGCCGAGGTCGGCTGCACGCTGTTCTTCGCGGATATTCGCGGCTCGACCGCGCTTGCCGAGACGATGCGGCCGGGCGACTTCAAGGCGTTGCTCAACCGGTTCTACGGAGTGGCCTCGGAGGTGCTCGTCGAGCACGAGGCCGTGGTCGACAAGTTCGTCGGCGATGAAGTGGTCGGCATCTTCATCCCGGCGCTCGCCGGCGAGGACCACGCCAGGCGCGCGATCGACGCCGGAGTGGCGTTGCTTCGGGCAACCGGCAATGACGGCGGAACGCCATGGGTCCCGATCGGGATCGGGGTGAACACGGGCGAAGCGTTCGTGGGCGCGGTCGGCACCACGGACCACGTCGAGTTCACTGCGCTCGGTGACGCGGTAAACACCGCGGCGCGGCTGGCCGCGGCAGCCAATGCCGGCGAGTTGCTCGTTCCCTCGGAAACGGCCGGGGTCGCGCGCCTCTCGAACACCGCGTTGGAACGGCGACAGTTGGTCCTGCGTGGGAAGGCCGCGACAACGGAGGTGGTCGTCGTCCGAGCCACCTGAGCCACCCGCCGGGGTCGCCCTAGGCGGTCGGAGGTGGCGTCCGTCCGGCGTCGTCGACGATCGGTTCGCCGGGCTGCTGCGGCCGTCCGCGCAATCGTTCGAGCTGCGCCGTCAGGCCGTGCTGGTCGGGTTGCAGCAGCCAATCGACGGCCAGCTTCGAACCCCGCCGCAAAAGCGTGCCGGTGATCGAGTAGTAGAGCGTCTGGGCGAGCGGCGGGCCGCGCCGCTTCTCGGCGGTCTTGACGTAGTCGGCGAAGTCCCGCTCCAGGACGCCGCGGACCCGTGCGCCATCGGTACCGAGCCGCTTCAGTGCCTTCTCGATCTCCTCGGGCAGCATCTGTTCGGGCAACGGTGCATCCGGCCCGACCACGGCCGCCTTGGCCCGGCGGAACAGGCGGCGCGGACCGCCGAGCGCCACGAACCCCGCACCGCCCACGATGGCCGCCGTTCGAACGGGGTTGCGCCGAACCTTGGCCGGCACGTCGACCGCGGCCCGCGCGGAAGCCTCGAGCCGCTCGATCTCCAGCGCGACGTCCGAACGAGCCGCTAGGACTCGTTCTCGCGCGGCATCCGCTTCTGTAGCCACTCGAGCGTCTCCTTGGTGGTATCGATCGTCCGGCCCGGATAGAACCGCTCCTTCAGCGCCTCCTGGTCGATGCCGGTGCGAGCCAGATCCATGACGAGGAACACGATCCACAGCGCGTACCCGACGGCAAGACCCAGCCCGAAGGCGGGCCGCCATGCGTACGTGATGGCGGTCATTGCGCCGATGAATGCGCCGTACAGGAAGCCGACCAGGAGCAGGAGCAGGAGCGTGAACGCGGCCTGCGCCGGCCGCTCGCGGAAGCCCTTCGTCCCGGCCGTGCCGAAGTACCCGATGAGCCCGAGCACGAGGCCGATCAGTCCCACCAGCAGCACGCCCGTCACGAGCGGGCGGTCGGCTTCGCTGACGCCGGGCAGGATCGCGTCGCCGATGGCCCCGTAGATGCGGTTGAACACGTCGAACCCGAGCACGAGCGCGACGACGATGCCCAGCACGAATGACAGCAGGAACCACAGGAACAACCGAACGGGACTGAACGCGAGCCCGACAAGCACCGCGGTCAGGGCCAGCGCCGTGAAGAACAGGACGGCGTGGAGCACGCCCCAGCCGAGCGACCCGAACAGCCACTCCCCGAGGAACAGCGCCGTGCCGAGCACGAGCATGATTCCGGCGAACACCACGAGGGCGACCGCGCAGCCGACCAGCCCTGCGAGCTGGGCCACCGCCCCGCCGATCTGCGACATCTCGGCCTTGGCGAGGTCCACGTGGGCGTCGAACAGCCGCCGGAAGGCGTCACGAGTGGCGCCCAGCTGGGCACGCACGCCGATCGGCGCTTCCGGGGCGGGATCAACCGGGGCCGGGTCGGGAGCAGGCGCGTTGCCGGTCGCATCGAACGAACCCGGCGGGTTCAGCGGATCGTCCAGGGCTCGGGCTCCCTGTGGGGGTTGGGCAGGCGCGGTCCTCGCGCAGACGCGAGGGCAGGATGATAGCAGTGAGGTTTAGTGCAGCCCGAACGCTCGGCGCCCCAACCGTTCAGCAGTATCAAAGAATCCGTACGTTCGCCTGAATCCCGGATCGACTGGCGGGAAGGGCCGCCCGGTCGCGGCGCGCCACAGCTGGCGCTCGAGCTCGAGGATGCGGTCGGCCAGCTCCGCGGGCCCGCGGGGAGCGGCGATATCGGCGTACGAGCGCCGGCCCACCGGGAAGCGCACGTCCCAATCGGGCAGGCGCGGGAGGAACGCAAGCACGAGGCGCGCATGGGCGAGCGCTGCCAGGTTCCACGGTTCTGCCCGCGCGAGGCGCGGTCGCGAGGACCGTCCCAGGAGCTCCAGCGCGTCGGCTTCGGCACGTTCCTCGGCGGCCGCCGCGTTGCGTTCGGCGTCGGTCCGCGGCTGGGTCACGCGCTGCGTGCCGACCCGGGCGAGGAGGTAGCGCAGTTCCGCAAGCTCCGCATGCTCGGAGCGCAGCGTTCCGTGGAAGCCCGCTTCGACGCCTTCGAGGTGCGGCAGCGTCGTGTCGGCAAGGTAGTCGGCGCCACCGACCGGCAGCTCCCCTTCGTGGACGACGGCATCGAGCAGCTCGCGCGTGCGGCCCACGAGCTGCAGCAAGTGGTCGATCTGCGAAAACCCGCTCGGTTCCAGGTCTGCCATGGTCCGATCCTCGGTGCCGTCCGACCGATTCCAGCATCGGCATCGTGCGGGCCGGCCGTCGACGACCCGATGGTACCGAAGGATGGTTGGCGCGCGCGCTACGCTCCAACCGATGAACATCCCGCGCGCCGCGCAACCATTGCTGACGGCCGAGTTGCTCAGCGTGGGTTCCGAGATCACCGTCGGGGACACGCGCGATACGAACGCCGGGGAGCTCGCGCGCGACCTGACGAAGCGCGGCGTGCAGGTGCTGCGGCTGGGCGCCGTCCCGGACGATCTCGCGGTCGTGCGAGCTGCGCTCGAAGCGGCCGTGTCGAACGCCGATCTCGTCGTGACCACCGGAGGGCTGGGTCCGACACCCGACGACCTGACCCGCGAGTCCATCGCTGCGCTCGTCGGCGAGGAGCCGACGATCGACCCTGACCTCGAGGCCTGGCTGCGCGACCGGTTCGAACGGCGCGGAATGGCCTTCCCGGAGATCAATCTCAAGCAGGCATGGCGCATTCCGTCGGCCGAGCCGCTGCCGAACCCGAATGGGAGCGCACCCGGCTGGCTGGTCCGGCTGCCCGACGAGCGGGCGAT
>DASTYU010000133.1:0-9154 GCA_035764655.1 Candidatus Limnocylindrales bacterium
CCCGTGGTGACCCGCTTGCCGATCGGTTTCTTCCATCGGTGCTGCAGGAGCGACAGGTCGAGGCGGGCCGGCTCGGGCGCAAGACGGGCGCAGGCTTCTACGTGTACGACGGCGGCGCGGCCGTCCCCTCCGCCGGAGCGACACTCGAGCCTGACGTTCGCGACCGGATCGTCGAGCGGATCGAGCTGGCCATCGTCAATGAGGCCTACCGGGCGCGCGATGAGGGTGTCGCCGACGCGGACGCCATCGACCGCGCGCTGCGGCTCGGTGCCGGCCACCCACAGGGCCCGTTCGAGCGCTGGCGGGACCGGGGTGGCGCCGCGGCGGTCCTCGAGCGCCTTCGCGCGCTGGGCGACGACGGTCCGCGGTTCGTCCCCGCCGAAGGTCTGTCCGCCGATGCCTGACGGGCGTGGGCGAAACCTCTTCCCGTGTACGATCGGGGGGTGAGTCGCGATCTTTCCCGTCCCCTCCGCGAGGCCTGGATCGTGTCCGCCGTGCGGACGCCGATCGGCCGCTACGGCGGTGCCCTTGCCGCCGTCCGGCCGGACGACCTTGCCGCTGCGGTGTTGCGTGCCGTGGTCGAGCGCGCCCCGATCGATCCTGCGCTCGTCGAAGACGTGATCCTCGGCTGCGCCAACCATGCCGGCGAGGACAACCGTGACGTGGCGCGCATGGCGGTCCTCCTCGCCGGCTTCCCGGTCGAGGTGGGAGGGCTCACCGTGAACCGCCTCTGCGGGTCCGGGCTGCAGGCGGTCAACTCCGCCGCCCACGCCATCGAGGTGGGGGATGGCGACGTGTTCATCGGTGGCGGCGTCGAATCGATGACGCGCGCGCCGTACGTGATGGCGAAGCCGGACGCGCCATGGGATCGTGGCCCGCGCGAGTTGCAGGACACGACGCTGGGGTGGCGCTTCATCAACCCGAAGCTCGCCGAGCACTACTACCCGTACTCGATGGGCGAGACGGCCGAGAACGTGGCCCAGCGCTGGGGCGTGTCGCGCGAACGCCAGGACGCCTTCGCGCTCGAAAGCCATCAGCGGGCGGTTGCGGCGATCGAGGACGGCCGCTTCGACGGCCAGCTCGTGCACGTCGAGGTGCCGCAGCGCAAGGGTGAACCCGTGGTCGTCACCCGTGACGAGCATCCCCGCGCCGACTCGACGCTCGAGGCGCTGGCGAAGCTCCGGCCGGCCTTCGCTCCGGACGGCGGATCGGTCACCGCCGGTAACGCGTCGGGCATCAACGACGGTGCGTCAGCCGTTCTCCTGGTCGAAGCGGAGCGGGCGCGCGAGCTCGGCCTCGCCCCGATGGCCCGCGTCGTTTCGACCGCCGTCGCCGGGGTGGATCCGTCGGTGATGGGCATCGGCCCGATCCCGGCGTCGCGCAAGGCGCTCGAGCGGGCCGGGATCGGCGTCGCGGACCTCGATCTCATCGAGCTCAACGAGGCGTTCGCCTCCCAGTCGCTGGTGTGCATCGACGAGCTCGGGCTCGACCCGGCGAAGGTCAACGTGAACGGCGGCGCGATCGCGCTGGGGCATCCGCTGGGAATGAGCGGCGGGCGGCTGATCACGATGCTCGCCCACGAGCTGTGCCGGACCGGCGGGCGCTACGGCCTCGCGACGATGTGCATCGGCGTGGGGCAGGGGATCGCCACGGTCATCGAGCGGGTCGAGGCGTAGCGGGTCGGCCCCCGCGCAGGACGCTCACGAGGCCCCCGACAACCAGCAGGACGAAACCGCCCACGATCAGCGCCATCGACTGCGTCACGAGGTCGCTGCTCAGCGCCCGATAGGTCGCCTGCACGAGTTCCGGGCTGATCGGCGATTCGGCTCCGGCGACGGCCAGTCCGCCAAGCCACACGACACCGAGGCACGCGGCGCCGGCGAGGGTGACGGCCAGGCCCACGACCTGCAGCGCCCGGCCGCGGCGATGTGCAACCACGATGACCAGGAGCGCCGTGGCGATCGCGATGAGCGGGAGGATGGTCCCAAGCCGGTCAACCGTCGGGAGCACCTGGCCGGTGGCCGCGAGCCCGGGCGACGACGCCAACTCGATATCAACGTTCGCGCCATCGGGCACGTCAATGCCGAGCGCCCCGATGCGCGAGTCGATTGTGTCGAGCAGCACGCGCAGCAGGTCGGCGGCATCGACGATCAGCGCGTCGCCGTCGATCCGGACGGTGCTGTCCGGATCGTCGAGGCCGACCAGCGTTCGGTGCGCAGCAATGACCAGCCGCTCCCGCGCCGCATCGAAGCGCGGGCTTTCGAGGGCCGCCCGGATGCGCGGCTCGAGGCCGCGGATGATGGCCGTGTCGGAGGCATCGGCGGACTGGCCGGCGATCGGCGCGAGGACCAGGCGGGCTCGCTCGTCGGCGCCAACCAGCGTGTCGAACAGCGCGGGTGCGAGCTGTTCCGCCAAGGCCTCCTCGGCCTCGGGCGAGTCGAGGGTGCGATCCACGACTTCGGTGAATTGCCGCTGGTCGAGGACGCTGCGCTTCGCCCACGTCGTGGCGTTAGCCGCCGCGACGGCCGGGATGAGGGCAAGCACGAGGAGCGCGGCCAGCAGCGATCGGAACACCGGCGCAGTCTAGGGCGTCGCGCCTTCCCGACGTGTGGGCTCGCAGACCACGATTTCGGTCGCTACCGTCCTCGGCGGCCTTGCTGGCGCCGGATCGTGGTCCGGGAGCCCACACATGCGCGGCTGGGACGGCCTTGGAGCACCTGGCGCCGGATCTGTGGGCTGCTGGACCACAGCGAGCTGGCGCGGCGCCGCTGGGATTTCGACGCACGACTTGTATGAAACTGTTGCCCTGCGTACGATTACGCCATACGCGAGCGCGGGTGGGCGCGCTACGGTGACCGAAACTCATTACCCTCCGAGGAGGATTGGACCAGATGCTCGACCAGCAGCCGACCGTCGTCAGCCTGACCGATGCGGCCGCACTCAAGCTGCAGGAGCTGACGAAGGAAGAGACCAACCCGGACATCGGGCTGCGGGTCTACGTGTACAGCGGTGGCTGCTCGGGGTTCCGCTACGGGATGATGCTCGAGGACGCGCCGACGCCAGAAGACAATGTGCTCAACGCCAACGGCATCAAGGTGTACGTCGACGGCCAGAGCATCGACCTGCTGAAGGGCAGCCAGATCGACTACGTCGATACCCTGATGGGCGCCGGCTTCACCGTGAACAACCCGAACGCGGTCGCCGCGTGTGGGTGCGGCTCATCGTTCCGAACCGCCGATGACGAGGGCGCCCCGCGCGGCTGCGCGCACTGACAGTTCCACGCCCCGAATGCGCCGGTCGCCGACCGGCGCATTCTTGATTCGGGTCGTAGATTCGCGGGATCGATGGAACTTCCGCTGTTTCCACTGCACGCGGTTCTGTGCCCCGGGATCGTGATGCCGCTGCACATCTTCGAGGACCGCTACCGGGCCTTGACCCGGCACTGCATCGAGACCGGCTCGCCGTTCGGGATCGTGCTGATCCGCGAGGGGTCCGAGGTGGGCGCCGAGCGCAGCCTGTCGGTCGCCGGCATCGGCGCCCTGGCGGAGATCCGCGAGGCCAGCCGCTACGCCGACGGCCGGTACGACCTGCTGGTCGCGGGAACGGGACGCTTCGCGCTCGAGGACGTCGACGTGGCCAGCGCGCCGTATCTGGTGGGGACGGTGACGGGACTCGACGACGATGTCGGTGACGAGGAGGCGGCCGAGAAGCTGTCCGCGGCCGCGGTCGCCCGGTTCGTGAAGTACCTCGAGCTGCTCCGCGCCCGTGACGGCGAAGACGGCGACGTGCTGGATATCCGGGTCGAACTCGAGACGCGAGAACCGTCGCTGGGCGACCTCGACACCGGTGTCGAACCGACCGAGGAGGAGCTGGCCGAGATCGAGTCGACGCTCGAACCTCGTCTGCTGATTCCCGACGATCCGACGACGCTCTCGTACCTGCTGTCGGGCATCGTCCAGGTGGAGCTCCCGCGCCGCCAGGCGCTGCTCGAGGCCGACACGACCGTCGAACGGCTGGTCCACCTGCTCGCCCTGCTGGACCGCGAGATCCTGCTGCTGGGCCGCCGCCTGCGCCTGTTCACGCCGGAACCCGGCAACCGCGCGGGTTAGTCGCCTCAGGGAGTTCTCAGGGAGCCCGCCCAGGATCCGTCGCATGGACGCACGTGTCGCGCGGCCGACGGGGACGATCGCAGCTCGGCGGGCATGGCGGATCAGCGGTGAAGTCGTCATCGCTGTCGTCATGGTTGCGGGCGCTCCGGTGTTCGGGTTCTGGATCGGCCACGGCGGTCTCGAGCAGTTCGCAACGGCGGCCGGCACTGCCACCGCGATAGGGCAGCTGACTGCCCTGGCCGGCGCCTACCTGGCGCTCGTCCAGCTCGTGTTCATGGCGCGCAGCCCGTGGCTCGACCGCACATTCGGCATGGACCACCTCGCGGCGTGGCATCGCTGGCTCGGATTTGCGACGGTGTGGCTGCTCGTGGCGCACGGTGTGTTCACGACCGTCGGTTTCGCCGCTGCCGATCGCCTTTCCATCCTCACCGAGGCGTGGGCGATGATGACGACCTACCCGTTCGTCCTCATGGCGGTGGCCTCGCTTGGGCTGTTCGTCCTAGTCGCCGTGAGCTCCGTTCGGTGGGCGCGCCGCCGGCTCACCTACGAGACGTGGTACGGGCTCCACCTGTATGCGTACCTGGCGATCGCGCTCGGCTTCGCCCACCAGCTCGTCGTCGGCACCGATTTCATGGACGATGTTCTTGCGCGTGCCTATTGGGTCGGCCTGTACGCGGCAGCCGTCGCCCTTATCGTGGTGTTCCGGGTCGGCCAGCCAATCGCCACGTCACTCCGGCACCGATTGCGCGTGGCCAATGTGGTCACCGAGGGACCCGGTGTCGTGTCGATCTACCTCACCGGGCGCGACCTCGAGGCGCTTCGGGTCGATGCCGGCCAGTACTTCCAATGGCGGTTCCTGACCCGCGAGACCTGGTGGCGGACGCATCCGTTCTCGCTGTCCGCCGCGCCGAACGGTCGCTGGCTGCGAATCACCGTCAAGGCACTGGGCGACGACACGCGAGCGCTCGGTTCCATTCCGGTCGGAACCAGGGTCTTCGTCGAAGGGCCGTACGGGACGATGACGCTCGCCCGTCGTTCGCGTCGCGGCGTGCTGCTCATCGCGGGCGGGATCGGGATCGCGCCGCTGCGCGCGCTCTACGAGGCGCTCCCGCCGAGCGCCGGCGACGTGGCTCTCATCTACCGCGCCAGCGGTCAGGAGGGTGCGGTCCTGCGGGCCGAGCTCGACGAGATCGCGCGCATCCGGGGTCACCGCGTCCACTACCTGGTTGGTCGGCGCGGGACGTCGATGCTTGCCGCCGACCCGCTCGGCCCCGAGGCGATCGCGCGGCTCGTGCCGGACGCCGCGCAGCGGGACGCGTACCTGTGCGGCCCAGCGGCGATGATGCAGCGGGTCGAGGAGGCGCTTGCCCGGTTGGGCGTCCCGCCTGCCCAGGTGCACGCCGAGCGGTTCGCGTACTGAGCTCGACGATGACCAGTCCGTTCCAGACTCGGCGCTCGACGCCCGCACCGGCCGCGTCGCCCGTGCCACTCATCCCGCGTCGGGCGGCCATGGCGCTCGTTACGACCCTCACGATCCTCGTGCTGCTCCTGCGCTTCGATCCCGGCACGAACCCGGCGGCCCGGCTCGCCTCGGCGTCGTCGGCGCCTGCCGTGGATTCGATTGGCAGCGATCCCGTCGGCACGGCGGCCACCGGTTCGGCCCAGGTGACCGGACAGGCCGTCGCGACCCGCTTCGGAACGGTGCAGGTGGAGATCAACATCGCGCGCGGCGCCCTGGTGGACGTTACCGCGCTGCAGCTCCCCTCGGGCGGCCGCGACAGCCAGGTCTCGGCCTATGCGGAACCGATCCTCCGTAGCGAGGCGCTTCAGGCGGGCAGCGCCAGCATCGACACCGTCAGCGGGGCGACCTACACCAGCATGGGCTACATCGAGTCGCTCCAGTCGGCGCTCGACCAGGCCGGGATCGGGTGACCGTCGCGCTTGGCGCCGCTCGGCGGGTCGAGCGGATCATGGGGACGGCCATCGGGATCGACGTCCGGAGCGTGGTTCCGGCCACGGCGCTTGACGATGCCTTCGCCTACCTCCGAGACGTCGATGCCCGGTTCAGCCCGTTCCGTCCCGACAGCGAGATCTCCCGCCTCGCGTGTGGTGAGCTGGCGATGGCCGATGCCAGCGACGACCTGTCGGCGATCGCGGCCCTGTGCGACGAGCTCCGGCGCGAGACCGACGGAGCCTTCGACGCCTGGGGACATCGGCCGGACGGCGCCTTCGACCCGACGGGCCTCGTCAAGGGCTGGGCGCTGGACGGGGCAGCGGGAATCCTGCGCGCTGCCGGCGCCACGAGCTTCGCGATCAACGGCGGCGGTGACGTGGTCGTGGCGGGTGAGGCAGCGCCGGACCGGCCGTGGCGTATCGGTGTCCGCCATCCGCTCGTCGCGGATCGAACGGCCGCCGTGGTCGAGCTGGTCGATGCGGCCGTCGCGACGTCGGGCGCCTACGAACGTGGCGCCCACGTCGTCGATCCCAGGACCGGACAGCCGGCCGGCGGGCTGCTCAGCATCACCGTGGTGGCCTGTTCGCTCGCCCGGGCCGACGCCCTCGCCACGGCCGTCTTCGCGATGGGCGGCCTCGGGCCACGCTGGCTCGGGGCTCGCGGCGGTGCGCTGCTCGCGATCACTGCCGACGAGATGGTGTTGACGACGCCGGCGATGGACCGTCTGCTCGCGACGGACGGCTGACGGCCCGAGCGCCCGACTGCTCCGGTTCGCGAAGACCATTGCGCCCGCGTCTGGCAGGTCCATGAGAGCCCACTCACGAAGTTCTCAACGCGCTCCCGAAGCCTCGGATGAGAGGCGAAACCACTGGGGTTCGCCCGGAGACAAGGAGTAGGCATGTCCTGGTACGACGACCAGCTGGTCGTGACGCCGCCCGCGGCTCCTGAGCCGGCACCTTCCACCCCGAGCCCGTCCGGCCTTCGCCGCGGCGTGGTCGCGGCGGCGCTCGGTGCGCTGCTGCTCGTCGGCGGCGGGGTGGCCGCGGTTTCGGCCGCGTCCCCCGAGCCGTCGACCGACCCTTCCGTCGTGCAGCCGGATGCGACCACGCAGCCGGACGCCACGACCCGGCCGGAGCGCGTCGGTCCGAACGGCCAGCCCTGCCCCGACAAGGGTGGCGGCGGCAACGGCACCGACGACGGCGGCTCGAGCTCGAACGACGACTCGAACAGCGACTCGTCTTCGACCGACCTCTAAGGGTCGGTCACCGGGTTCGGTCCAGCCCAAGCCACCGCGCGAGCGCGTCGAGTTCGCCCTCGACGCCCGCGCGCATCTCTGGCGTGAACGGCACGTCCTCGTGGATCGCATCGACCCGCAACGCGCCCGCGGCGCGGTCCGCGGTCGCGTCGATCTTGCCCACCAACCCGTCCCCGTGGAGAACCGGCAGCGCGAAGTAGCCCCAGCGGCGCTTCTCCTTCGGCTTGTACATCTCGAGCGTGTAATCGAAGCCGAACAGGTCGAGCGCCCGAGCGCGGTCATGGGTGAGCCGGTCGAACGGCGACAGGATGGCCGTCCGGCCTTCGAAGCCGTCGGCCGTCGCATCCGGGTCCAGGCGCCAGACTTTCGAGGTCCCATCGACCTCGACCGGGATGCCGGCATCGCCCACGAACTTCGGGCGGGCAATCCCGAGGGCGCGGAGCCAGCGTTCGTCGCGCTGCCGTTTCGCCTCGTCGATCGGCATGGGTTTCGCGTCGTGCGGGAATACCCGCTCGGGCAGGTCCCACAAGCGCTCGCGACCGCGCCGTGCAGAGACGGCGACCTCGCCTCGCCACATGAGCAGCTCGAGCATCTGCGTGACGTTGCGCTCCTGCGTCCAGCCGCTCGACTGCCAGGTCGCCTCGGGCTCGTCCGGGATCTCGCGCGACGCCAGCGGGCCGGCTTCCCGAAGGTGGTCGAGGATCCGGCGGCGGAACGCGTCGTTCGTCTTGAGGTAGGCCCGCGCCCTGCCAAAGCGCGGCGGCGGCATCTCGGGCATCTCGGCGAGGAACAGCTTGAGGTCCGCCATCGGCCGGATCATCACGATGGGCGCTTCGACCGGCGTTGGCTGGGCCGTGTGCTCGAACAGCGTCCGATCACGCTCGAGCGCGGCCGTCAGCTCGGCACGTTCATACGCCGAACCGAGCCGGCTCCAGAGCACCAGATCCGCGGCCGGCGCGATCACGGCCGTCGGGTCGAGCTGCAGGAACGTCAACCGGTCGACGACCTCGAGCAGACCACGGGGTCGCTGCGCATCGAGCAACTGTGCCCGTATGGCGATGCGGCGAGCTTCGGTCAGCCCAAGCCGCCTCATCGGTGGGTGGCGCTGATTCGTTCAATCGATAACCAGCAGGATCGCTGTTGGGGCGACCGTGGGGCCACGCGGTATTCCGTGCCGGCATGGGTTTCCCGCAGGTACGCGGGCCGGGGTGTCGATTCGAGCGGAATCGACCCATCGGCGCGCACGATTGATCGAAACTCATGCGGCCCGGGAATATCGGCAACCCGAGGGACGACGAGCACGAAAAACGAGCGCCGTCAATCCGAGAAGCGCTCTTCCTTCCAGGGATCGGCGTCGTTGTTGTAGCCGTAGCGCTCCCAGAACCCGAGCTGGTCGTGGTCGAGGAACTCGAGGCCGCGGATCCACTTCGCGCTCTTCCAGAAGTAGCGCTTCGGGACGACCAGGCGAAGCGGGTACCCGTGCTCGGCTTCGAGCGGCTCGCCGTTGAACGTGTCGGCCAGGATCACGTCGTCGTCGTCCAGCACGGACAGCGGCAGGTTCGCGGTGTAGCCCTGCTCGGCGTGCTCAACCACGTGCGTCGCGTTCGGGCGCACCTGGGCGAGCTCGAGGATCGTCTGGATGGCGACGCCCTCCCAGTCCGTGTCGAGCTTCGACCAGCGCGTCACGCAGTGGACGTCGGTATGGAGCGTCTTGCGCGGCAGCTCCTTGAACTGCGACCACGTCAGCGTGAACGGGTTGTCCACCTCACCCCAGACGCGGAAGTCCCACGTCGCGAGGTCCACGCGTGGCACCGAGCCGTAATGCAGGACCGGGAA
>DASTYU010000134.1:0-16820 GCA_035764655.1 Candidatus Limnocylindrales bacterium
CGGCTGCACCGGCGCGACGACAGCATCGTTCGATCCGACTGGGCCCTGCTCGGGCGACGGCTCGGCCCCCGGCGCGTACCCGGAGCTCGAGAGGCTCGTGCCTGCGAGCTTCGAGGCGCGCGCGCCCGACCGGCTGGATTCGGGGCGGAACTGCACCGCCGAGAACCTCGGGACGCTTGCCGATCACGGAATCGAGGAAGTCCGATTCGCTGGCGGCACCTGGGAGTTCGGTTCCGATATCGCGGCGGTGTTGGCGGTCTTCGCGGCGGATGGGCTGAGCGTCGATGCGATGGCCGACTGGTGGGAGGCCACGGCACGCGACTCGCCGAGGACGCAGATCGTCCGCGCAACCGATGTGGACATTGACGGGCGGCTGATGCGCCGCCTCGACACGAAGACCGGCGAGCGTCTCCAGTCGGTGCTGGTGTGGGCGGGCGCACAACCCGGGCAGGTCAACGTGGTCCTCACCCACAACCTGCCGGATCCGAAGATCGAAGCCGCGGTCGCCGCGTTCGGCGACTGAGGATCTGCCGCGCCTGAATTCTCGTGGTACGAGAGCAGTGACGAAGCTGCGGCCAATCGAGTCCGATTCCTTGCGGCCCACGGAAGAAACAGCCCGAATCGCCCGAAGATTCTCGTGGGGCGGCAGGAACAAACCGCGGCCGCGCCGCTGCTCTCGTGGGGCGAGAAACGCGGCAGCTCCGGCCCGGGCTGTTGGCCAAATTCCGATGGGTGGGCACCGGGGCCAGGAGGTCGGCCCGTGATGAGCCCGTACAGCCCGAAATCCCGTGATAAGGCGTCCAGGTTCTCAGCCCCTGAAACTCTGGCCACGATTCCGGCCCCCGAGCTGGCCGTAGTTTCCGTGCAGTGGAATTTGGCCCACCCTCGCGCGGACCCGCGAGTCCGGGCTGCAACACGGTTGGCGGTCGCTCCATCGGCTGCCGTGAGTGAAGTGCATTGCCGTACCCGTTACCGTGTCGGCATGCTCACATGGTTCGTCAGGGTTGCCCTGCTCCGTTTCCTTGGCCGGCGGGTGGTACCGCTGCTGATCGCCTTCGACCTGTTGCGGATGCTGCTGGCCGCCCGGCGGACGTGGATGCGACCCAGGAACGATCGCTGACATGACCGACCGGCCCGACTGGAACGCCCGCCGGACGGCGTGGGAAGCGGAACGGCTGGAAGCGGCCACGCAGCGGGCGCCCGAGCGCCGCACTCGCTTCTCCACGATCTCCGATATGGAGGTCGACCGGCTCTATGGCCCGTGGTCGTGGCGGAAGGGTGCCGGGGGTCCCACCGAGGTCGACCACCACGGCGACACCCTCCGTCCGCCGGCAGGCAGCGGTCGCTGGGATGCCTTCGAACCCGCGCGGGACATCGGCCTGCCGGGCGAGCCGCCGTTCACCCGCGGCATCCACCCGACCGGCTACCGGAGCCGCCTCTGGACGATGCGGATGTTCGCCGGGTTCGGCGCTGCCGAGGACACGAACGAACGCTTCCACCAGCTGCTGCGCGCCGGCCAGACCGGGCTGTCCATCGCCTACGACATGCCGACGCTGTACGGCTACGACACCGACGATCCTGAGGCAGAAGGCGAGTTCGGGACGTGCGGCGTGGCGGTGAGCTCCTTGGCCGACATGGAGGTGCTGCTGGCCGGACTGCCACTCGAGCGCATCTCGACCTCGATGACGATCAACTCGCCGGCGGCCCCGATCTGGGCGATGTACATCGTGGCCGCCGAGAAGGCCGGCGTCCCGCGCGAGCGCCTCGAGGGCACCACCCAGAACGACATCCTCAAGGAGTTCGTGGCCCAGAAGGAATTCCTGTTCCCGCCCGAGCCCTCGATGCGCCTCGTGACTGACACCGTCGAATTCGGGACCCGCGAGCTGCCCAGGTGGAACACGATCTCGATCAGCGGCTACCACATCCGGGAGGCCGGCTCGACGGCTGTCCAGGAGCTCGCCTTCACCATCGCCGACGGCATGGCCTACGTCGAAGCCGCGATCGAGCGCGGGCTGCGGGTCGACGACTTCGCCCCGCGGTTGAGCTTCTTCTTCAACAGCCATTCGGACTTCTTCGAGGAGATCGCCAAGTTTCGGGCGAGCCGGCGGATCTGGTGGAAGCTGATGACCGAGCGCTACCGCGCCGAGAACGAGCGTTCCACGTGGATGCGCTTCCACACGCAGACCGCAGGCGTCAGCCTCACCCCGCAGCAGCCGCTCAACAACCTCACCCGGGTCGCGCTGCAGGCCCTTGCCGCGGTGCTCGGCGGGACGCAGTCGCTGCACACCGACGCCTACGACGAGGCGCTTGCCGTGCCCACCGCCGAGGCCGCGCTGCTGGCCCTCCGCCAGCAGCAGATCATTGCCGAGGAATCGGGCGTGACGAACACGATCGACCCACTTGGCGGCTCGTGGTTCGTCGAGGAGCTCACCAACGAAACCGAGCGCGCCGTGTGGCGCTACCTCGACGAGATCGACCGGCGTGGCGGCATGGTCCAGGCCATCACCGAGGGGTATCCGCAGCGCGAGATCGCCGACGCGGCGTATCGCTTCCAGCGCGAGCTCGACGCCGAGGAGCGCCGGATCGTCGGCGTCAACGCGTACGTCGACAAGCGCGAGGAGACGACCGTGCCCGTCCTGATCGTGCCGCCCGGCTCGTTCGAACGACACATGGCCCGCCTGCAACGCACGAAGACCGAGCGTGAGGCGTCCGCGGCGGAGGCCGCGCTGACGGGCCTGCGCGACGCCGCCTCACGACCGGGCACGTCGGAGACGAACCTCATGCCGCACTTCATCCGGTGCGCCGAGGCGTACGCGACGCTTGGCGAGCAGTGCGCCGTCCTGCGCGAGGTCTTCGGGGAGTATCGCGAACCGGTCGCCGTCTAGGTCAGGTCGCCACCCGGATGACCAACGCGCCGAGCCCCACGACGGCCAGCCACACGACGAGGAAGGCGAGCGGGACGACGAGCGCCGCGAGCAGCACGGCGGCAAGGCCGCCGACGAGCAGAACGGCTTCCGAGCGAGCGGATGCATGTCCGGCCGGACCGAAGTCTTCGCGGCGGATCTTCACGCGCTCGAGCGCGTCGTGGGCCATCCAGCTGGCGACGCCACGCCGATAGACGAGGAAGACGGCGATCACCGGGATCAGCGCGCCAAGGAGCACCGGTCCGACACCTGCGAGCCACTCCGGGATCCCGGTCAGGCCAAGCGAGTTGAACAGGACGGACACCGCGTTGCCGATCCCGTCGATGGTGCCGCTCACCAGCTCATGGCCGGGGAGCAACCCGAAGACACCCGCGAGCGCGTCCCCGGCGGACGCCAGGCTCGTTCGAACGGCGGCGGCGAAGACGGCGAGGACACCGAAGGCAAACGCGGTCCAGCGCCACGCCAGGAGGAGTGCCACGCGGCGGATCCGCCGTTCGGTGCGGACGGTCCGGTCGAGGGGCTTCGCGTAGAAGCGCGACGCGGTCCCGTTGCCGTTCGGGTCGTCGATGTGGCGGATCAGCGGGATGAGGAAACCTTCGTCGTTGGCCCAGTAGCCGCCGTGGTCGAGACCGAGGTGCATGAAGTTCGTGACCGGCCGGCTCTCGACCTCCATCGTGGTTGTGTTCGGCGTCTCCGACAGCCGCTCGACGGGGAGCAGCGGAACCTCGTCCGGAATGCCGGCGAGCTCACCCGACGGCGCGGGGTCGTAGGACGCCCAGATGTCGACCCAGCGCAGGTTCGGGTGGTTGAGCCGCACATCGCCCCGGATCGTGTTGCCCGGCACCCAGTCCCTGGATGCCTGCTCGAGCTCCCAGCCAAGCTTGATCGCCTCGCCGAGGGTCACCAGCTTTGCGACATCGAACGCGTCGTGCTTGTAGCGCAGGAGCGTGGCAAAGCTGACGATCGTGCCGCCCGAGTGGGCGACCAGCACGACGTTCTGACAGCCGTTGCGGTGCAACCAGTCCACGCGTTCGAGCAGCCGGGTGCGGATCGCCGCGGACTGAGATTGGTCATCGAGGATGACCGGCAGGTCACCGAACCATTCCACGATGAACATGTCGGCCATGGCGATCTCGACGCGTTTGCGGATCGCCCCGATCGGGATGGCGTGGAGGGCAGAGTAGATCGCGAGCACCAGCAGGGCCATCGACGTGCCGACGAACGCGAGCACGCTCCGCACGATCGGCTCCTGCCAGATGCCGTCGAGCGCATCGGTGATCTGCCACCGGCCGGACAGCGACTTCCTGATCTCGGCCACGCGTGCCTGTACGGCCTCGTCGGGATCTGACTCGTACTGCTTGATGAGCTGCTGAAGTCGCTGTTCGCGACTCTTCTCTCGCTGGCCGTAACCATCGGTGATGCCCTGCACGATCCCGGGGATCTGCTTGAGCAGGTAGCGCGCTGCGTCGGTGAAGGACGGCGGCCGAACGTCGCCCGCCCAATATGCCTCGGTGAACAGCCACTGCTCGCGACCCCGCTTGCCGACCGCGGGGATGTCGACCTCGATCCATGGGTTCGCCGGATCGCTGACGCTCGCGGAGCCGACCGGGTTCTCGCCGATCGGGGTCGTCGGGTGTGCCCGGTCGTATTCCCGGCGCCACTCGCCCAGCACGTCGATGATCGGTCGGGCCCAGTCGAACAGGGTTTCGCGCGCGACCTGGGTGCCGATTCCGTGGACGAAGACGATGCCGGTCCGGGGCACGTTGCCGGGCGCCGCACCCGGCACCGGCGAGGTCCTCGGCGCGGGTTCCGGGATCGGCGCAGGGGCGACTTTCGAGGGACGTGCAACGCGTGTATCGGGCATGTCCTCACCGTAGCGCCCCGCCGACTCGATCGCGTCGCGATTCGGACAGGCCGCCGCGACTACCATGCCATCCATGTACCTCGACGCGATGGAGTTCCTCGAGGAGGAACGCGAGGCGTGGCGGCCCTACGAGGAGCTGCTCGGCCTGTCCGATGAGCAGCTGGAACGGCCGGTCGAGGCGGCGCACGGCTGGTCCGGGCGAGACCTGATGGCGCACCTGCTCGGCTGGCTCGACTTCACCCTGGCCGCCGCGAAGGAGCTCGCCGTCCGAGAGGACTCACCGACGCTCCAGCGCCGCCAGCGTGAGACCGCGCACCCGGGCGTCGACGCGCTCAATGTCCGCATGCTCGAAGAGGGCCGCGCGCGCCCGATGGACGATCTGCGTGGCGCATTCGGCAGTGTGCCGGGCGAGCTGCGCGGATACCTGACGGTCGTGCCGGAAACCCGCTGGGTGAAGCACCCTGCCCACCTCAAGGCCTTCCTCGAGGACACCACCGAGCACTACGAGGAGCACGCCGCCGACCTGGCCGCCATCCTGGAAGCGAGCCGATCGTGATCCTTCGCACGCTCCTCGAGGAAGCCACCGGGGACCTCGACGACGTCGAGTCGGTCGTGGCGGGGCAGGGCATCGAGTGGCGCCGCGGCGGGCGCATGTTCGCGGTCGCCGACCGAGACGTGGCGGAATTCCGGCTGGACCCGCTCGTGGCGAAGGCCGCCCTGCGCACTCCGGATACGGAGCCGTCGAAGCGCGGCCCGGATTGGGTCCGCTTCAGCCCTCAGGTTCTCGACGGCCACGCCGTCGATCGGGCGGAAGCCTGGTTGGCGTCGGCATGGCGTCGCGCCGGCGACTGACCCGGAGAAGGGAACGACCCCGGCGGGACCGGGGTCGTTCGCGGGAGGAGGAGAAGCGAGGTCAGGCCTGGGTCGGGACGTCCTGCGATGCCGGCTCCGCGGCGACCGCATAGGCCGGCAGGTCGAACTGCTGCTCGAGCTGCTCAAGCGGACGGAAGCCGAAGACCGCCATCGGCTGCTGGCCGGGCCGGAAGAAGGCGATCGTGGGGATGCTCATGATCCGGAAGGCCTGCGAGAGTCGCGGGTTCGCATCGACGTCGACCTTGACCACGTCGATCGAGCCGTCGTACTTCTCGGCGAGCTTTTCCATCTCGGGCGCGACCATCTTGCAGGGTCCGCACCAGGCGGCCCAGAAGTCGACGACCACCGGTCGGTCTGCCTTGAGGACGATGTCCTCGAAGTCGGCGTCCGTAACGTGCTTGATCTCCGCCATGGAGCTGTGATCCTTTCAGTGCCTCAACGGGCGAGGGTCTGGATGAGACGGTAGGCCTCCAGGACGCGCGAATCCGTGAGGCGATAGAACACGGTGCTGCCTTCGCGACGCGCCGCGACCAGCCCCGCGCTGCGAAGCACCGCGAGATGCTGGCTCATGTTGGGGATCTGGCAACCGACGGTCGCCGACAAGTCGCCCACGGACAACTCGCCAGAGGCGAGCGATTCGAGGACGCACAAGCGCTTTGGGTCGGCCAGCGCGCGGCCGATGGCGGCGTACCGCTGTCGGTCGATGTCGCTGGAGACCGTGATCTCGCCCAACACTGCAACGACAATATCATTGCTTGCGCAATTACGCAAGCAGCCCGCGAGCGCCACGGCGCTTCATCGCGGTCTGCTCGGGCCGTTGGGTGTCGACGTATTCGACCCATTCGTGCTGGGAGCACGAGGAGCATCGACAGGCGCGGAACCGTACGGAGCTTGCGGGACACGGCGTCTCGCGGCACGAATGGGCACGCTGCGGGGCCCCACATCGCCAAACGGCGTCGGGCTTGACCTTCGGCTTCATGCGTGCGGCACGAATGGACACGATGCCGGTATGACGAAGGCACCTGGAGGCGACCGCGCCCGGATCAGCACTCGGGCCGGCTTCGGGCCGTGTGCCCGCTCGTCGCCTGTGGCGGGAGCGTCGAGTTCTGCCAGATACGCATCGGGTGCGTGATAGCCGCTCGTTTGCGTCTGCTCGGACGCTGAGATAGCCCACAGAGGCTAATTCACTCCATCCGCAGGCGCGAAACGGGCGTCTGGCACGCACCGCATGCGTAGATGCCAGAAATGTGGCGGGCAGGCTGCCCCTTGGCGCCGGGTCAGCGCTCGGGACCCGCTCCCGGACGGCGGCCAAGGATGTGGGCAACGACGTCCTCGGTCTCCACGGCAGCCCCGACGACCTTCCCGGAGTGAACACCCGTCAGTGCCTCGCGGACCATCGTGGCGAGCACGCCGGGCGTGAACGGTTTCTGCAGGAGGGCAGCATCCTGCTCGAGCAGGCTGTGGCGATCGATCGCACCGGCCGTGTAGCCGGACATGAAGAGCACCTTCGCCTTTGGCTGGAGCTGGCGAATGCGTGTCGCCGTCTCCGGGCCGCTGAGGCCGGGCATGATGACGTCGGTCAGCAGCAGGTCGATCGGCTGGTCGGACGCGAGCTCGACCGCTTCGACGCCGTCCGCCGCCACGATCACCCGGTAGCCAAGTCGGACCAGGACCGTCCGGACCAGCTCGCGCACGGCCTCCTCGTCCTCCGCGACCAGGATGGTTTCGAGGCCACCGACCGACGCGGCCTGCTCCGTCTCGTGCGGGCGGCCCGCCGCGACGCGCAGCGCCTGCGGGAAGTACACCTTGAACGTCGAGCCGCGGCCAGGCTCGCTGTACACGGACAGCGTGCCCTTGCTTTGCTTGACGATGCCGTACACGGTGGCAAGGCCCAGGCCCGTCCCCTGGCCGGACCGCTTCGTCGTGTAGAACGGCTCGAACACGTGCGTCAAGGTCTCGCGGTCCATGCCGACACCCGTGTCGCTCACCGCCAGCTGGACGTACGGTCCAGGCTCGACCTCGAAGTGGGTCCGGGCGTAGTCCGGATCGAGCTCCACGTCCTCGATCTCGATGGTGATGGTCCCGCCCTCCGGCATCGCGTCGCGCGCGTTGAGCGCGAGGTTGAGCACGACCTGGCCGAGCTGCGTCGGATCGGCCTCGATCTGGCGTGTCGGCGTCGCGGGCCGCCGCCACTCCACGGCGATGTTCTCGCCGATCAAGCGGCCGATCATCGGCATGATGTCGTCGATCGTGTCGGCAAGATCGACCACCTGCAGATGCAGGACCTGGCGCCGGCTGAACGCAAGCAACTGGCGCGTCAGGGCGGTCGCGCCCGAGGCCGCGTTCTGGATGCCCTCCACGTCGCTCTGCGCCGGGTCGTCCGCCGGCAGCTCCTCCTTGAGCAGCGTGGCGTAGCCCGACACGGCCGTCAGGATGTTGTTGAAGTCGTGGGCGATCGCGCCGGCCATCCGGCCGACCGCCTCCATCCGCTGGGCTTCGACCAGCTGCGCCTCGAGCTCCTTGCGGTTGCTGATGTCGCGAATGGTGCCCGTGAACGTCTTCCGGCCGTCGACGTTGAACTCCGCGAACGAGACCTCGATCGGAAACTCCTCCCCGTTGGCACGCCGGCCGGTGAGCTCGATGGCGTGCCACGACATGGACGGGTTGCCGGTCTCGAGGTAACGCGCGAGCGCCGCGACGTGACGCTGGCGGAACGACTCCGGCATGAGGGTCGTCAGCGACTGGCCGATCAGCGCGTCGCCCGGGCAGCCGAAGATCTCCTCGGTCGCCGGGTTGGCAAACCGGATGATGGAACGGTCGTCGATCGACAGGATGGCGTCGGCACTCGTCTCGGTCACCATCCGCTGGCGGGTCTCGCCTTCGCGGGCGAGCTCGATCGCCTTCTTCTCCTCGGCTCGTGCCTTGAGGTAGCCGACGATCAGCGCGAGGCCGATCGCGGTGCCGGCGAGGACCGCAAAGGTGAACAGGTTCTCGTCGGAGAAGGTCGGCGGCTGGAGGCTGTCCGCAAGGGCGAACGCGCCATAGGCGATGAACAGCACGGCACTCAGGAGTCCGAACCGCGTGCCGGCGAACGACGCAACCACCGCGATCGCGAGCAGCGCGGCGGAGGCGACGATCGTCGTGCCGGACACCTGGCGCAGCGCCTCGACCAGGAGGATCGTTTCGAGGGTCACCGCGAGCGCGATGACCAGCCCGCGCAGGGTCGGCCGGGCGGCGAGTGCGGCCAAGGCCCGGTTCATGGTCCACACCCTAACGCGCGACGGTGACGCGGACTAGACCCTCGTCGCAGCGCGCCGCCATACTCGCGCCGATGTCCGCCGCCGACACGGGGAGCCACCTCGTTGCGCTCGCCTCCATCGAGGCGGCCCGTGACCGACTGGCCGGGCGTATCGCACGCACCCCGATGCTCGCCTCGTCCACGGCGGCCCGCTGGGCGACGGCCGCCTACCGCGAAGGTCCGGGCGGCGACGTGCGGCTCGCCGATGAACGCCTGTACCTGAAGGCCGATCACCTCCAGAAGACGGGCTCGTTCAAGACGCGCGGCATGACCAATCGCATCCTCACGCTCCAGCCGGAGGCACGCGAGCGCGGGGCGATCACGCTGTCGGCCGGCAACGCCGGACAGGCGTACGCGTGGGCTGGCTCGTCGGCCGGCGTGCCGGTCACGGTAGTGATGCCCGAGGGAGCGGTCCGCGCCAAGGTGGATGCGTGTCTGGCCTACGGAGCGCGCGTCGTGCTCCACGGGGCGCACGTCGGCGAGACATTCGCTGAGATGGAGCGCATCCGGGATGGCGAAGGACTCACGTTCGTCCACCCGTTCGACGACCCGGAGGTGATCGCCGGGCACGGTTCGCTCGGCCTGGAGCTCGTCGAGGACGTTCCGGACGTCGACGTGGTCGTGGTCGGGGTCGGTGGCGGCGGGCTGATCTCCGGGGTGGCCGCGGCGGTCAAGGGCCGCCGTCCGGCATGTCGGGTGTACGGCGTGGAACCTGAGGGGTCGAACGCGATGTCGCTGGCCCTGGATCGCAACGAGATCGTCACGATCGATCCGATCTCCGTGGCCGATGGGTTGGGCGCACCGTTCGCCGGGCGCTGGACGCTCGCGATGTGCCGCGCGCTGCTCGACGGGATCGTGCTCCTCGACGACGCCACGATCCTTGCCGGCGTCCGTTTCGGGCTCGAACGGCTGAAGCAGCTGCTCGAACCGGCCGGGGCCGCGGCCCTGGCGGCCGTGCTGGCTGGGCGCCTCCCGATCGGAGACGGAGAACGCATCGCGGTGGTCCTCTCGGGTGGCAACGTCGAGGTCGATCGACTGAGCGAGCTGCTGGAGCCGGCTGCGACGCTGCCCGGTGCGCGCGCGTGACCGACGAGGAGGCGCTCGAGCCGGCTGCCGAGATGCCGCAGGCGCCCTCCGTTGGGGAGACGCCAGCGCCCGAGTTCGTGCCTCCGCTGGTCGGCGCCCGGCAACTGATCGCGTCGAGCTTCGAGCTGCTTCTCGGCCAGAGCGATCCGCTCCGTCGTGCCTCGTTCTACATCGGCATCATCGTGCTCGGGCTCATCGGGCCGTTCGTGCTGGCCACGTGGGGCCTGCTGGTATCCAACCCGACTATGGACATGTTCAACCCGATTGCGGATCCAGCGGCTCCCGCTGCCGCCGGCTGGCTGCTGGTGCTGCTCAGCCTCATCGTTGCCGGATCGCTGATCGCCGGGATCGAGAGCACCGGCGCGTCGATCGCGTTGCTCGGCGGTGCGCAGGCCGGCGACCCCATCGGGATCCGCGCGGCGGTCCAGCGAACGCGGATGTGCTTCTGGTCGCTGGTTGTGGCGTCGCTCTGCGTGTCGATCCCGATCACCATCGTCCAGTCGATCATCGGCCAGTCCACGGAGGTCGGGTTCGTGAGTGGGCTGGTCGTGGGTACGCTGATCCAGGCTCCGTTCGTCTACGCCCAGGCGGGCATCGTGCTCGGCGGCGTCGGCCCGTTCGAGGCGTTGAAGCGATCGATCCGCATCGTCCGCGTTCGCAAGGTGGCCGCCCTCATCCTGGCGATCCTGCCAAGCGTCTACGGCGTGCTCGTGCTGCTCGGGCTCGGGGCCGGGATCGACGTCGCCGTCCGGGCGATGGAAGCGCTCGGCCTGGGCACGGACTCCGGTCCGGCCGGCATCGCGCTGGTCACCGTCCTGATCGTCATGGTGGTGTTTGCCATCGGCACGCTGCTGTTCACGGTCAACGCCATCATCTACGCACCCCAGGTCGTGATGTTCGTGGGCCTGACGCGCGCGACGATGGGGCTCGATCGGGTTCGCCCAGGCGGCGACCACGACCCGGACGGGCACGCGCCGCACCGACCGAGGTTCCGCTGGCTGACCCTGCCCATGCTCCTCGGGTTCGCGCTCGGTGGACTTGCGCTCGCCGGCTTCCTGTCGACGGTCTCGAGCTGACCGTCAGTCGACGCCGAGCTCGTGGAGCCGGTCGTCGTCGATGCCCAGGTGGTGGGCGAGCTCGTGGATCACGGTGATGCGGACCTCATCCTCGAGATCCTCGGGGTCGGGGAAGTCGGCCTCGAGCGGGAAGCGGAACAGGCTGATCTTGTTCGGCAGCGCGGCCCAGTCCGCGCCCCATTCGATCCGCGGCACGCCCTCGTACAGACCGTACAGCCACTCATCGGGCGGGAGGTCGTTCGCGCGGAGCTGCTCGGGGGTGGGCGCCTCCTCGATGACGATGGCAACCTCGTCGAGGGCCGCGGCGAACGGCATCGGGATCCCGGCCAGCGCCCGGTCGACGAGCTGCTCGAATGGGCGGTGCTGCCGGCTGGTTCGGGGACGGACGATCCCGGCCGCCCGCGCGGTCCGGGATCCACGGCGGTGCTTGACCATGGCGCCCGTATCCTAGCGACGATGAAAGGCGACCTCGGATCGGTCCCGGCGGCGGACGCCGCGGCCGAGCCCGACGGCTATGTGGTTCTCGCCGACGACGGGACCCGCGTGCACTTCCTCGACTGGGGCGGACCGATGGGCGCCAGCGGCGTGGTGCTGATGCACGGCATCGCGCAGACGGCGTGGCTGTGGGCGCCGGTCGCCCGCCGGTTACGTGGCGCGGTCCGTACGAGCGCCATGGACCTGCGCGGCCACGGCCTGTCCGACGCGCCGACCGATGATCCCGAAGCCGACTACGCGCTCACGACGCTCGCGGGGGACGTGGTCGCGGTCGCGGAGGGTTCGGGACTGCTGCCCGGAGCGGGGGACCAGGTCGTGCTCGCGGGGCACGGCTTCGGGGGAATCGTGGCGGCTGCGGCGGCCGCGACCCTCGGACCGCGGTGTGCGGGCCTCGTCCTCGCCGACGGCGGGTGGGAGGACGCCGAGGAGGCCAGCGGCGTCGACGTCGAGGAGTTCCTCCGCACGCTCGACGAGCCACCCGAGGTGCTGGCGTCGATGCGCGCCTTCCTCGCCGATCGAGCGGCGTTCGATCCCGAGACCTGGGACGAGGACCAGGAGCATGCCGCGCGCATGACCGTGGTCGAGACGCACGCCGGCCGGGTCGTCTCCGCGACGCGGCCCCACGCGCTCGAGGCGAGTGTCCGGACCATGTTCGGCTACGACCCACTGGCCGTGCTTCCGACGGTGGAAGCGCCGGTCCACGCGCTCCTCGCGGCGGATGACGAAACCGGCTCGCGAGCCGCGACGCTCGCCAGGATCTCTGCGGCGCGCGAGCGAGCAGGACAGGGCGCGATCGCCGTCACCCGGTTCCCGGGCGTGGGCCACAACCTCATGCGCTACCGACCGCTCGACGTCGCAGCCGCGATCCTCGGCTTCTCGGCTGCTGCCACTCGCTAAGATCCGCCGATGCGCGCCGTCTACTCCGACCGCCACCTGCGCCACGACGTGACCCACGAGACGATCCTGGGTGAGGAGATTCCGGCGTACGAGGTGGCCGAGCGGGCCGAACGCATCCGCGAAGCGCTCGAGTCCGATGGCGGCTTCGAGATCGGCGGCCCGACGGATCACGGACTGGAGCCCATCCTGGCCGTGCACGACGAGGGTCTCGTGCGATTCCTCGAGACATGCTGGTTCGAGGTCCGCCGCCAGGGTATCGAGCGGAATGCACTGATCCCGGACACCTGGCCAAACCCCGCGATGTTCGACGGCATGGGCGAAGAAGCGGTCGCGCAGCTGCGAGCATCCGCAGCGATCGCGGGACGCGCGGGGTGGTACGGCCTTGACAGTTCGACCCCGTACGTGGAGGGAACGTACAACGCCGCGCGAGCGTCCGTGGATGTCGCGCTCACGACTGCCGACGTGGTGCTCGGCGGAGCGACCGCCGCGTACGGCCTGTGCCGGCCGCCCGGTCATCACGCGGCGCGGGCCCTGTATGCGGGCTATTGCTTCTTCAACAACGCGGCGATCGCTGCCGACGCGATCGTTCGGGCGACCGGCGAACGCGTCGGCATCCTCGATGTCGATTTTCACCATGGCAACGGGACCCAGCAGATCTTCTGGCGGCGCGGCGACGTCCGCTATGTCTCGCTCCACGGAGATCCCGATCGCCAGTACCCCTACTACCTCGGTCGGGAGGCTGAAGTCGGCGAAGGGCAGGGAAGTGGCGAGAACCTGAACCTTCCCCTTCCCGCCGGAACGGATGACGACGCCTATCTCGCCGTGCTCGACCGCGCGCTCGAGACGCTGCTCGCCGTGCCCGGCTCGGTGATCGTGGTGTCGCTCGGGTTCGACACGTTCACGTTGGATCCGCTCGGCGACTTCGCCTTGACTGCCGAGGGGTACCACGAGGCCGGACGGCGGGTCGCCACCACGGGCCGGCGGCTGGTGATCCTCCAGGAGGGCGGCTACCACCGCCCGTCGCTGGGCGCCAACGCGGTGGCATGGCTGCGCGGCGCTGAAGGACGCCCGTTCGCCTAGCGCGGCGTACCATCCCTCCATGGCCCGCTCCCCCGAACTGCCCAGCAACGTCCAGCGGATCGTCGACGAGATCGAGAACGAGATCGGCGAGGACCCACAGTGGTCGCGCGCCACGATCGAAGGTGCGCTCGGCCGTGAGGATCTCGATGGGGCGGGGCCGGACGGTGTCGAGGCCGCGGTCCGCCAGATCCTCGTCGAGATCGGGGAGGATCCGTCACGGGACGGGCTCGTCGGCACGCCCGAGCGCGTGCACCGCATGTACACCGAGCTCACCGCCGGCTACCACGTCGACCCGGAGCGGCTCATCAACGGCGCGGTCTTCGATGTCGACTACAGCGAGATGGTGGTCGTCAAGGACATTCCGTTCTACTCGCTGTGCGAGCACCACCTGCTGCCGTTCTTTGGCACCGCGGCCGTCGCGTACATCCCGCGCGGTCGGGTGATCGGCCTGTCCAAGATCCCGCGCGTGGTAGAGACATACGCCCGACGGCTGCAGGTCCAGGAGCGCCTGACCCAGCAGATTGCCGATTTCCTCCAGATCCGCCTCGAGCCGCAGGGCGTCGGCGTCGTGATGGAGGCGACGCACCTGTGTGCGGTGATGCGCGGCGTCCGCAAGCCGGGCACGATCATGACCACCTCGGCCGTGCTCGGCCTGTTCCGTTCGCGCGACAAGACCCGGGCCGAATTCTTCGCGCATCTCGAGCGCCGGCCGCCCGGCGCCTGACGCCCGTGCCACGGCGGAGCCCGCGCGACGATCTTGTCTTTCGGGTCGACGACGCGTGGCGGCCGTTCGCGGCCGACATGGCGCGGCTGTCGCACGAGGCCTACGAGCGTCCGACGGCATCGGGCTGGACCATCGGCGCGATGCTGGCCCACATCGCCGCCTGGCACGAGGCGACGGCCTACCGGCTTCACCGGTTCGGGGCGACGGGTCACCCGCAGCCGAAGGTGATCGAGGACGACGAGACGTTCAACGCGCAGGTCGCGACCGAGACGGCCGGTCGGCACGCGGAGCTCATCCGGGCCGACGTCCACGCCACGTTCGAACGCCTCCGCGCGGCCATCTTGACGCTCGATCCCGAGCTGGACCCCAAGGGCTGGGTCGAAGCCGTCGTCGCCGGCAACACGTATGAGCACTACGAGGAGCACCAAGAGGAGCTCCGGGCAGCGGCACGGACGGAGGCATGATGGCGACCGATGAGCGAAACACCCGATTCCGCGAGGTCATCCGTGCGACGGGTGGTGGCGGGAGCTACGTCCCGGTTCCCGATGCGGCGCGGGACGAGCTCGGCGCAACCGGCCGGACGTCCGTAACCGGCACGGTGGACGGGTTCGCGATCGTCGGTCAGGTCATGCCGTACTCGTTCCCCGATGTCGGAAAGGTCGTGCTGCTCGGGCTGACTAAGGCGACCCGCGCGGCGATCGGCAAGGACATCGGCGACGAGGTCGAGGTCGAACTCACGCGTGACGATCGGTCGCGCTCGGCGACCTTCGAGATGCCGGCCGAGCTCCAGGCTGCGCTCGAGGCGAACGCCTCGGCCAGGACCGCGTTCGAGGCGCTTGCGCCATCGCGTCGTCGCGAGGCTGCGCAGCACGTTGCCGAGGCGAAGCAGGCGGCGACCCGCGAGCGCCGAGCGGTAAGCGTCGTCGAAGAGCTGCTCCGGCTGGGCTAGGCATGGACCTCGGACTTGCCGGCAAGGTCGTGCTCGTGACCGGCGGAGGTGGGGGAGCGGGCCCCTCGATCGTGGAGGCGTTCGCCGCCGAGGGCGCCCAGGTCGCCGTCCATTACCGCTCCTCGGTGGACCGGGCCGAGGCGGCGGCTGCGGCCGTCCGCGAGCGCGGCGGCAAGGCGATCGCCGTCCAGGCGGACCTCGGCGATCGCACCTCGATCGATGCCGCGGTTGCCGCCATCGAGCAGGACCTGGGGCGCGTCGGCATCCTCGTCACGGCGACGTCCGCGTACCGCAGCGCGACGTTTGCCGAGACGTCCGACGAGGACTGGGCCGCGGTGGTCGACGACATGCTCGGTGCGACGTTCCGCGCCTGTCGCGCGGTCATCCCGTCGATGCAGGCGGCAGGGTTTGGCCGGATCGTCAACATCGCGAGCCGGTCCGGCCTCGTCGGTGTGACGCGCTCGGCGCACTACGCGGCGGCGAAGGCAGGAATTGTCGGGCTGACGAAGTCCCTCGCGAAGGAGCTTGGTCCGGACGGCATCCTTGCGAACGCGATCGCCCCGGTCATGATCCAGACCGAGAAGGACGGCAAGCCGACGATCCCGCCGGACCGCGCGAAGGAGGCCGCAGAGCGAACTCCCTTACGGCGGATCGCGACACCAGCGGACGTGGCGGCAGTGGCCGTGTGGCTTGGCTCGGCGGCCAACACCTACGTGACGGGCGAGGTGATCTCGCTCCACGGCGGCGACCAGCGCTAGGCAGGTGCGGGAGCCGGCCCCCCTCGTCGGCCGTTGGGCTTCAGCGTATGGCCCCCATTCGTGCTGGGAGCAGCAGGACGATCCATAGCGGCCGTGGCGAGCGGGCCTTGTTCCACACCGGCCGTCCTGGCACGAATGACCACGCTACGGGACGCCATAGGCCGCGGCGCGACGAGGCTTGCTCCACATCTTCGTGTACGCAGCACGAATGGACACGATGCCGGCGCTGCGACGTCGCGGCCGCGGCGCCGGCCGAGCCGGCGACCCGCCCGGGCCGGCGACCCGGCCGATCAGGCGTCGGTCTCGGTCACGGTGATCCGCGACGCGCCGCCTTCGAGCTCGATGACGTAGCGGTCGGCCGCGTTGGCGGCACCCGACGACTCGAGCGTCGCGTGGCCCCCGGTCGCACCGAGCTTCTGCTGGTCGAACTGGATCCCGGCCGCGCCACCGGACAACATGAGCTGGGCCGCCACGCCGGCCGGACGCTCGATGCGGAGATGGTTCGTCCCGCCGGTGAACCGCAGCGGGACCGTACCCGTTGGCCGGCCCAGGGTCAGCCGCAGCGAGTCAGCCCCACCGACCAGTTCGAACGAACGCAGGTCGAGCGACGTGAGCTTGCCCTGCAGCTTGCTCGCGCCGCCGTGGATTTCAACGTCCCACGGGATCCGCTCGGTCAGCGCGATGTCCGCGCGTCGCTCGCGCCAATCCCACTGGAAGCGACCCTTGTATTGGACCGACACGACCCCGTCGCGCAGGCGAACTTGCGGGACCTGGCCCTCGAAACGGGCCCGGTACA
>DASTYU010000135.1:0-3040 GCA_035764655.1 Candidatus Limnocylindrales bacterium
CGACCAGTCCTGCGTGAAGGGCAGCACCTGGGCCGTGCTGTTGGCGGACGCAGGGATGGCGGTGAAAACGCCCAGCACGAACAGGGCCGTGAGCGCTGCGCTCCTGAGACGGTGTGGGCGAACCATCCGGATGACCTCGGCATACGCGTTGGTTTCGCGAACCTAGCCGAGCGACGGAATGCCGTAAGACACACGGTCGGACCATGTCCGGCCTATGCACCGAGACACCACGGGCTATGCGGGCTGGCACCGCCCGCTGTGCACGCTGACACCGCCAGACCTGCGATCAGGTCTCCCCGTCGAGCATCGGCACCCGCACGCCCCGTTCGCGTGCAACCTCGATCGCGCGCTCGTAACCCGCATCGACGTGGCGGATCACGCCCATGCCGGGATCCGTGGTGAGCACCCGTTCGAGCTTCTCGGCTGCGAGGGGCGTCCCGTCGGCCACGATGACCATGCCCGCGTGCTGGCTGTAGCCGATCCCGACGCCGCCACCGTGGTGGATCGACACCCACGTGGCGCCCGCCGCGGTGTTCACCAGGGCGTTGAGCAGCGGCCAGTCCGCGACCGCGTCCGTGCCATCGCGCATGGCCTCGGTCTCACGGTTGGGCGAGGCGACCGAACCCGAATCGAGGTGGTCGCGGCCGATCACGATCGGGGCCGAGACCGCACCGGATGCCACCAGATCGTTGAAGACCGCACCGGCCCTCGCCCGCTCCCCGTAGCCGAGCCAGCAGATCCGCGCCGGCAACCCCTGGAACGGGACGCGCGCCTCGGCCATCTCGATCCATCGACGCAGTGCCGCATCGTCCGGGAAGAGCTCGAGGATGGCCCGGTCGGTGCGCAGGATGTCCTCGGGATCGCCCGACAACGCCGCCCAGCGGAACGGGCCACGGCCCTCGCAGAACTGCGGCCGGATGAATGCGGGCACGAAGCCGGGGTAGGCGAACGCGTCGGTGACGCCCGCTTCGTGCGCCTGCGCACGCAGGTTGTTGCCGTAGTCGAACGCGATCGCCCCGGAACGGCGGAACGCGAGGATCGCCCGGACGTGCTCGGCCATCGAGCGCATCGAGCGGCGCTGGTACTCGTCGGGCTGCGCGGTGCGCAGCGCCAGCGCGTCGTCGAGGGCGATCTCGGCCGGCACGTAGCCGCCCAGCGCGTCATGGGCCGAAGTCTGATCGGTGACGACATCGAACCGTTCGCCGGCCCGTGCCCAGGCCGGCTCGATCTCGGCCGCGTTGCCGACGAGCGCGATGGAGATCGCCTCCCCCGTGGCCGCGGCCCCGCGCGCCCACGCGAGTGCCTCGGCGGGGTCCGCCGTGAGCCGGTCCACGTACCCGATCTCGAGGCGGCGTCGCGCGCGCTCCGGGTCGACCTCGATCGCCAGGCAGACGCCTTCGTTCATCGTGACCGCCAGCGGCTGCGCGCCGCCCATGCCGCCGAGGCCTGCCGTCAGCACGACGCGTCCGCGCAGCGTCCCGCCGAAGTGCTGGCGGGCGAGCTCCGCGAACGTCTCGTAGGTGCCCTGCAGGATGCCCTGGGTCCCGATGTAGATCCACGACCCGGCGGTCATCTGGCCGTACATCATCAGGCCCTCGCGCTCGAGCTCGCGGAAATGCTCCCAGGTAGCCCAGCGCCCGACGAGGTTCGAGTTGGCGATCAGGACGCGCGGTGCCCACGGGTGCGTCCGGAACACGCCCACGGGCTTGCCGCTCTGGATGAGCAGCGTCTCGTCGTCGGCCAGCCGGCGCAATTCGCGGACAATTGCATCGAAGGCGTCCCAGCTGCGCGCCGCGCGGCCGGTCCCTCCGTAGACCACGAGGTGGTCGGGGTCCTCGGCCACCTCTGGGTCGAGGTTGTTCATCAGCATCCGCAGGGCCGCTTCCTGGCCCCAGCCACGGCAGCTGAGCTCCGGCCCGCGCGGGGCGCGAATGACGCGCTGGATGCCGGTCATTCGGGGTGCCGCTCCGGGTCGGCATCGGGCCGAATGTACGCGGACTCGTAGAGCTGGAGCGGGTTGCCTTCGGGATCCCAGCAGAACGCGAATTGGCCCCATGCGGTGCGGACCACCGGTTCGTGGCGGACACCCGCGGCCGCGAGTCGGGTCATGGCCAGGTCCAGGTCGTCGACGATGAGCTCAGGAACCACGCCATGACGACGGAAATCCTTGGGGGTCGCGCTGGCGACGCCGCCTGCCACCAGCGACAGGCTCGTCCCTTGCGTGGCGTCGAAGCGGACGAAGCGGGGCGTCCGATACAGCAGCCGCAGGCCAAGCACCTCCCGGTAGAAGCGGACGCCGGCCTCGATGTCCTGCACGAAGATGAGCGCACCGCGGACCTTGCTGATGCTGCCCTGCGCCCGGATCGTTGCCATCGCGGCTCGTCCCCTCCTCAGGCGAGCTCCCGGCGCATGACCGGGAAGCGTTCGTCGTCGACGGCCGTCGTGAACCCCGCGCGCTGCCAGAAGGCCGGCGTCGCGGCGCTCGTCGCGTCCGGCGGCGCGCCGATCTGCGGGTAGGCCTCGACCGCAGCGAAACCCCGACTGGCGAGATCCGCGCAGGTCGCGTCCACGAGCTCGAGGGCGTAACCGTGGCGGCGCGCGTCGAGGGTCGTGGCGATGCAGCTGATGACCGCCGGCAGTGGCGAATCGGGAAGCTGCGGGTAGAGATCTCGGACCCGCTGGGCGCGCGGGTACGCGGTCAACGGGCCGAACTGCGCGTAGGCCACCGCCACCTCGTCGACCAGGAGCACCTTCGCGTAGCTCCCCACGACACCCAGGCCGCGGCTCAGCAAGCGAAGCTTCGGCGGGGCGTCGTGATCGATCGTCGGGCGGGCGGCCGGCTTCGGCGCGAACGGGTTGTCAGACTCGCCGACTGCGTCCCGGGCAAAGGGGTTCCCCGCACCGCCGCCGTTGCCCCGCGCGAACGGGTTGGCTGCCTTCGCAGCCTCGAGGTCCGCGAGGAACGGATTGTCGGAGGACCGAGTCGGCTGGGGCGGCGCCGACGCGGCAGGCGCCCCTTCGAGCCATGACGCGCGGGCCG
>DASTYU010000136.1:0-26582 GCA_035764655.1 Candidatus Limnocylindrales bacterium
TCACCGCCCGAAGCGGAGGATCACGACGGCCTGCCGCTCTCGGTCGACTGGCGGCAGTTCGAAGACATGCTCTGGCCGGCACTCGCGGCGCGCGTCCCGGCGTTCGACGCCATCAAGCCCGTCCGGGCGTGGGCCGGCTACTACGAGTACAACGTCGTGGACCAGAACGCGATCATCGGGCGCCATCCGGAGCTGGTGAACCTGATCTTCGCCAATGGGTTCAGCGGCCACGGGATCCAGCACGCGCCGGCGGTTGGGCGCGCCGTGACCGAATTGATCGCCCACGGGGGCTACACGACGATCGACCTGTCGGTTTTCGGCTACGAGCGCTTCGCCGCCGGACGTCCCGTCGTCGAGCGCAACGTCATCGGCTGACCAGCGGTGCGCCACGAAACGGTGCCCTCGTTCACCACATAGGACTTCCGGGGCTTGATTACCCGGGACTTTTGGGTGACCGTGGCAGGCATGTCGCGAACACTCATCCTGATCTTCGGGATCATGTGCTGGACCGGGGTGGCCGCTTCCGCGGTGATCCACCTGGCGTTCGGTGACTGGTTCTACGCCGCGTTCATGGGCGTGGCGTTCGTCCTGTGGACGGTCGCCTACTACCAGTACGCGTCGAAGCGTCCCGCGGAGGCCCAACCGGCCGTGCGCTGATTTCCCGGGCGCTCCGGGCCGGGTATCCGCTCTGGCGCTCGGCGAATCGCTCCCATTCGTGCTGCGTGCACCACGGCCGCGCTCAAGCCTCCATGGCGTCGCCGGCGGCGGTGCTTGTCGACCAAGCGAGCGCGCCCATTCGTGCCAGGGCACCACGTGATCGATAACGATCCGACGCGTCCGCACACGAGAGGGCTTGACGCATCGCTCCGTGCTCCCAGCACGAATGGATGCGATTTGGGCTCGGCCAAGCCGTCCCGCGGCCCACCCCGGACGTTCCTCGACGCACCTGCAAGGTCTTGGCTCCCGTACCGCTGACCAAACCAGACCACGGCGGTACACGATTCCGTCGTTAGCAGGCCAACGCCGCAAGGAGGACGAGACAATGTGCCTGACATGCGGATGCATGGACGCCCACCTCGAGATGGGCGAGTACAACGTGACCTATGAGGACCTCAAGCGGGCCGCCGACGAAAACGGCCGGTCGGTCGCGGAAACGATCGCCATCATGGAGAAGACCGAGGCAAAGGACCGCGACTCACACCCGAAGGAGTACGCCACCTCCTGACCTCGTTCCGGGAGTTCGATGACCGACGAGCAGGACTGGCCGTTCGACCAACCACCGGATGCGGCCGCGATCACGTTGCGAGCCGTGCTCGACGGTGCGCCGATCCTGCTCGTCAGCCACGACGCCGACGATGACGGCTGGCAGTTCCTCGACGGCAGCGAGGTCGACATCGACAAGGCCGTGCTGATCAGCATGGCCGAGGCGGTCGCGCTGGATCCGTCGGTCCGTGAGGTCGCCGACCTTCCGCCCGGCTGGACCGCATGGCGGAGCGCGCCGGGCGCGCCATGGCAGCGCGGCCTGTGGCAGGGCGGCGACGGCCCGATCGACTGAGTGCCGCCACGCCTGCCCCGCAACCTCGGACTTGGCCAGATTCCCATCTACGGACACTTGGGCCAACTTCGGAGCCTCACCGCCCGCGAAATGGGCTCATTTCCGCTGATTCCCTGGCCAGATTCCCTTCCCGCGAGAATTTGGCCAACCTTGGCCACCTCCACCTGGCCCAAGTGCCCAGGGGTGAGAAATTGGCCACCCTGATCGCCGATGCGGGGGCTTCGTTCAGGGAGCGAGCCGCTCGACCGCGGCGCGTGTTGCGTCGTGCATCAGCGTCGCCTTCTCCGGCGTCTCGGCGATCGCGGTGAGGCCGAACCGGCCATCAATGGCCAGCCCGGACAGCATGTGCAGGATCACGCCCGTGCCGGCTTCCGGGTCGAACTGGAGGCCGGCATCGGCGACTGCCTCGATCACCGCGGTTGGTGCGAGCCCGATCCATGCCGGATCCACGAGGTTGTCGGTCGCGCTGTAGCAGCGCGTACTGCCGTCGGTGGTCAGCCAGCGGCCCGTCTCGGGTTCGTAACGACCGGGCGCGACGTTCCGCAACGCGGCATACGGGTGAGTCGTACCTCCCTTGCGCAGGTTGATCTCCAGCGCATAGATCCGCCACTCCCCTCCGTCGGCATCGGCCGCGGCGACGAAGTCGACCGAGAATCGGCCCAGCGCGCCGGCATCGGCCAGTTCCGCACCAATGGCGGCGGCATGGCGGGCGAGCTCCGGCGCGTAAGCAGGATCGGCTGGGAAGCGGCAGCCGAGGTACACCTGTCCCATCTCGCCGCCAAGCACCTGTTCATGGGTGGCCAGCACGGCAACGCGACCGTCCGGCCTGATGTCGACCTGGGCGCTCGGGCTGCTGAACCGGGCGCCCGCGATTCGCTCCTCGACGATGCCACCAGCTCGTTCGAGGTCGGTTCGGTACCAGTCCGGCAGTGCCTCGACCTGTGCGCGCAACCAGGCCTCCGGGTCCGAGAGCCCGGCCATCGGCGCGAGGTCCAAGACCACGACGCCGTCGCCGGCCCCCGAGTCGTCGTGCTTGATCACGACGCCGGGGACGTCGCCACGATCGTCGACGATGGTGTGGATCGCGGCAATCACGTCGTCGACGGTGCGCACCTTCTCGATTCCGAACGGCACCGGCACGCCGCAACGGCGCATCAACCGCCGGCCCTCGCTCTTGAAGCCGAGCCAGCGCACCTTTGGGTTCGAGCCATTGATCGGGACGCCGAGCGCCAGCGCCAACGCCATCTCGTGCTCGGTGACGTTCCAGGGTTCGATCAGCGCGGGACGGTCGCCCACGACCGACCGGATCCGGGCGAGAAGATCCGGCCGCTCGAGGAGCTTGGCGGCGACCGACCGGTTCGTCCCATCCTGCACCTCGATGAGCGTGCTGCGGCGCCGTGCAGACTCGCGCTCGGCAACGGGGACGAGCTGCAGGAAGTACTCGATGATTGCGGGGTCGGGCAGCTTCGAGAGGACGATGATCGTGTGACAGTCCGTGATCCGTCCGACGATGAGCACCGCGTTGAGGTAGCGGTGCTCGAGCGAGAAGATCCGGTCGCCGTAATGGGACAGGATCGACTCGCTGACGCTGAACGACGGAAGGGTGATCATCACGTGAGGGATGCCCGACCCCGGCCGGTTGGCGTCCAGCGCCGGACCCAGCCGCTGCTGCAGTTCGTCGAACGGGTCGGCCACGACCACCATTGGGCTGGCACCCCACTGCCTGCAGGTTCCCCGGGCGGACAGTCTCGCAGGATTCAGCCGCGATGCCTACGCTCGCTCATGCGGTACGCGTCGACTCCATGATCCAGTTCACCTCCCACGTCGTGCCGCCATCCGGTGAGAACGCCTGCTCCCAGCGGCACGTTGTGGCGGTGATGTCCGACCAGATGAAGCGCACGAGGATCGGCTTCCCGTTGAACGTGTCCTCACCGATGAAGGTGCCCACGCCGTTCTCGAAGCCGCCCACGACGGGCGGCTCGATCGACTGCGGGTTCCGGCCGTCGAGCCACCAAATCGCCCACCGGTTCGATCCCGGGTCGAAGGAGCGCAGCGAGACCGCCCGGTAGGTGCCCGACGGCAGCTCGAGGACGTTGTCGTCGACGTTGCCGGCGCCGTCGAGCAGCGGCCACGCAACGGAGGTCCCTTCGAACTCTTCCCACTCGTCGTTGCCGGCGAGGCGCTCCCTGAGCCGGCGGTGGTGGATCCGCCACGAACCCATGTAGAAGTCGAAGTCGTGCACCGCGGCTGGCGGTTTGGTCGTGGTCGGCACGGCGGGCCTCCGTACTGGTGTCAGGTCCGTTCTAATCCCGACACCGGTCAGCCCCTGTCAGGTTTTCGCGGTTCGTTCGGTTGGCTACACCCGATCGAGGGCGGCAGATCCAGCGACGCCCCCGGTCGCAGCCCGGTCGATGGTGACCTCGATGAACGGCGAATGGCGGGTCATCGTGGCGACGTCCTGGTTCGGCCAGGCGTTGGCCACGATCCATTCGGCGAGCTCGCGACGTTCGGCTTCGTCCGTAATGACGCGCGCGGTGGCCGGCAGATCCGCGTGCACCGACCGCTTGAGGTGGAACGTCAGCTTCGGATCGGCTTCGAGGTTCCAGATCCACCCGCGCTTGCGTCTGCTCGGGGAGCCGGAGATGACGATGCGGCCGTCGATGTTGTGGAAGACCAGCTCGATGCGGCGGGCCGTGCCGGTTCGCCGGCCCGTGGTGGTGATGTCGATCGTGTGACCCCGGCGCAGTGCGCGCTGGATGGAGTCGTCCATGGTGTCCTCGCCGTCTTGGTTGAACCGTCAACCATCCTAGCCCCGTCGATTGCACGATGCAAGTGACTGTCAATCCAGCTCGAACAGGGCAGCGACAGCCTCGTAGATCGGCTCCTGGTCGAACGCCGAGATGTAAACGACGCGGTAGCCACCGTCGCCTACGACATCACGCAGATAGTTCCGCTCGGCTTCGCCGAAGCGTTCATCTTCAGCGTCGTACTGGAGCCAATTGCGTTGCCCGGCCGGACTGTCGAAGAACGGGATCTGTCCCAACCCCTCGATCCGATCGGGTGACACGTACAGATCGATCTTGCCGGACCGAACGGCCTCCGCGGCGTCCTGGCTCTCGAGGATGTTCGTCGAATGCTCGCCGAGTTCCCAGTGACTGGTCTGGTTACTCATCATGCCGTCGGTGAACGCGAGGCTCGGCCCGTCTGCGGCGAGGAGCTCTGGCACTCCGACGACGATCGTGTTTGCGTCCCTCATCCGTTGGAGGACTGGCGAACCATCGGTGTCGGGCATGCTCAAGTCGGGGCTGATGTTCTCGAGGGCACCGACCGCCTCCTGCATGAGGTCACTTTCGAGCTCGCCCCTTGCCCATAGCTCCGCTCCTGACGGGCTCCCGCCGGCGATGATCTCCGATCGGTTCTTCGGTCCGAGGAGCACGCTGCCGCCCGCGTCGGTACTCACCACCTCCACCAGTCCGCTCTCGACGCGAATGGTTGTCCTGTCGCCGTCCACGGTGACCATGAAGCCGGGGTCCGCCATGCGCAGCTCCACGTTCTCACCGGCGCTCAGTCGCAGCTCCCGGTTCTGTGGCCCGGTCAGACAGACGGCGGAACCTTCGTCGAAGTGGAGCAGCCGATCGTTGGACGGCAGGACCCCGACGCGCGAGCTCACATCGAGGGTGCACCGTTCGATCTTCTCGTCGAGGTTGAACTGGATCGAGCCCTCCTCGTCGGTGCTGACCGAGCCGCGCGCGTAGACGTCGTCACCTTCGCTCGCGCGCTGGTCATCGACATACCCGCGTTGTACGGGGACCAGGAGCACTTCACCAGCGACGCTTCGCTCGGGCGTAGATGTCGGCGTGGGGGTCGGCGTAGCCGTTGATTCCGGTGTCGCCGACGCCCCGGGGGTCGCGGTCGATGTCACTGAGGCGGCGGGGGTCGACGTAGTCGCTCCGGAAGGTTCGGTGGACTCCGAGGTCGATGGGGCTCCACTGCATCCCGAGAGGAGCAAGAGGCTGCCGAGCACGATGACTCGCCGGGGACGGGCCCTATCACGCCTGACGTTCATGTGACCGCCTCCACCAGCTGCTTGAACGTGGGATTGGAATTGGCGAGGCCGATCAGGAACAACGCAAAGAGCAGCTTGTAGGCGAACCATTCGGCGCCGGCGAGGAGGGCCGCCCCATACGCTGACAGGTCATCGCGCCGTCGCTCCGGGATGTCCTGCGGCCGGAGCCTGACTGCCGCACGCAGCGTGTCCGCGAACGCTCGAGCGACCGTGGCTGCCGTCTTGCCGACGGCCAGGAGCGCGTTGTGCGTAGCCGTCGGCGACGCCGCTGGTTTGGCGGCGGGATCGCCGGCGTTCAGTGAATCAGCCGCGGTGTCGTTCGCAGCGCCCATCATCGGGCCGGCCTCCCCCTCAACAACGACCGGGGTCGGGGCAAGGTCCCAGGCGAAACGCCGCCGGGAGACCGCGGGGACGAGTCGAGTGCCCGCGCGAACGAGCGTGCCGATCACGACGAGCAGCGCCATGGCGCGCGCCGGTACCAGCGGCTGAACGAGGTATCCGCCGACGGTCTCGCCGGCCTGCCCCACGAGTCGGTCAACGCCGGCCTTGCGGTCCGTCTGCAGCTGACTGCGGCGGAATGCCGCGTCGTTGGCGAGGTCGATATCGCCTCGCTCTCGCGCTCCGGCCTCGATCATCGCCAGCACCCGAATCTGGACTGCCACGCTCGTGATGTTCTCGAGGCGGTCGAGGTCCATCTCAAGGGCCGGAGCGGTGACGCGATCCAGCCAGATGGGATGCGTCGTGGAGAGGCCGCGGAGGTCGAAACGGTCGGTGGCCGAGGTGTCGGTGAAGTCGATCTCGCCCCGGGCCGACGCCGCCTGGAAATCCGTCGGCCCACGAAGCGCCACCCCGCCGAACAGGACATCCCCCTCGAAGCTCGCCGCCCGGAAGGAGCACGTCCCTTCGATGCTTGCCTCTTCGAAGCTCAGCACGCCACCGAACCGGGACTGCGTGAAGTCCACGGCTTCGAAGCCCGCGCCACTGAACGTCGCGTCGCCTGCGATGGCAACGCGCCTGAAGTCAGACTTGTCGGCGAACGTGGCGGTGGTGAAGTCGGCGTCTCCGCCGATCGAGGATCCGGCGAACTGGGCCCGAGCTTCGAACGTCGCCGAGTCGAACCGGGCGTCGCCGGCTACGGTGGCGCCCGCGAAGGACGCATCGCCGACGAACTGCGTTACACGGAAGTCCGCCTCACTGTCGAACTGGCTTCCATCGAAGTTCGCGCGATCCTCGAACGCTGCGAGCGTGAACACCGCGGGCTCGACGACCGTCGCGGCCCGCTCGCCAATCGAGCGCATCAGGAACGCGTCGCGGAACACCGCCCCTTCGAAGTTCGCGCCGCCCTCGAGCCGCGAGCCGCTGAGATCCACCACCCGCTCGAATGTGAGATTCGAAGCCTCGATCGCACCTTCGAATGTGCAGCGCGTGCAGCGGAAGATCCTGGCCGTCGCCTCCAGCGGGCGCAGATCGACCTCTCCGACGATCGTGACGCCGTCCATCTCGACCGTCTCGCCGGCGCCAACCAACTGGACAAGCTGCGCGCCGCTCATGGTTGCCTCTGCGCCGTGCGCGAGGCCGGGGACAAGCAGGATCAGGCCCGCAGCACATGCGAGTCCAAGCCCCCGCATAGCCTTCCAGCGTGTCTGCCCCACCGCGAGAGGGGCCATGACGGCGTAACCCCCACTCCGTCGTCCGTGATGTCGCAGGCGCTCGTCGCTCACCCCGGGCAGGGATGCCGGCACTGCGGCACCGGTCAGGACGCACGCTCACGATACGCCCCGCATGCGGCAACCGGTGTCGGCTACCCGACTCCTGCGGGTCGTCAACGTCTTGACGGGCGCCGAGGCCAGAAGGTTCAACTCAGCAGCCGGATTCGTCCGGGTAGAGGGGCCGCGGGATCAGCGAGTAGAACTCGCCCTCGGACTCGAAGACCGATAGCTGATTCGCGCCGTCGAGCAGTGGCTTGAGGGTTGCGAGGTCATCGCCCTCGACGACGAGGCAGCGGGCGCCGATCGGGGAGTTGTCGACCGGTTCACCTGTCGCAGCGAGGTCGTCGAGCGGCCACGTGATCGGCGGCTGCTCGCCGGGGAATTCGCTGTTCTCCACGATGGCCGCCTTCGTGACGTACAGGCGGAGGGCGTCGAACGCGTACGGGTGCTGTTCATCGATGAAGCCGTCGGCTGGCACGCCGGTGAGGGCGTCGATGAACTCGCGCATCGCGGCGCGCCCGGCGACATCGGCAGGTGGAACGTCGATCGCGGGCGCGACCCCGCCGTCGGCGGCTTCCGCGAGGGCGTAGGCGCTGAGCCGGTAGCTCTGGCCATCGAGGTTGATCTCGAGCACGGTGTCCGCTGCGTCGGCGATGCCCGGGAAGTCGTACCTCACGTCCTTGAGCAGGTCCTTGTCGCGGGCGAGCTGGATCAGGCTGTCGAGCGCTTCGCGCGACAGCGTCTGCTCGAGCAGGTTCGGCATGAACGGGCCGGGAAAGATCGCCGGCACGGGACCGAGCGTGATCGTCCTGCCATCGGCATACACGGCGATCACCGGCAAGCGGCCGAGCAGCATCTCGGGGGTGACGAAGCCACCCTCCCAGCTCACCCGAAAGATCACCGTGTCAGGATCCTCCGGCGTGGGCGACGGCGTCGGGCCGGTGGGGCCGGATGGACCGGCCGCGCCGGCACCCCCGACGCACGCCGCGGCCATGACCGCAACGGCGAGCAGCGCGGCAGGCCGCGCAAGACGAAAGGCAGCACGAAACACGAATGTGACTCCTGAGAGATGTCGCGACCCGGTTGGTCTTCGGCCCCTGACCCAGGGCCTGGTGGATCGCTGGTTATCTGACGACGCGGGATGGCGGTTGGTTCCGTGTTGTTCTCGCTCGAATGTGCAGGAACAGCGGGATGCGATCCCAGCGGTTGCCGAGGACCTCGCCTCCGCCGGTCACCTCGCGGATGCGTTCGATGAGAAACCCTGCCGCTTCGAGCGCGCGAGCGTAGCGGTCGAGCGGGCGGTGCTCGTAGTGGAACCGGATTTCGAGCCCGTCCCGGGCGACGTCGTCCACGCGCCGCCAGCTGTCGAGGTACGAGCCGTCGATCACGAACGGGCTGTCAGGCTCGACAGAGGAGAACCGCCCGGCGCTGTTGAGTGGGTGCGTGATCGCGAGGCACAGCCGACCGCCGGGCCGCAGAACCCGCGCGGTCTCGGCGATCGCCCGCTCCGGATCGTCGACATCCTGCAGCGACATGAAGGCGATCACGAGCTCGAAGACGTCGTCCTCGAACGGAAGCGCGGCAGCGTCGCTGACGCGGTAGTCGCCTGCGGGATCGGCCTCGCTCGCGAGCTCGATCATGGCGGGCGAGGCGTCGATGCCGGCGATCTCCCAGCCGCGATCCCGCAGCTCACGCGTTAGCCGACCCTCGCCGCATCCGACATCAAGCACCGGGCCGTCGACATCCGGCGGCAGGAGCTCGAAGAAGCGCTCGCGATGGAAGCGCCAGTAGCTGTCGTGACCGGGCGTTCGAGCCCAGACGGACCAGCGTGCGGCCTGGGCGTCCCACGCGTCGCGCAGTGTCACGGATGCTCGTCGTCCGGGGGACGCCGTAGAGCTGTCACGAGGCGGTCGAGCATCATCCAGCGCAGCTGGGCCCGGTCGGCCTCCCCGGTCATCGAGTCGCGCGTCGTCGCGTCGCCGTAGCCGGCGCTGACCCGCACCTGGTTGCGACGGATTTCGGCGAGCTCGGTGGCCCGCGCACGAAGCAGCGCCTGCTCCAGGGCGGCACGTTCCTCCGCCGAATCGACCTGGATGTCGAGTGTGAGCCGGTCAGTCATGCCGCACACGATAGGGGCGTTCGTGGAGCACCACATCGGGGGAATCGACCGCGTGAAGCGCCGCAAACCGCGTTGATTCCCGGCGGACGGTGCGCCCTGCGCACGATTCGGCCACTGGGCGAGGCGATTCGGCCGTTCTGTTGTTCCACGGACACCATCGCCAACCGGGCCCGACGCGGATCGCCTGGCTGAGCTCGCGCAGCGCGGCGGCCAGTAATCGGAGCGCGCCGACCAGCCCGTGCTTACGGCTTGAGGGCGATCGCCTCCTCGATGGCGTCGGCAAGGCGCTCGCCGGTCGGCTGGCCAACGAGGGGCACGACGGCGTGCCGTCCGGTGAGCTCCATCCACTCCGGCTCCATCCCCGCGGCGGTCAGGACGACCGGCACGTCGGGATGCAGGTCGCGCAGCCCTTCGATCAGTCGCTCTGCTCCGTCCGGCTCGCCGGTGGCCCACGCGTCATAGACGAGGACGTCTGCCTCGGCGGCGAGCGTGCACGTCCTGCCGGACAGAACCGGGCAGCGGGCGCCAACAGGCCCGAGGCATTGGGTCACCTCGTAACCGCGCCGGCGCAGGGAGTCGACCTCCATGTCGGACATGTCGACGTCGTGGTGGACAACGAGTACTCGCGTCATCTCGAGTCCTCCCGCTTTGTTCGGCGGACCTCGGCGGGCCCACGGATCGGGCGAGTGTTCCTTCGAAAGCGGTGGCGCACCAGAGTCGTCGGTCACAGATCCGCGGGACCGACCGCCAATCGCGCCGATGTCAAAACCGACGTGCGGCGATGGGCGTACTGGTTGCAGTCGAGCGGCGAGGATCGCTCGTTCCCGCCGGGTCGCCGGCGGATTCCCTGCCCGACAGGAGACTCCGAATGCACACCATCCTCCGCACGCTGACGCTGGGCGCACTCCTGGCCATCCTCGTTGCCGCCTGCTCGTCCGGCGGCGGCGCAACGCCCTCCGCCGCGGTTCCCGAGACACCGGCACCCGCCAGCGAGGCACCGGCAAGCGTGGCACCCGCAAGCGAGGCGCCGGCGAGCGAGGCGCCGGCCTCCCCGGCCGCCGGCGGCGCCGTGACCGTGATGGTCGCGGACTCGGACCTCGGTCAGATCCTGGTCGACGGCGAGGGCCGCACCCTCTACATCTTCAAGCCCGACACCGACGGCACGTCGACGTGCTACGACGAGTGCGAGACGAACTGGCCGCCGCTCACGGTCACCGGTGACATCACGGTCGGCGAAGGATTGGACGCCTCGCTGTTCACGACGACCGACCGGACCGACGGCAGCACCCAGGTCAAGGCCGGCGCATGGCCGCTGTACTACTTCGCGAACGACGCGGCACCCGGCGACACCAACGGCCAGGACGTGGGCGACGTGTGGTACGTCGTGAGCCCGACCGGCGAGCCGATCGAGTCGTAAGCGCGTCCCGCGGGCCCGGCAGACGCCGGGCCCGCCCCCCGCGGTCGGGCCGTCCCCTTCGCGGAGGAGCCGGGGCGGCCCGGCCACCCCCGCCCCCGTTGCGGTACCTTCGGGCCGTGACTGCGAACCCCGCCTCCATCCCCGCGCTCGCGGAGCGCCATCTCCGCCTCGCCGGCACGCGCAATCTGCGTGACGTCGGCGGCTACCCGGCCGGGGACGGCCGCAGGATCCGCTGGCGGACCCTCCTTCGCACCGATGCCCTCGACCGGCTGCCGGCCGCGTCCCAGGCCGTGCTCCATGACCTCGGCGTGCGCCAGGTGATCGACGTGCGCTGGGGTCACGAGGTCGACGCCCGCCCGAGCGTCTTCCGCGGCTCCGACCGCGTCCGCTACCGGAACCTCCCGCTGATGCCCGACGAGGCGGTTCCCGAAGGCATCGCCGCCACCTATCGCCACATGTACGACACGCGCTCCGCGTCGCTGGCCGCCATCGCCCGGGCGCTGGTCGAACCGGACGGGCTGCCGGCCGTCATCGGCTGCGCGGCCGGCGTCGACCGCACCGGGGTAACGGTGGGCCTGCTGCTGTCCGCGGTCGGCGTGCCGGCCGACATCGTGGCCGGCGACTACGCGCTGTCGAACGAGACGTTTGCCGGGGACGGCGCGGACAGCGGCCTGGACGACTGGCGTGGTGGGCCGATCACGCTGGACTGCCGGCCCGAGTACATGCTCGAGGCCCTCGACCACCTGGACCGGGCCCATGGCGGCGCCCGTGCGCTCCTCGCACGCGAGGGGTTTGGCGCCCAGGATGTCGAGCGGCTCCATGAGCTCCTGACCGAACCCGATCCGGACCGCAGCCCGGCCTGACCGGGTCCGCACACCGGCGTTCCGTGCCGCGACCCGTATCCTTGCGCGGTGCCGCTCTACCAGGTGATCGAACCCTACGATGCCGTCGCACCGACGATGGTGGTCGCCTTCGACACGTGGGTCGATGCGGGCGCGGCGGCGACGACCGCCGTCGAACAGCTCGTCGCGGGGAGCCGCGTCGTCGCGCGCTTCGATCCTGACGCCCTCTTCGACTACCGGGCCCGGCGGCCGCCATTGGAGATCCGCGACGGCCGCCTGTCCGAGCTGACATGGCCCGACCTGACGGTCCGCCTGGCCACGATCGACGGCCGTGATCTGCTCGCCTTCTGCGGGCCCGAGCCTGACTACCGCTGGCGGGAGTTCGGCGAGGCCGTGGCCGAGCTGGTCGAGCGCCTGGACGTGGCCGAATGGATCAGCGTGGGCGCGATCCCGGCCGCCGTCCCGCACACCCGCAGCGTGCCGATCATCGGCACCGCGTCGGGTTCGGCGGTGCTGACGAGCGGCGTGAACCGCGGACCCGACGGCATCCTGCGCGTGCCGTCGGCGGCGATCTCGATGCTCGAGATGCGCGTCGCGGAGGCCGGTCTTCCGGCCCTCGGCTACTTCGCCCAGATCCCCCACTACGTGTCCGGGCCTTACCCGGCCGCTGCGCTCGAGCTGCTCGGCGTGCTGTCGCGCCACCTCGGGGTTGAGCTGCCGACCGGTGAGCTCGAGGAGGAATCGCGCCAGCTGCGCCAGCGACTGGACCTCGCCGCGGCAGCTGACGAGTCGACCCGCTCGTATGTCGAGCGGCTCGAGTCGATGGTCGATGAGGCTCGGCTGCCGGCCGGCGACGAGCTGATCTCCGAGATCGAGCGCTTCCTGCGCCAGCAGGGCGCGGGCGGCCAGGGCGGGGACCTGCCGAACTAGGGCGAGGCGTACTCCGCGGGACCCACGTCACGGGACTGCAACGCGTGCAACGGATCATGCGATGTCCGGGCAAGGCAGCCCGATCGGGTCGCGGTCTATCGTCACGTGGCGCCACCAGGCGTGGCGCGCGTATGCCCGTGACGACTCGACTCGAAACCCCACCACCCGCTCCCGACGACTCGCCGGACCGCTCGGATCGACTCTTTTCCGCGGCCCTGGCCATCGTCTCCGCGCGCACGGTCGATGACATGCTGCGCGAGACGACCGCGCGCGCCGCGGAGTTCATCGGCGCCCGCCAGGCGATGACCAGCCTGGCGGTCGATCGCGACGGGACCCGGCCGCTGACCGCGACCCACTGGGGGGGCATGGACGCGCCGTCCGGGCCGGATGTCCATGCCGCGGCGTTGTCTGGCATGGCCGCCGAAGTCTGCCGCACCAACCGGCCACTCCGTCTCCGCCAGGCGCAGCTGGAACGACGCACCGACTGGCGCGAGAGCATTGCGTCCAACCGGGACGCTCCGCCCCTGCGCGGGTTCCTGGGGGTGCCGCTGATCGGCCACGAGGGCCGCAATATGGGCCTGATCCAGTTGTCGGACCGCGTCGAAGGCGACTTCGACGCTGACGACGAGCGGCTCCTGACCTCGTTCGCGCAGTTCACCGCGATGGCGATCGAGCAGCTCCGGCTTCACGCCGATCTCGACTACCAGAGCCGGCTCACGCTGACCGTCACCGAGAACGCCACCTCCGGGTTGTTCCTCATGGATCGCCAGCTGCGCGTGACGTACATGAACAGCGCGGCGCGGGAGATCACGGGACACAGCCTTGCCGACCTCGACGGCCGCTCGTTCCACGAGGCCGTGCATCACTCGCGGCCCGATGGCACGCGGCTGCCCGTCGAGGAGTGCCGGATCTGGCAGGCCGTCATCGGCGAGCAGACCGTCCTCGACCCGTTCGAGGACTGGTTCATTCGTCCCGACGGGACGTTCTATCCCGTCCGCATCGCGGCGGCCCCCATCAAGCGCGACGACCGCGTGGAGAGCGTCGTCCTCGAGCTCCAGGACATCACGTCGGAACGTGCCGTGGCGCGCCGTCTCCGCGATCTCGCGCTGTCGGCATCGGATCGGGCAGCAAAGCTGCGCGGGCTCATCGAATCCATCGGCGATCCCGTCGTCGTCAGCGACCGTGATGGCGCCGTCTCCCTGGCCAATCCGGCCGCCATCGAGATCTTCGGGCCGAGTCTGATCGACGTCCGCCAGGTGCGCGATCGACTCCGGCGTGAGGATGGCAGCCGCATCCCGGCGGAGGCCGAGATCGCCGGTGCGTTCCTGCTGGACGGGGCGAGCCGCGAGACGTGGTTCGAGGTGCGTTCATTCGCCGTCCCGATCGGTGCCACCGGACACCTCGATGACACCGGCGGCGAAGCCGGCGATCACGGTCGGATATACGTGCTCCGCGACGTCACCGCGAGCCGCCATGCGAGGGTCCTGCGCGAGACCTTCATCGGCATGCTCTCGCACGAGCTGCGGACACCGATCACGACGGTGTACGGCGGAGCCAAGGTCCTCGCCCGGCACACCGACGGGTTCCGGTCGGAGGTCCGGTCGATCGTGGCCGACATCGAGAACGAGGCCGAGCGGCTCTACCGGCTGGTGGAGGACCTGGTTGTGCTGTCCAAATCGGAGGCGGCAACGCTCGAAGCGGGGGGCGAGCCAATCCTGCTCCAGCGCATCCTGCCTCGCCTGGTCGAGGCCGAGGCGGACCGCTGGCCGACGCTCGAGTTCGACGTCCGTTGCACGCTCGATCTGCCCCCCGTCATGGCGGAGCAGACGTACGTCGAGCAGGTCGTCCGGAACCTCCTCACGAACGCGGCGAAGTACGGCGGTGCCGAGGGCCGGGTCGAGGTCCGCGGCGAGCGCGATGGCGACGAGATCATCGTGCGCGTGCTCGATCGGGGGCCGGGCTTCCCCGAAGGCGACGCGTCACGGCTCTTCGACATCTACTACCGCTCGCCGCAGGTCGCCCGGCGGGCGGCCGGGGCCGGCATCGGCCTGTTCGTGTCGAAAGCGCTGGTCGATGCGATGGATGGCCGGATCTGGGCCGCCGAGCGGGACGGCGGCGGCGCCGAGTTCGGGTTCGCCCTGCCGGCGCTCGTCGAGCCGGGCGACGAGGTGCCCGGACGCAGCTGGACCAGGGGCAACGGTCGTCGGGTGGATCGCGACGGACCGCCGCTTCGGCAGTGATGCCGGCTCCGCCGTCACCCGGCATCCCGCCGGAGGATCGGCGCGCCGCCGGACGAGTGTTGCGCTGTCCGGCGGTCCGTTTCGCGTCCAAGCACACCGTATGCGCGCACGCCTCAGGGTCCACCTGCCAACTGTCCTTGCGGGACATGGACAAACGTCACGAGTGTCTCGACGGTTTCGAACGGATGTTCTAGACTGAGCGCACCATGGTCGCTCCGGAATACCGCGAAGAACCCTGCCGGACGGCCTTGAACAAGGTGTCGGGGATGTCCTTCCGCTGGTCGTTGAACCCCTACACCGGGTGCGCCCACCGCTGCACGTTCTGCTTCGTGCGAGCGTTCGAAGCTCGCGCCGACCGGCCGTACGACGATCGGTACGGTCGCTCGATCCGCATCAAGGTCAACGTCGCGGAAGTGCTCGAGCGCGAGCTCGCCCGCAGGAGCTGGCAACGCGAGAAGGTGGTGGTCGGCACGGCGACCGACCCCTACCAGCCGGCCGAAGGCCGCTACCGTCTGACGCGCGCCTGCCTCGTGCGCCTGGCGGCGTCCCGGACGCCGCTGCACCTCATCACGCGCGGCCCGCTGATCCTGCGCGACATCGACGTGCTGTCCGAGGCGGCCCGCTCCGCCGGAGTCTCCGTCACGTTCTCGGTCCCGACGGTCGATCCGGAGGTCTGGCGCCGGACCGAGCCGGGAACGGCCCCGCCTCGGCAGCGTCTGCGTGCGCTGAGCCGGCTCGTGGCGGCCGGCCTGGACGTCGGCGTCGGCATGGCCCCGATCCTCCCCGGAATCTCCGATTCGCAAGAGTCGCTCGCGGCCGTCGTCCGCGCGGCGCGCGACGCCGGGGCAACCGGGATCTGGGCGAACCTCCTGTACCTGCGCCACGGGACGCGCGAGCACTTCCTGGATAACCTCGCCCGCGACTGGCCGGAGCTCCTGCCGATGTACGCCCGCCTGTACGCGGGGCGCGACTATCTCGGCAAGGCGGAGCTGGGTCCCGTCCAGCGACAGGTGGCGGAGCTCCGGCGCCAGTACGACGTTCGTGACCGGAGGACCGTTCGCCTCGAGGAGAAGGCCGTCGATGCGACGTGGGCCCCGGACGCCGAGGGTCCGTCGCAGCTCGAGCTGCCGCTCGCACCGGGCGAGCAACCACCGGCCTCGCTGGTCGCCTAGCTAGCCGACCGCGGCGAGGACTGCGTCCGACACCGCGGGCCACGCGTCGAGCGCCCACGGCCCGAACGGCCGGTCGGTCAGGCAGGTCAGCGAGATGCCGGCGGCCGGGTCGACCCACAGGAATGTGCCGCTTGCGCCGAAGTGGCCGAAGGTCTCCGGGGAGTTCGTCGTCCCCGTCCAGTGCGGTTGCTTGGAATCGCGCAATTCGAAGCCGAGACCCCAGTCCAGCGCCTCGTAGCGGCCGAGACCGGGCAGGACGCCGGCCAGGCCCGGGAACGCGACCCTGGTCGCCCCGTCGAGCGTCGCCGCGCTGACGAGCGTCGGCCGCAGCAGCTCACGGGCGAAGCGAGCCAGGTCGGCGAGCGAGCCATGCATGCCGGCCGCCGCCCGCCCCACAAGGCGGGTGCCGGACATCCCCAGCGGGCCGAGCACGTCCCGCGCGAGGACCTCCTCCACGGGCAGTCTTGCCCGGTCCGCAAGGAGCTGGCCGAGCAGGTCGAACCCGGCGTTCGAGTAGATCCGCGTGCGCTCGGGAGCACTGATCGGCGTCAGGGCGTCGGGCGGCAACCCGGAGGCGTGAGCAAGCAGGTGGCGTACGGTCGAGCCGGGCGGCCCGAGCGGCTCATCGAGCGACACGCCGCCTCGCTCGACGGCGCGAAGGACCGCGTAGGCGATGACGGGCTTCGTCACCGACGCCCACGGCAAGTTGCGCGTATCGTCGCCGACCGTGGCCAGCTCCCCGTCGGGACCAACGACGGCAAGTGCCACATGATCGGCGCGCCAGCCCCCGGCCATGTCCAGGGCGTCCATCAGCGAGCCGCGCATCGACGGATGATGCCAGCCGGGGCTGCAAGCGGGCTGCAACGCGCTGGCCGTCCCGCGCGGGCGCGTTTCGCCGGTCACAGCCGTGACGCTTGCCGCCATGGCAGACAATGGCCCGCATGTCCGCGTACCCGCTCGCCGGCGCTCCGCGCTGAGCCGGTAGTTTCGAGCGTCCGGCCATGGTCTTCAACCCCCGTGCCCGGCTCGACCCGCGCCAGGTCCTGGACCGCCGCGGCATGGGCGGCGCCGGCGGTCTGGCCGTCGGAGGCGGCGGGATCGGCCTGATCCTCGTGCTCGCCTACGTGCTGCTCGGCGGCGACCCGAGCATCCTCGGCGGCGGTGGGACCGATCCTGGCTTCGTCACCGGCCCAACCGGGACCCAGCTGACGACGTGCCAGACCGGCGAGGACGCCAACCAACGCCAGGACTGCCGGATCGTCGGGTTCGTCAACAGCATCCAGGATTACTGGACCGACGCGTTCGCCCAGAACGGCTCGCAGTACCAGCCGGCCGAGACCGTGCTGTTCGATGGCGGAGTGAATACCGCGTGCGGCGCGGCGTCGTCCGCAGTCGGGCCGTTCTACTGCCCGCTCGACCAGCACGTATACCTCGACCTTGGTTTCTACAACGAGCTCCAGTCGCGATTCGGCGCCGAGGGCGGCCCGCTGGCCGAGGGCTACGTGGTCGCGCACGAGTACGGTCACCACATCGAGAACCTGCTCGGCGTGCTGGAGGGCGGTGGCTCGCGCGACGTGGGTGCGGAGAGCACGGCGGTACGCATCGAGTTGATGGCCGACTGCCTGGCCGGCGTGTGGGCACACAACGCTGAGGGCACGGGCTTCCTCCGCCAGCTGACCCGTGACGACATCGCCCAGGCGCTCGACGCTGCGGCCGCGGTCGGCGACGACCGGATCCAGGAGCGCGTCCAGGGCCAGGTCACGCCCGAGACCTGGACGCACGGCTCCTCGGAGCAACGGCAGCAGTGGTTCCTGACCGGGTACGAGGGCGGACGCGTGTCCGACTGCGACACGATCCAGGCGGACCTCTGAACCTCGCCACGGGCTCGTCGCGCTCAACCGGCAAGGTCGTTCGGGTCGATCCCGTACGCACGGCCCGGCTCGCCGCGGCCGAACGCCGGATCGCCTTCATGACCCGCATCTTCGACGACCTCATCGAGGTGCCCGGGACGGGCCGTCGGTTCGGGCTCGACCCGATCATCGGCCTGGTGCCGGTCATCGGCGACGTGGCGGGCGGGATCGCCGCGTTCTGGATCATCGGCGAGGCGGCACGCTTCCGGATCCCGCCGATCGTGCTGGCCCGGATGATCCTCAACGCGGGCTTCGACATGCTCATCGGGGCCATCCCGTTCGTCGGCGACATCTTCGACTTCTTCTCGAAGGCCAACGAACGAAACCTCAGGCTCTTCCGGCGGTATGCCAGCGATCCCGACGCGAGCACCGCCGACACGCGGATGTTCTTCGTTGGGCTCGGCGCGATCTTCATCGGCCTGGTCTGGCTGACGATCGAGCTCATCCGCTGGCTGCTGGCGATCGTGATCCCGGTCCCGGGTCAGTAGCGGTAGCTCTGGCCGAGCGACGCGCCTAAGCAACTCTGCCCAAAACCTGACACAGAGCGTCATGTTTCGGCTAGACTGCGCCGATGCGCGCTTCCCGCCTCGTGTCGCTCCTGCTCCTCCTCCAGACGCGTGGCCAGATGACCGCGGCCGCGCTCGCCCGCGAGCTGGAGGTGTCGGTCCGGAGCATTCACCGTGACGTCGACGCTCTCAGCGAGGCCGGCGTCCCGATCTACGCAGAGCGCGGGCCACATGGCGGGATCCGCCTCGTCGACGGCTACCGGACACGGCTGACCGGGATGACACCGGACGAAGCCGAGGCGCTGTTCCTCTCGGGGCTCCCGGGACCGGCCGCCGAGCTCGGGCTGGGGACCGTGGTCACGGCGGCTCGCCTCAAGGTGCTCGCGGCGCTCCCACCGGAGCTGCGCACGCGGGCATCCCGCCTGGTCGAACGGTTCCATCTCGACGCAGCCGGCTGGTTCCAGGTCGGCGAGGAGACACCGTTCCTCGCCGTGATGGCCGATGCCGTCTGGGAGGCGCGGCCGGTGAGCATCGATTACGGCCGGGGAGATCGCATCGTGACGCGCGAGCTCGAGCCGCTGGGCCTCGTCCTGAAAGCCGGCGTGTGGTATGTCGTCGCGCGCACGGATGGCCAGCTCCGGACCTACCGCGTGTCGCGCATCCGGGGCGCCGAGCCGCTCGACGGCCGCTTCGAGCGGCCGCACGGTTTCGACCTTGCCGCCTTCTGGGCCGAGTCAAGCGCGGCATACGAGCGCGAGGCGCCCCGCGCCGAGGTCGTGATTCGCATCCGCCCAGAGCGGATCGGCTGGCTGTCGGAGGCCGTCGGCCACCGTGCCGCCGAAGAGGCAGAGCGCCTGGACGCGCCGGATCCGGAAGGCTGGGCCCACCTCCGTCTTCGCGTCGAGTGGCCTGACGAGGTCGCCCACGCGATGCTCCGGCTCGGGTCCGGGGTGGAGGTCCTCGAACCACGCGCGGTGCGAGACCAGGTCACGGCAACAGCGCGCCGCATCCTCGACCGATATGGCGAGGCCGCGGTCGAGGAGGCGACCGCGGCCGTCGCTGGGCGAGGCTAGACGAGGCTCAGCGCGCCGGCGTCGACACGCTGCGGACCGGGGAAATCGCGGTCCCCGGCCGGCCCGAGGACACCGGTCGGCTGTCACCAACCGCGTCATCCGGATGAAGCGCCCGCTCGATGCGGATTCGCTCGGCGATGGTGCGCCGCCGCTCCTGCTCCACGATTCGGGCGTATTCGAGGTTCAGCATCAGGGTGCTCCGCTGGGACGCTCTTCGATCACGTCTGTCGTCCACAGCATAGGCCCGATACATGCCGATTCTTGTCAGGAATGCCGCTCGTGGGCTTGCTCAGGCCTCGTCGAGGTGGCGCGACACCCACACGAGCCACAGTGGCAGTCCGACCATCGTCGCGCCGACGACGGCCATCCGGCGCCCGTTCGGCATGCTGCCGCTCGTCGAACCGAGCGAGCCGACGATCCACAGCCAGCCGGCGAAGGCGAGGTAGCCGATCAGCACCAGCGGGCTGGCCGCATCGAACGTGATCACGCCCACAGCGAATAGCGCATGAAGGATGGCGCCGAACGCGATCGCGTCGATCGCGAGCGCCACGCCCGCGGCGCTCCGCCGGGGCGAGACCGAGGTGAGCAGCCGGTGCAGGGCAAAGGGGATCGGGAGCAGCGCGAGGGCCGTGACGACGTGCAGTCCGTCGACGATGGCCGAATGGTTGCCGTCCCCGACGCGCATGCCGCCCGCGAGATGGGCGATTGCGAGGTACGCCATCGTGACGGTCAGGGTGGTCGCGGCGATGAGAGCCGACGAGGCGGCCACGCGCCGCAGCGACACGGCCTGGGCGAAGGGACGTGGGGCAGCGGTGAGGGTGGGTGCGGACGCGGTCACGGGGCCTCCAGCGGTCGTGATTGCCTGGCAGTCGCAGACGAAGGATCGGTGTGTGGCGAAGCCTCCTGCCCCTCCGGATGGCCGGCCACCGGCCGGCGTCCATGCCCGGATGCGACATCCGTCGATGCCCGCTCCGCTACGCTCTGCGGGCCATGGCGACCCGCTCTCCCGCCGCGCGTCTCCGGACTGTCGTCGCGACGCGTTACGTCACGCCCCTGCGCGAGGGTGGTTCGCTCCCGGCGCTGATCGAGGCCGACGACGACGGCATGTACGTCCTGAAGTTCCGCGGCGCCGGCCAGGGCCCGCGGGTCCTCGCGGCCGAGTGGATCTGCGGCGAGCTCGCCCGGTTGCTCGGGCTGCCCGTCCCGGAGATCGTCGGCGTGGAGGTCGACCGCGGCCTTGGAGATGCCGAGCCCGACGAGGAGATCCAGGATCTCATCCATGCCAGCGGCGGGTTGAACCTTGGCCTCGACTTCCTGCCCGGTGCGCTGCCCTTCAGTCCGGCCGCGGGACCGCCGCCGGACCCCGCGTTCGCCGCGGAGGTCGTGTGGTTCGACGGGTTCGTGATGAACCCCGACCGGTCGCCACAGAACGTGAACATGCTCGAATGGCACGGTCGGCCGTGGCTGATCGATCATGGCGCGGCGCTGTACGTGCACCACACGTGGCGCGACGCCGAGGCCCACGCGCGGCGGCCGTTCGAACGCATTCGCGACCACGTCCTGCTGCCGTACGCGGGCTCGATCGAGGATGCCGACGCGCGCCTCACGCCGCAGCTCGACGAGGCCTCGATCCGCGACATCGTCGAGCAGGTTCCGGACCTGTGGCTGCCCCGCGACCCGGTCGTGGGCGGCCCGTCGGCCCAGCGCCGCGCCTACGTCGCCTATCTCATGCACCGGCTCGAGGCGCCGCGCCCGTTCGTCGAGGAGGCCGAGCGTGGGCGCGCCGCGTAACGCCTTCCAGTACGCGATCGTGCGGGTCGTCCCGGACATCTCGCGCGGGGAGTGCCTGAATGCCGGTGTCGTGCTCCTCTGCCGAACCAAGCGCTACCTCGGGGCACGGATCGGCTTGGACGCCGCACGCCTGGCGGTGATCGCGCCGGGCCTCGACGCGGCCGCCGTCCAGCCGCACCTCGACGCCATCGTCCGCATCGCCGAGGGCGACCCCGACGCGGGACCGATCGCCAGGCTCGGCCTTGCCGAACGCTTCCACTGGCTGGTCGCGCCATCGAGCACGATCATCCAGCCATCCGAGACGCATACCGGCCTGTGCAGCGACCCGGCTGTCGAGCTCGACCACCTGTTCGAGACGCTGGTCGTGGCTCCCCGGGCTCAGTAGCCGAGGCGGCGCTCGGCTTGGTCCAGGGCGTCCTGGAGCGTTCCGCCGTGGCCCGCCCCTTCGGCCTCGATGCGCAGCCGCAGCATGACGCCGTGCCCGCGCGATTTGTCCGGTGCGATCGGGCGATCCATACGACGTTCAGCGTATGCGTCGAGGCCTGCCCGAGCCATACGATGGGCGCAGTGGGCAACGATGTCGCGATCGCGCTGACCGGCGGCCGGGCGATCTCGGCCGCCTTCTTTCCCGTTGCCGGCACCACCGAACCCTTGCCGGGGGTCCTCGTCATCCACGAGGCGCTCGGGCTCACCCCGGAGATGCGCCGCCTCGCGGCGCGCTTCACCGAACACGGGTTCGTCGCGTTGGCCCCCGACTTCCTGGCCGGGCTCGGGCCGAAGCCGTTCTGCATCGCCCGGTTCATGCGCGGGATCGGCCGGCGGGGAGTGGGCCGGCCGTACCGCCAGCTCGACGCAGCGCGCGCCTGGCTCCGTGGGCGACCAGAAGTTGCCGGCAAGCGGATCGGCGTGGCCGGCTTCTGCATGGGTGGCGGGTTCGCCCTGCTGTACGCCGCCGGCGCGGACGTCCAGGCGGTCGCCCCGTTCTACCCGGCCGTCCCTGACGATGACGCGCTCGACGGCATCTGTCCCGTCGTGGCGAGCTTCGGTGGCCGCGATGCGCTCTTCGCCGGTGGCGCCGAACGGCTCACGACCGCGCTGGCGACCCTCGGGATCGACCACGACGTGCGGACGTACCCGGACGCCGGCCACGGCTTCATGACCCGCTATGACGGCATCACCGCCTGGCTCGGTCGCCGCCTGCCGATGCATCTCGGCCACGACCCGGTCGCGGCGGAGGAGGCTTGGCAGCGCATGATCGCGTTCTTCTCGCGCCACCTGGCGGCGGTCCCGCAATGACCCAGGACACGGAGGCCTACCGCCGCCTCTTCGAGTCGCACCCCGTGGCGATGGCGATCTGGGATCCGGCCACGGGCCGGATCCTCGCGGTCAACGACGCCGCGGTGCGCCAGTACGGCTATACGCCCGAGGAGGCGTGCCGCCTGACGGTCGACCGGCTCGTGCACCCGGACGACTGGCCGCGCCTGCACGATCGGCTCGCGACGATGCCGCCCGGCCACGTCGGCGGCGAGACGTTCCGCCACCTGCGCCGGGACGGCTCGGTGATCGAGGCGGAGATGACCGGCCACGAGCTGCTGCTCGATGGGAAACCGACCCGGGTCGTCATGGCGCTCGACGTCACCGAGCGCCGCCGGCTCGAGGAGCGCCTGCGGCAGGCCCAGCGCATGGAGGCGGTCGGCCAGCTGGCCGGCGGGATCGCCCACGACTTCAACAACCTGCTCATGGTCATCAACGGCTTCAGCGAGCTGCTCCTGGCGCGCCTGCCGCCCGGCGAGGAGCGCGATGCCGCGCAGCAGGTCCGGACCGCGGGTGATCGTGCAGCCGCGCTGACGAAACAGCTCCTCGCGTTCGCCAGCCCGGGCGTGGCACGCCCCGAGGTGCTCAACCTGGCCGACGTCATCAGCGCCATGCTGCCGATGCTCGAGGGGTCCCTCGGCCTGCACGTGGAGCTTGCGTTCGACGTGACGGCTCGCGAGCCGTGGGTCGAGGCGGATCGGGCCCAGCTCGAGCAGGTGCTGGTCAACCTCGCGGTCAATGCCTACGACGCCATGCCCGACGGCGGACGGCTCACGATCGAGCTTGCCGACGCACCGGGCGACCACCCGGAGGCCATGGCCTCGCCCCACGGCATGCTGCTGCTGAGCGTCAGCGACACCGGGCGGGGCATCGCCGAGGAGATCCGCGAACGGGTGTTCCTGCCGTTCTTCACGACCAAGGCCGACCGCGGCAGCAGCGGACTCGGGCTGGCCACCGTGTTCGCCACGGTGCGCGCGTGTGGTGGCCGGATCTGGGTCGAGGGAGCGCCGACCCCGGGAACGACGATCTGTCTGCTGCTCCCGCGTGCCGCGACACCCGCGGATGCGGCCGGCTCGGCCAGCGCCGGCCCACGCTCGATCCTCGTGGCCGAGGATGAGCCGGCGGTGCTGACGCTGATCGAGCGCGTGCTGTCGAGCGCCGGCTACACGGTCCACTCCGCATCGACGGGCTCCGAGGCCATCGCGATCGTCGGCGCGCACGGCGCGGACATCGACCTGCTGGTCTCCGACGCGGTGATGCCCGGGATGGCGGGCATGGAGCTGGCCCGCCAGCTTCGGATCGAGCGGCCCGGGCTGCCGATCCTGTTCGTGTCCGGCTGGGCGGGCGAGGCCTTCGAGCGCGACTGGGCCGGTGAGGCGGCGGTGGATCTGCTCCTCAAGCCGTTCGAGGTCGCCGAACTGTTGGAGCGGGTCGGTCGACTGCTGGAAGGCCGTCGAGCCGGAGATCGCCGCGGGGAGGTCGCGCCGGTCGCCTGATCTGCGTGTCGCGGCGCGGGCGACGCTAGGTCCTCGCGGCGCGGGCGGCGGCTTTCGCGGCGCGCTTGCCCTCCTGGTACCGGGCCAGATCCTCGGGCGTCTCCACGTCCCCCAGGGTTGGTGTCGTCGGTGCGACATCGTCCCAGCCGGGCGGCTTGACGCCCAGCCGTCGCCCGACGATCGCGATCAGGGCCCGGGTCTTCATCTCGCCGATCCCCGGCAGCGCCAGCAGGCGGCGCTGGAGATCCTGTCCGTCCGCCGCGTCGTTCCAGACACGCGCTGCGTCGTTGCCGTAGTCGTCGGCGATCGCCTTGCACAGGGCCTGGACCTTGCCGGCCATGCTGGCCGGGAAGCGGTGGATGGCCGGCGGCGTCCGGAACACCTGCTCGAGCTCGGCCGGGTCGGTGGCCGCGAGGCGCGCGGCATCGAGGTGTCCAAGGCGCTGGCGCAGGACGTGCGGGCCGCTGAACGCCTTCTGCACGGTGACCTGCTGGTCGAGCGCGAATCCGATCAGCAGGGCGAGCGGCTCGCTGACGAGGTAGCGGTCGGCGTCGTCGTCGCCGGTGAACGGGAGTCGGTCCGTGGTGGGCATGCCCCGCATCCTACCGGCCAGGCGGTCGCAGGCCTAGACCGCGACCGAATGGGGGCCGGGCCGCTCCTCGGCCCGCCGCCGCGCGCCGTCGCCGCCGAGCGCAAGGCCCAGCCCGACGATGCCGAGGCCCAGGGCCTCGCGCGCGCGGTCGAACGACGAGCGCTGGTGCGCTTCGGCACGGGCTGCGCGAACGAGTCGCGCGTGCTCTGCTTCGTGCTCGCGTTCGGACTGATGGTGCGAGGCGTCGTAGTGGAAGGTCATTCCGTCACTCCTTTCCGTCGAAGGTGGCATGGGCACCACCCATGAGCGCGGCCGCCACGGCCGCCAGGATCAGACCTCCGGCCAGGAGGTACATGGGCGTGGCATAGGCGTCGACGAGGACGCCGGCGATGGCAAACGAGACCGGCTGCAGGCCGACCGCGCCGAGCATCACGAGGCTCATGACCCGGCCGAGCAAGGGCGGATCCGAGCGCTCCTGCAGCCACGAGATGACCGAGACGTTGAGGTAGCCCGACGCGAGGCCGGCACCCACCAGCCCGACCGATACCAGCAGCGCGTTGGGCGCCAGGCCCAGCGCAGCCATCTGGATGCCGAGCACCGTCGCGAGCCCGAGCACGACCATGCCGAACCGGCGAGGCCGCGCGGTCGAACCCCCGACGACAGCACCGGTCACGGCACCCGCGCCGTAGCCCGCGAACATCAGGCCCAGCAAGGCAGCACCGCCTTCGAAGCGGACATTGGCCAGCCATGCCAACCCGACCGCGATGGGCCCGCTCGTGGCGAGATTGAGCGCCGCGGACAGGAGGATCACGGCGCGGATACCGGGGTCGCCGAAGGCGTACGCGGCACCCTCGCGGATCGAGGCGAGGATCGACGGCGCGGCGATCGACCCGTCGCCCGTGGTTACCGGGCGGGCGAGGCGGCGGCCACCCTGGATGGCCAGCAGCGCGACTGCGGCGAGAGCGAAGCTCGCGGCATCGAACGCGAACGCCGGCCCGGTGCCGATAGCGGCGACGAGGACGCCCGCGAGCGCAGGCCCGACGAGGTGCATGAACTGGTTCGTGACCTGAACCAGCCCGTTGGCCGCGGGCAGGCGCTCCGACGGCACCAGCATCGGGATGATGGTGTTGAGGGCCGGGAAGAAGAGGGCGTCGACCGAGCCGAAGATCACCGCCAGCACGACGAGGTGCCACAGTTCCGCGCGGCCGGACAGGACGAGGATGGCGAGCGTGCCCACCACCACGGAGCGCAGGACGTTCGAACCGAACATCAGGGAGCGTGGCGAGAAGCGGTCCGTCAGCGCCCCGCCGAAGACCATCAGCGCTGCCCGTGGGATCGCGGCCGCCACGAGGACGGTGCCCAGGGCGAGCCCGGAGCCGGTGAGGGCGAACACCAGCGTTGCCAGCGCCACGAAGTGGAACTGGTCGCCGAGGAGGGAGACGCCCTCACCGGCCCAGAGCAGGCGGAAGTCGCGCAGCTCGACGGGGCCGAGGATCGGAACGCGGCGAGACAGCCGGTTCCACGTGGATTCCTGACGGGCGGTGACGGCGCTCATGGGCTACTCGATCACCACGCGAACGCCGCTGCCGTCTTCGTCGTCGACGTCGAGGATCGGGCCCTTGATGCCGGCCTCGATCGCCTGCTTGATCCGCTCCGAGGTCGCCTCCGACAGGCCGGGCACGCCGCTGATGGCGGAACGGCCGAGGGCCAGCGGGACGCGCAGGTTGATGACCTTGCGACCGCCATCGGACACCTCGATGCGGACCGCCGACGCCGGCGCGTCGGGCGAGCCCGGCTCGCCGGGCATCGTCCCGACAGGCTGTCCGTGGTCGCCGGGCCCCTTCGACTCC
>DASTYU010000137.1:0-5542 GCA_035764655.1 Candidatus Limnocylindrales bacterium
CATCGAGCGCACGGAGCATCGGGCCGGCGTGATCAAGATCGCCGGCAGCGCGCAACTCACGGACCGCGAGCGTCGTGTGTTCGAGGCCGCCGCCCGCGCCCATGTGCGAACCGGGTGTCCCATCCTCACCCACTGCACCGATGGGCTGGGCGCCACCGAGCAGATCGCGCTGCTCAAGGAGCTCGGCGTGCCGCCGGGTCACGTGACGCTGTCGCATACCGACAAGGTGGTCGACCGCGGCTACCATCGCGAAATTCTCGCGATGGGCGCATCAGTCGAGTACGACCAGGGCTTCCGCTGGAAGCCGGGCGAGGACAATGGGACGCTCACGCTGCTCGCCTGGATGATCGAGGACGGGTTCGGTGACGAGGTGATGCTCGGGATGGACGCTGCGCGGCAGGGCTACTGGACGACGTACGGCGGGTCGCCCGGCTGGACGTTCCTCCTCGGCGAATTCGCCGAGGCGATGCAGCGTCGCGGTATCGGCCCCGATGCGCAGCGCGCGATCTTCGTCACCAACCCGGCCCGCGCGTTCGCCTTCGCGGAGCTGTCGTGACCGGGTCGGCACACCCACGGCTTGGCGGGGAGCTCACGACAAGCGTCGTCGGCTCGTACGCGCATCCATCGTGGCTGGTGGTCGGCGTGGCGGCGGCCGGTCGCAACGAGCTCGGCCCGGCCGACATCGCGGAGCTCCAGGAGGACGCCGTCGACACCGCGCTGCGCGACCAGGAGGAAGCCGGGATCGACGTCGTGACGGACGGCGAGATGCGCCGCGCCGGTTTCTTCACCGCCGAGTTCTACAACCACCTCACCGGCCTGCGCGCGCTCCAGCCGGATCGGCGGGTCGGGGCGCCGGGCCACGATCAGCAGCACCGCTTCGAGGTGCTCGAGCCCATTACGGCACCGAACGGCCTGGGCGTGGTGGACGAGTACCGTTACGCCCGTGGACGGACCAGCCGCCCGCTCAAGGTAACGATCCCCGGTCCGTTCACCCTGTCGGGCCGGCTCGCCACCGGCCGCGTCTACCGCGAGCGCATCGCCGCCGCCGAGGCCTTCGTGCCGATCCTCGCCGCCGAGATCCGCGCGCTGGTCCGCGAGGGCGCCACGTTCATCCAGGTCGATGAGCCGTCGCCGGCGATCCACCCCGACGCCCCGGCCGACTTCGCGGCCCTGTTCAACCCGGTCGTCAACGGGGTGCCCGCGGGTGTCCGGCTCGGCGCCCACTTGTGCTTCGGCAACTACGTGGGCCGCCCGCTGGCCAAGCGGACGTATCGCCCGGTGCTCGACCAGCTCCGCCGTTTTGCGGTCCACGAGCTCGTCCTCGAGTTCGCCAACCGCGAGCTGGCCGAGCTCGAGGTGCTGGCCGAGCTGGCCGACCGGTTCGATGTCGCTGCCGGCGTCATCGACGTCAAGAACTCGTATGTCGAGACCGCCGTCGACGTCGCCGAGCGGATCGATCGCGTGCTCGAGCAGGTGCCGGCCGACCGGCTGTCGCTCGTCCCCGACTGCGGTTTCTCGCAGACGGCCCGGGCCGTCTCGCGGGCCAAGCTGCACGCGCTGGTCGACGGCCGGAACCTCGTCCGCGGCCGGCGGTGACCGACCGGCGCCCATCGATCCCCGCGGGCGTCCACGGAGGCGGTGTCGTGGCGGTCGCCCGGAACCTCACCGCGGACACGGTCCGTGCCGTCGCCGACGGCCTCTTGCGGGGCGGCGTCCGCGCCTTGGAGATCACGCTCAACGACCCCGAAGAACGCGCGCTCGACACCCTGCGGGCTGCCGCCCGTCACGCCGAGAGCAAGGACCTCGACATCGGCGCCGGAACGGTCCTGACCATCGAAGCGGCCGGGCGAGCGATCGGCGCCGGAGCGGCCTTCCTCGTCTCGCCGCATACCGACGCCGCGCTCATCACGTGGGCCGCAGAACGCAGCATCCCCTGCTTCCCGGGCGCATTCACCCCGACCGAGATCCTTGCCGCCTGGCGATCGGGAGCGGCTGCTGTGAAGCTGTTCCCCGCGTCCGTCGCCGGCCCGACCTTCATCCGCGAGTTCCGCGGTCCGTTCCCGCACATCCCACTGCTGCCGACCGGCGGTGTGACCGCCGAGACGGCGCCGGACTTCATTCGCGCCGGCGCGATCGCGGTCGGCCTCGGCTCGTGGCTCATCGGCGACGGCGACCCGGGCGAGATAGCCGAGCGGGCCTCGACGGTCATCGCGGCCGTCGCCGACGCCCGGTCGACGAGCTGATCAGCGGGTCTCGGTGACCTTCGAGATCCAGCGGGGGCGCTCGGGGTCGAGGCCGCGGGCGACCGTCAGGTACAGCGCGAACAGCTGCCCGGGCACGATCGATACGATCGGCATCAGCCATTCGGGGAGCCCGGAGGGCAGCTCGAGCGAGGCGGTGCCGGCGGCGCGGATGTCCGGGTCGTCGGATACGACCAGCGCATCGACGTCGTGCTCTTCGCGCAGGCGGCGGACGAGCTTGGCGAGGTCGGCGCCCGCGAGACCCGACGGGGCGACCGCAAGGACCTGGTAGCCGGGCTCGACGAGGGCCAGCGGGCCGTGCTGGAAGTCGGCCGAGGAGTAGGGCTCGGCGTGGACCTGTGCGAGCTCCTTCAGCTTGAGCGACCACTCGCGTGCGGTCGCGTAGTCGAAGGCGCGACCGAGGACGGTGCAGCGGTCGAGATTGCGGCGGGCTTCGGCCAGGGCGCCTGCTGCGTGTTCGACGGCGAGGGCTTGGGTGAGCGCGGCCGGGATGCCCTCGAGGACCGTGCAGCGCTCGGCGGGTGAGCCACCGAGGGCCTGGGCGTCGGGCGTGGCCGGCAACGCTGCAGCGAGGGCGGCAACAGCAAGCAGTTGGGCGGTATAGGTCTTGGTCGCAGCCGTTGCCAGCTCGGGGCCGGCGGCAACGTCGATGGGGTGCTCGGCGGCGCGAGCGAGCGGCGAGCCCGGGGCATTGGTGATGGCGATGGTGGGGGCGCCCTGGGCACGAGCGGCGTCGAGGACGGCGACAACGTCGGGCGACCGGCCGGACTGGCTGATGCCGATCACGAGGGCCCGGTCGAGCCGCGGCGCAATGCCATAGAGCGACACGAGCGACGGCGTGGCGAGGGCGACCGGCAGGCGGTGCAGCGCGCCGAACAGGTACTGGGCGTACAAGCCCGCATGATCCGAGGTGCCGCGGGCCGCGATCAGGACGACGTCGATCTCGCGATCGGCCAGCGCGTCTGCGATGCGGCGGACCTCCGGCAAGCCGTGCTGGAGGAACCGCTCGGCGACGGCCGGCTGTTCGAGGATCTCGTCCCTCAGGCCCATGCAGCGACCTGCGGCTCGAGCGCCGGGCCGGCCCACACGAGGTCGCCGCCGACGACCGTCCCGGCTGCCTCGAAATCCGGGGTGACGATCGTGAGATCGGCCCGGGCGCCGCGGGTGATGCGGCCGCGGTCGGTCAGGCCGAGCAGACGGGCGGGCACGGTCGTCGCCGCGGCAACGGCCATTTCGACGCCACGTCCCGTGGCTGCGGCAAGGTTCCGCAGCCCGTCGTCCAGGCGCAGGTTGCTGCCCGCCAACAGTCCATCGGGAAGGCGGCAGCCCGTCTCGTCGACGGTCACGTCCCGGGCACCCAGGCGGAACGTGCCATGTGGCATTCCCAGCGCGGCCATCGCGTCGGTCACGACCGAGAACCGGTCGGGGCCGCAGATCCGCCACGCCAGGTCGAGGACGGTCGGGTGGACGTGGATCGTGTCGGGGATCATGCCGACCGTGACGCGCTCGTCGGCGAGCACGGCTGCGGCGATGCCCGGCGTGCGGTGGTCGAGCGGCGGCATCGCGTTGAACAGGTGCGTCGAGTATCGGGCGCCTGCCTCGACGCCGCCGCGCGCCTGCTCCAGCGTCGCATCCGAATGGCCGATCGACACGACGATGCCGCGGGCGGTCAGTGCCCGGATGAGCTCGAGCGCGCCCGTGAGCTCCGGGGCAATCGTCACCATTGCCACGCCCGCGTCGGGCGACCAGCCGGCGGCGAATTCGACGTCGGGCTCGCGCAGGAGGGCGGGGTCGTGGGCCCCGTGCCGCCGCGGGCTCAGGAACGGGCCTTCAAGATGGAGCCCGAGCACCGTCGCGCCGCGATAGCCGGCCGGTGGGCCCGCCGCCACGACCCGCAGCGCCTCGGCGATCCGGCCCTCGGGCGCGGTGACGATCGTCGGCAGGAATGCGGTCACGCCGGTCGCGGCAACCGCTTCGCCGACCGCCCAGATCGAGCCCGGGTCGTCGGTCGTGTCACGGCCTGCGGCCCCGTTGACCTGGAGGTCGATGAGGCCCGGGAGCAGCCACAGTCCGTCGATGTCGACAACGTGTCCCGCGGCATTCCCGGCCGCGTCGCCGATGGCGGCGATCCGGTCGGCTTCGACGGCGACGGTCGTCGCTGGACCGACGCCGACGCCCGGCTCCACGATCCGTGCGCCGCGCAGGACGATGTTCTCGCTCATTGGTGCCCTTCGCACCGCGTCTCCGCCACTTCGTCAGGTGACTGGACAAAGCCGAGAATACTCGTCCCAACGGCCCGGTGCAACCGGCGGGCCCGTTCGGGACATCTGGCCCGTGCCCGGCGGCACGGCCGCGACGGACGATTCCAGGCGTGAGAGACCATCTCGAAGTTCTGCGCGCCATGCGCGCGGCAGCGCTCGAGGGGGGCGGTCGAGCGCGGATCGACCAGCAGCACGCCAGGGGCAAGTTGACCGCCCGCGAGCGCCTGGACCTCCTCGTCGATGAGGGTTCGTTCCAGGAAATGGGCGCGCTCGCGACCCACGACGAAACCGACTTCGGCCTGGCTGAGCAGCGCTACCCGGGCGACGGCGTGGTGGCCGGCTTCGGCAAGATCAACGGGCGCCGCGTCGCGGTCTTTGCACAGGACTTCACGGTGCTCGGCGGTTCCTTCTCGCGCGTCCAGTCGAACAAGATCAGCCGCATCCAGGATCTCGCCCTCGAGAGCGGGGTGCCGCTCATCGGGCTGAACGACTCGGGTGGGGCGCGGATCCAGGAGGGCGTCGCCAGCCTCGCGGCCTACGGGGAGGTCTTCGTCCGCAACGTCCTTGCGTCGGGGGTCATCCCGCAGCTGTCGGTGATCCTCGGGCCGTGTGCCGGCGGCGCGGTCTACTCCCCTGCCCTGACCGACTTCGTGATCATGGCCCGCGGCACGAGCTCCATGTTCCTGACCGGCCCCGACGTCATCGAAGCGGTCACCGGCGAAGTGGTCACGATCGAGGACCTGGGCGGCTCCGACGTCCACGAGATGCGCAGCGGCGTGGCCCACCTGGTCGCCGACAACGAAACCGAGGCCATCGAGCTGACCAAGTTGCTGCTCGGCTTCCTCCCCCAGAACAACAACGAGGACCCGCCGCAGATCGCCCCGTACGACTCGGCCGAGCGAATGGATGACGCGCTCAACACGATGGTCCCCGACGACGACAGCGAGTCATACGACGTCCGCGACATCCTGGGCGCGGTCTTCGCGCAGGACTTCACGGTGCTTGGCGGTTCCTTCTCGC
>DASTYU010000138.1:0-11716 GCA_035764655.1 Candidatus Limnocylindrales bacterium
ATGTCCGCGGCGCCGCGCGAGCTGCATGTCGTCCTGGGCGAGTGGCGGGACGCCGAACGACGGCTGGGCGACGTTGCGAGCGAGTCGCCCGAGGCGCTCACCCTGCGCGCCGAGATCGAGCTGCTGCGTGCCGAGTACCGCCGTGCCCACGAGGCCGCTGCCCGGCGCGCGTCGAATCCCCAGTAGGACACAAAGGGACGACGCCGCGGGAGGTCGCGGCGTCGTCGGGGTTCGGGGGGTCCGTCCCGGGTCGGCCGGCATCGGGACATCGGTGACGAGACGGTCGATGTCCCGAGGCGGGCCGGCCCCGTGGACGACGCCAGCATCGCCCACGGCCGGGCGGCGGGACATCCCTCGCCTGCATGATTTCCGCCTACGAAGGACGACGTAGTTCTGTAACGCCGGCGCTGTTGCGTGGCCCGGACCCTCGCCCGTACGATGCCCTCACTCGAACCGTCCACGTACGGGGCCCGTCCACGCCGCTTGCCTCGCGCAGGCCGGCTGGATGCATGGGCCCGCGATGGTGCGGTCGGGACAGGAGGAATACTCGATGGCGACGGTGACCTTCGAGCACGTCAACAAGCAATACGGGGACTTCCTCGCCGTCAACGATCTCAACCTCGAGATCGGCGACGCCGAATTCATGGTCCTCGTCGGGCCATCGGGCTGTGGCAAGACCACCAGCCTGCGCATGATCGCGGGGCTCGAGGAGATCACTTCGGGGACCCTCCGGATCGGCGACCGCGTGGTGAACGACGTCCCGCCCAAGGACCGCGACATCGCGATGGTGTTCCAGAGCTACGCGCTCTACCCGCACATGACCGTGCGCGAGAACCTCGCATTCGGGCTGAAGCTGCGCAAGGTTCCCAAGCCCGACATCGAGCGACGAGTCAAGGAGGCCGCCGAGACCATCCAGCTCCAGAAGCTGCTCGACCGCAAGCCGAAGGAGCTGTCGGGTGGCCAGCGCCAGCGCGTCGCGCTCGGCCGGGCGATCGTCCGCGAGCCGGCGGTGTTCCTGATGGACGAGCCGCTGTCGAACCTCGACGCCAAGCTGCGCGTCCAGACGCGCGCCGAGATCGCCCGTCTCCACCAGCGTCTTGAGACGACGGTCGTGTACGTGACCCACGACCAGGTCGAGGCGATGACCATGGGCACCCGGATCGCGGTCATGAACGAGGGCATCCTCCAGCAGGTCGGAACGCCACAGGCGCTCTACGACGAACCCATCAACCGGTTCGTAGCGGGGTTCATCGGCAGTCCCTCGATGAACTTTGTCGAAGTCACGGTCGATGGCAAGGGCGACACCGCTCGGCTCGTCGGGCCCGGCGACTGGGCCGTGGCGACCCCGCCGCGGTTGCGCGGCATCGCTGGCGACATCGCAGGAAAGAAGCTCGTCGCGGGCTTCCGTCCCGAGCACCTGGAGATCGGCGACGTCGCCGACAGCTCGTCATTCCAGGCTCGCGCCGACGTGGTCGAGTACCTCGGCCACGAGGAGCTTCTCCACGTCAACGCGGCGAACCAGGACGTCGTCGCGATCGTCGAATCCGAGCATCGCGTCCGGCCGGGTGACGTCCTCAAACTGAACCTGCCGCTGTCCAAGCTGCATCTCTTCGACGCCGAGACTGGTGAGGCGCTGACGACCGACCGTGCGGCCGCCAACGTCTCGGCGGCCCAGGCCGCCGAGCAAGAGGCAGCTCCGGCATCCGCCTGACCGCACACCACGACGACGCAACAAGATCGGCCCCGGAGGAGTCCGGGGCCGATCTGGTCGAGCATGTCGTCGACTCGCACGTCATCCATCGAGGCGGCTACCTGACCTTCCGCATCGACACGGTCGAGCGCGCCGATGGCTCGCGCGCCACCCGCGACGTCGCGGTGCATCCCGGGGCGATCGCGATCGTCGCGGTCGACGCCGACGATCAGGTGCTCCTCGTGCGCCAGTACCGCAGCCCGGCGGAGCAGGTGCTGCTCGAGATCCCGGCCGGCACGCTGGACCATGGCGAGGGCGGCGCGATCGAGGACCCGGACACCGCGTCGCGGCGTGAGCTCGAGGAGGAGACCGGCTACCGCGCCGGGTCGTGGCGTCTGCTCGGGCGGTTCTGGACCGCGCCCGGCTTTGCCACCGAGCTGATGTACCTGTACCTGGCGACCGAGCTGTCCGTCGCGGGCGCCGACCGCCGGCTGCCCGAAGCGGACGAGCGGCTGCACCTCGTGCGCATGCCGTGGCGGGACGCACTGGCGGCCGCCGAACGCGGCGAGATCGCCGACGCAAAGTCGATCATCGGGCTGTTCTGGCTGGCGCGGTTGCGCGGCGGCTAGGAGGCAAGCCCACCGGGCCCGAGCAGCGCTCCGGCTATTCCGGGCGTGCATGGATTGCCCGCATTCGTGCATGCCAACGTGGCGCTTGGAAACGAATCGGCACAACGACAAGCGTGCTGACCGGGAATCTCATGCGGGCCCGGAATACGAGGTGCGGACTCCGCTGACGTCCGTATCGAGCGTCAGGTGCTGGTGTCCGGCTCCTGCGTGGGCATGCGGGCCAGCGCCTGGCGGTAGAGCGGTGTCCCCGGACTCAAGGCGACCGCCAGCTTGAGGTGGGTCCGTGCCTCGCCCGGGCGGCCAAGCCGCTTGAGGCTCTGCCCGAGCGCGTAGTGGGCGTAGTGCGCCGACGGTTCCAGCTCGAGAAGGTCGCTGAACGTCTGCCGCGACCGCTCGTGCTGGCCGCTGTTGAAGTACGCGCGCCCGAGCGCCTCGAGGATCGACTGGCGATGCGGCTCAAGCCGGTCCGCCCGTTCGAGCACGATGGCTGCCTGGGCGTGGTGCCGGCGCCGGAGCAGCTCCTCGCCGCGCTGGAGCAGGTCGTACGCCGTCTCGCGCTCGTCGGGTGGCGGCGGCGACTCGGGGGACGGCTCCATGGCCCGATGGTGGCACGCGCCAGCCAAAGCTGTCGCGCGCTCAGCCGGTGCGGCCCTCCCGCCACTGGCCGAGGTCGACGGGCTTGAGGCGCGGGCTCTCGGTCAGGCCGGGGATGCGCCCACGCTTGGCGATCGGCGTACCGTCGATGACCTTGATGTCGCCCGTGAAGTCGATCGGGGTGGCGCCGCTGATGTACGAACCGACGGCGTACGAGTCCACCGGTGCCGCCGCCTCCTTGAAGTAGCCGATCCGTTCCGGGTTCAGCCCGCCGGACACGACGATCTTCACGTGGGTGAAGCCCGCCTGGTCGAGGCGCACGCGGACCTCATGGACGAGATCCGCGGTGACGCGGCCGCGCTCCGACGGCGTGTCGAGGCGGATCCCGTACAGCCGGTCGCCCAATGCATGGGCCACGCGGAGCGCCTCCTCGGCCTCGTCCTTGAAGGTATCCACGAGCACGATCCGCGGCACGTCCGGGGTGACGTGCCGATCGAACGCCAGCGCTGCCTCCACGGTGTCGCCGAAGATCAGCACCAGCGAGTGCGGCATCGTGCCGGTCGGGCTCAGGCCGGCCAGCCGGGCGCCGGCCGGCGTCGAGGCGCCGACACAGCCGCCGACGATCGAGGCGTAGTCGAGGACGTCCGTGATGTCCGGGTGCACGTGTCGCGCCCCGAAGCTGATCACCGGTTCCGGTCGTGCGGCTTCGACGCATTCGCGCGCCGCGGTTGCCCAGCCGGTGGACTGCGCCAGCATCCCGAGGAAGGCGGTCTCGTACAGCCCGAACTTTCGATAGCGGGCGCGGATCCGGAGGACGACCTCCCTGGGGGTGATGGGGTCGCCGTCATCGAGCGCTTCGAGGCAGGTTTCGCCGGGATCGGACTCCGCGAGCACGTGGCCGAGCAGGTTCTTCGCTTCATCGATCCCGCACAGGACCGCTTCCTGTCGCGTGAAGACCTCCATCGTCACCAGCGGATCGCGACCCTCGGCCTCGAGAATCCGTTCGGCGCGGGTGAAGTAGACGTCGGCGGAGTCGCCCGACAGGATCTCGATGGAGGGTCGGGCGCGCTGCATCCCCATCAGCCGGGCACCCCCGCGCGTCTGCCAGCCAGGCCCACCGTGCCTCCTCGTATCGGGCAGCCGGACGTCACGCCCGGCCGAAGAGGCGGCGAGTGTACCGCACGCTCCGCGCCGGGTCCCAAGGGGAGGGCCCCGTCAGCCGGGTGGGTTGGGCCTCGTTGGACCCACGCCGGACACGAGCTCGGTGGGGTCCGGATCGGTCGCCGGTGTCGGTTCGGCCGGCGCGGCAAGGGCAGGCGAGCCAACGGCATGGCGGCGTCGGGCGCGACGGATGCGCACGGCGGCCACGACCGAGACGATGACAAGGAGCAGGATGCCGAGCGCGACGAGCGCCAGCATTACGGCCCGGGTGCGCCCCACCCCATCCGCCTGGATCCAGACGAGCCGTGCCGCGTCGGCGGACGCCGACGACGCCTCGAGATCACCTGCCGCGTAGGCCTTCGCGGCCTTCGTCAGGTCGTGTTCCGGGGTGGAATCCCACAACCCGAGCTGGGTGAACAGGTCCGGGTTCGCCGGCATGCTGGCGACTGCGTCCTCGTAGCGGTCGATGACCGCGAGCTGCGCGTCGATCTCCGTGCGGGCGTCGGCGAAACCATCGTCGCCTTCGAATGCCGTGCGCAGGCTGTCCGGTGGTGTCAGCCCGGCATCCGCGGCGGCCGTGTCGATCGCGGCGCGCTGCTCGAGGACGGCGGCGGCCTCATCGAGCAGGCCGCTCGCCGTGTCGAACTGCCAGGCCCGCATCGCATCGCGGATGGGACGCGGCAGCGACCAGTCGGCCGCCTCCGCCACGACCGTGTCGTACTGCTGGCGGGCCGTCGCACGTTCGTCCAGCAGCGGTTCGTCGGACGAGCGGACGATCCATTCGCGCCAGATGTCGTCATACGAGGCGTCGGTGTGTTCCTCGAGCAGGTCGAGGAGTCCGCGCCAGTCGGGCGGCCCGAGGGCTCGTTCCGGCTCCGCGACGGCCGGGGTGCCGCCACCGCTTGTCGCGCCGCCGGCTCCAGTTGCGTCGTCCGGCGGCTGGTAGGCCCCGGCCTTGTCCGCGGCGGCCTGCCACACCTCGTGCAGGCCCTCCTCTCCGGCCCGATCGGCGATCCGATGTGCGACCTCGAGCGCCGCTGCGTACGCGTAATCCTCGGTGGTCCGATCTTCGCGGCCGATCGGCCCCCAGGCGTTGAGCGGGATCTTCACCTTGCGCAGCTCATCGGTCAGCTCGTCGCCCTTGGCCTTCACCTTGAGGTCGGCTGCCGCCTCGAGCGCGTAGTACGAGGCGAAGGCTTCGAGCGCCCAGCGGTCCGCCAGCAGATTCCCGTTGAACCAGGCGTGCGCCGCCTCGTGAAGCACCACGAAGTCATCCGCGTAATAGGCGACCTCGACGTGACCGCGGGTCGGATCGAACAGGCCTGCGTACCCGCCGGTGGATCGGCTGACCGATTCCTGGACGACGAGACCGTCCTCGCGCGGCCACGGGAGCCCGATCCGGGTCGAGAGCTGGGGCAGTCCCCGCTCGAACAATCCGCCGACGCGCTTGCCCCACGCGTCGTCCTCGGCCCACGAACGGACCGTGACGCCGACCGGTGCTTCGGCCACGGTCGTGGCGATCTCCTGCTCGTCGTAGGCCCCGGGCCGATCACCGACGAAGTACGCGAAGAACTCGAGCGGCTTGTCGAGCCGGCCCGTCTTGAAGACCGTCCGTCCTTCGTCGTCGACCGTCGGCGCAGGAAGCTCGCCGACCTCGACGTCGACCTGGTAGCCCTTCGGGAACGTGACCGTCACGCGGCTGCCCGGTGTGTCGTCGGAGGCGAATGCCCAGACCGGGAACGACGCCAGCGAATCGCCGACGCGGACGTCGCGCGTGCTCGATCCGCCCTGGTCCGCGAGGTCGAACGTGAGCTTGTAGCTCGCCCGCTTCTGGCTGAACAGCCGCTTGCCGAGGCCGATGCGCAGCAGCGTGTAGTCGTCGTTGCGGCGGGTCGCGCGGACGGTGGGATCGCCCGGACCGCTGACCCGGAACTTCGACGTGCCGGGCAGGACCGCGAGGAAGGCCGTGTCGAAGTAGTAGCGCCGGGTGGCGGTGTCGCGCAGGTTGTTGCGCAGGTTCAGGTCGACGGTGACACGAACGAGCCGGTCGCCCGGCCGGACCTGGTAGCTGGCGTTGGTGACGATCGTGAGGTCCGGTGTCGCGGCGCGAACGTCCTGGGCGGCCTGCGGCGCGGCTGAGAGACCGACCGCGAAGACGAGCGCCAGGAACAGCGGGGCGAACCGCCGCATGCCGCTCATGCGCCGACCTCCACGGGGTCCCCGAGCGCGGTGTCCGAATCTCCGAACAGCTCCGGAAGGCGCGGCCGGAAGCGCTCGATCAAGGCCGCGTTGCGACAGCGTCGATCGGACTGGTCGGGCACCGTGCCGCCCAGCCACAGCCAGTCGGTCGACTCGTCGAACAGCGTGTCGGCGATGCCCACCAGACGGACGAGCGCAAGGCCCAGCGCGTCTGCTCCCGCGCCGGCCAGCGGCAGCTCGATGGCGAGCTGCGGCCGCTCGTCCTCGCTGATCGAGAACTTGGCGAACGGGAACTCGTCGTTCCAGCGCAGCAGGCGCCGGTACGACTTGCGGAACAGGTCATTGATCGGCGGGGCGTAGTGCGCCCAGGCGATCAAGCCGAGGGTTGGATCCAGGATGATGGTGACCCGAAGGTCGAAGCGGCGATGACCGTCGAGGACAAGGTCCCAGCTGGTGACGGAGTCCCGATCTGCACGCTCGAGCGGCTCGAGTCCCAGATCGGCCAGCCACGCCTCGACGTCGGCCTGGCGCACCGCTGGCGCGCCGGGTTCGGCGGATGGCATTGCGGGCGAGTCTAGCCGAAGTGGCCGAAACCGGCTCAGCCGGTCGAATCGGCTCCGGCCGGCCCGCCGCCGCCACGCGCCGCCGCGACGTTGAGCGGCGCGCTCGCGACGGTGTCCTCGATGACGGCGGCGTTGGCCTGCGAGCCGGCCTTCCGGCGCTTGTCGCTGCGCATCTCGATCGACTCGCCGCTGCGCACCACGCGCGTCGCGAAGTCCGAGGAGCGCACGTCGGACGCGACCTTGACGTTGCGCCCGAGCCGGGTGCCGCGCGGGATGACCGCGCGCTTGCCGACGACGGTGATCCCGGTGTTGAGGCGGTTCGGCTCCTTCTTGTTCGGTCGGTCGAAGTCGGGGCCTTCCCCGACGATCGCGCCCGGGCCGACGACCACCTCCTTGTCGAGGATCGCCCTGTCGACCACGGCGCCTGACCGGATGACGCAGTCGAACATCACGATCGAATCGCGGACGACGGCACCCATGTCGACGCGGACGCCGGGTGACAGGACCGAGTTGACGACCATTCCGTGGATCTGGCAGCCGTGGCTGATGAGGCTGCGATGGACCTGCGCGGTCGGGCCGATCTTGGCCGGAGCCCGCTCCTCGGACCGCGTGTGGATCACCCAGTCGGTGTCGTACAGGTCGAATTCGGGGTCGTCGGCCAGGAGTGCCATGTTGGTCTCCCAGTACGACTGGATCGTCCCGACGTCCTGCCAGTAGCCGTCGAACTGATAGCCGAAGACCCGCGCCTTCGCGTCGAGCATGGCCGGGACCACGTCCCGGCCGAAGTCCACGAGATCGTCGCTGAGCCAGCGGCGAAGGGCACGCTTCGAGAACACGTAGATCCCCATGGACGCCAGGTCGCTCTTCGGCTGCTTGGGCTTCTCCTGCCACTCCACGACGCGGTCGTTGTCATCGAGCGCGAGGACCCCCATCCGCGACGCGTCGGCGAGCGGGACCCTCCTGACGGCGATCGTGACGTCCGCGCGTCGCCTGCGGTGCATCGCCACGAACGGCGAGTAGTCCATCTTGTAGATGTGGTCGCCGGCGAGGACGAGGATCGTGTCCGCATCCTCGTGCTCCAGTTCGTTCAGGTTCTGGAGGACGGCGTCCGCGGTCCCGCGGTACCACTCCGCGCCGCGGCCGCGGGCGATGTACGGCTGGCGCATGCGGATGCCGCCGTAGTTGCGGTCGAGGTCCCACGGCCGCCCGAGGCCGATGTGGTCGTTGAGCGAGCGTGGGTTGTACTGGGTCAGGACGATCACGTTGGTGATGTCCGAGTTGACGCAGTTCGACAGGGTGAAGTCGATGATCCGGTACTTGCCGCCGAACGGGACGGCGGGCTTGGCGCGCTTCTGCGACAGGATCGACAGGCGCTCGCCCTCCCCGCCCGCCAGGATCACCGCCATCGTCTTCTTCACGCCGGTTCTCCGCTCGTGGGGCGCCGCCGTACCTGGGGCGATGCTAGCACGGGGCGGAGGGAGTGCCGGTCGCGGAGCGTTGTCGTTCCGTGAACGGTTCGTTACGGGGTCGACGTGCTAGGCGGCCGCTTCGATCGGCTCCTCGGCCGCGGCGATCATGACCGCGGCGAGGGTCCCGTATGCCTGGGCCCAGGCGTCGCGAACGTCGTGGGTGAAGGCAACGCCAAGACCCTGCTCGAGCGTCCACAGCAATGCAGCGCCGACCAGGTCGTAATGCGCGGGGCGCACGCCGTAGCCGGCATGCCGACGGCCGAGCGCCTGGACGGCCGGGACGAGATCCTCGAGCCGGTCGATGCCCTTGACCACGACGGTCAGGGTCTGCATGAGGTTCTTCTTCTGCGCGGCCATGTCGGTCTTGCGGAAGAGGCGGCGGACCGCGGGATCCTGCTCGAAGAGACGGTCGTAGAAGAGGGTCGCGGCAACGTCGGCAATCGGTTCGACGGAAGCCCAGCTGGTGCGAATGAGCTCGATCTGGATCGGGGTCATCGGTCGGCGCTCCGAGGCGGCGAGTTGATTGGCCGCGAGGGTGCGCCACTGCGGAGGCCCGGCTGAATGGACCGCCGTCGGGAGGGGCATGGACGGATGACGAGGGGATGTTTGCGGTTGTCGACTGGGTCCCGCGAGCCGGGCCGGGCCGGCTGGTTGGCCAAATTCCCGTGCACGGAAACTTGGGCCACCTTTCGGGCCCGACTCGTGGCCAGAGTTTCACCAGCGGAGAATCTGGCCACGAAATCGCCCGATTCGGGCTGATTTGGTCGCGTCCTGCGCCACCAACCTGGCCTAAGGGCCCACCGGTGACAATTTGGCCACCTCGGATCGAGGTCAGGCGGCTACCGGTTGCCGAACCTAGAGGAACAGCCGCGGGTTCTTCCAGGTGCCGTTCATCTCGACCATCCAGTGGAGGTGGGCCCCGGTCGAGTTGCCCGTGTTGCCCTCGTAGCCGATCACCTGGCCCGCGCTCACGTGCTGCCCGACCGACACCGGCGCCTTGGGCTGCATATGGGCGTACCACGTCTGCAGGCTCGAGGAGTGGGCGATGACCACGATCCACGCCGGGTCGGCACCATCGGCGTAGTTCCAGCCGACGTAGACGACCGTGCCCTTGCCCGCGGCCCGCACCGGCGTCCCGTACGCGGCGACGATGTCGATGCCGTTGTGGAAGTGGGCGCAGCCGTAGCCCGGCGCATACCCCGGATAGCTGCTGCAACCGAACTCGCCGCTGATCCGTCCGACCATCGGCCAGCGGAAGCTGCCGTTGTACTGCGACGGGATGTTCCCGCGGGCCCGCTGCGCCGCGATGATCTTGTCGATCCGCTTGGCGAGTGCGCGCTGGCTGGCCTGGGCGCGGGCAATCGCCTTCTTGAGGCCCTTCTTGTTCTTGGCCATCTTCTCGTAGGCGGCCTTCTGGCGGGCCAGCTCGCGCTCGGCGGCCCGCTCGAGCGCGCGGAGCTTCTTCTGCTCTCGCTTGAGGTCGCGCATGGCCTTGTCGAGCTTCTTCTTCTGGGCGGCCGTCTCGACGCGCAGCTTCTCGGTTTCGAGTCGGGTGTCCTCGACGGTCTGGTGGACCGCCTCGAGCGCCGCCTGGTCACGCTCGATCTGCTCGGCGAGGGCCTTGTCCTGCTCACCGACGTCGATCATGTAGCTCGCCTCGGCGAGGATGTCGGTGAACGAGCCACCGGACAGGAAGGTCTCGAGCAGCGACGTGCGATCGGTGTCGTAGGCGCTGCGGATGCGTTGCGCGAGCTCCGCCTTGCGATCCGCCAGGCTCGCGGCCGCGGCCGCTTCCTCCGCCTGCAGCTTCGTGAGCTCCGTGTCGAGCTCCGCGCCCCGCTCGAGAAGCGCCGCGTACGCCGCCTTGACCTCCTCGATCTTCTTCTTCATGCGCGTGATGCGCTTCTTGACCGTGACGAGATCGGCGTTGATCGACTTGAGCTCGGACTTCGTCGCCGCGATGTCCTTCGACAGGTCGCGTTGCAGCCCGTTCAGCCGGGCGATCTGGCGCTGCTGGGCCGCAATCTGCTTCTTGAGCTGGCTCTGCCGCGCACGCGCCTGAGATAGCTCGTCGGCGTGGACGGTTGGCGCACTGGGTGCGGCGCCGAGCGAGCCCAGCAGGAACGGGAGCGCCAGGATCAGGAGGAGCAGACGACGATTCGGCCGCGAACGCTTTCGCGCCGAGTCCCAGGTAACGGTCTTCTCTTCGTCGCGCAGTCGCATCAGGCCGGGCTTGACATCGTGCTTGGGGAAATCTCCGTGGTTCGCGCTGGGGCGCTCTGCGGGGCACGTTGACGGGGCGGCCTCGCCGGAGGTGTGTCACCGCCTCGGAGTTGAGCACGACCCCGAGCCGGCACCGGCTGGCTGGCATTGTAGCGGCCCAGTCTACGAAGCGTACAGGCGTTCGAACAATTGCCCGATGGTCCTGGGTCAGGCGGGCTGCAACACCAGAACGGCCCACACGGCGCCGGTGATCAGGAACGGCCCGAACGGAACGTAGGTGCGTCGGGTGATACGACGCGCAGCTAACAGGACCAGCAAGACCGCACCTGCCAGGAGCAGACCGAACAACACCCCACCGAGCGCGCGGGTCAGCCCCACCATCAGTCCGACGCCGACCAGGAGCTTGACGTCACCCATCCCGAACGCCCCGGCGCCGAAGGGGATCGATGGCAGGTAGAGCACCGCGGGGATGGCAATCGCGGCGATCATCGCGCCGATCCAGCCATCCCCAACGAGCGGGTTGAGGCCGCTGATGGCGTACGCGAGGGCAAGCGGGATGACGGGCAGCGTCAGGACATCGGGCAGCAGGCGCTGGTCGAGGTCGGTGGCCAGGCCAACGACGAGCGTGACGAACCAGGCCCCGAACGCGATGAGCGCCAGCGGATCGGCTGCGAACCGCGCGGGGAGCAGGGCGAACGCGACGGCCGCCGAGATGACCACGGCGGCCGTTCGCCAGCCGATCGGGCGGTTGGCGGGGTGCTCCGCGTCGTCCGCGTCGTGCTCGGGCCAGCGAACCGCGAGCCGATCGGCGGCCAGGCCGAGGACGGCGCCAAGCACGCCCGCGAGGACCGCGACGAGGGGCGAACCCGCGTCCACGCTGCGGCCGAGGGCCTGGGAAGCGGTTAGCTGGGCCGGCCGGCCAGCGCCAGCTCGACGAGCGTGGCGTGCGACACGCCGGTCGCCCCGCGTGGCGCCCAGGCCGTGGGCTTGCGCAGGTAGGCGGTCCCGGCGATGTCGAGGTGGACCCAGGGCCTGGTGACGAACTCACGCAGGAACAGGCCGCTGCGGACCAGGGAGCCCTCGGCCGCGCCGGAGTTCTGCAGGTCGCCGTACCAGCTGTCCATCTCACTGCGGTACTCGTCGATGAACGGGATCTGCCAGTAGCGCTCCCCCGCCCGATCCGCGGCC
>DASTYU010000139.1:0-2760 GCA_035764655.1 Candidatus Limnocylindrales bacterium
GATGACCTGCTGCGGGCCAAGCGCACGAGCCCGTTCGAGGGCGGTGAAGCCGTCGTGCGCGCGGTAGTCGTCAAGCGAGGTCGGCTCGACGACGCCGACGCGGGACAGCAATCGAAGGCCGGGCTGGCCTGCCTGCGGCAGTGGAACCTCGTGGTACCCGGAACTTGCCGACGTCGAATGGAGCCTGGTGGCGATGCCCGCCGCATCGACCGGCGCGACTGCAGTCACGGACGGTTGTTCGCCGGCCGACGTCACGAGCGCGGCCGGTGCCCGATCGCACAACCCCAAGCACGGCGAGCGCAGCCACGTCGATCGGCCGTCGCCGCTGGGCACTCCTGCCTCACCGAACGCGCGCTCGAGATCCCCGCAAAGCTCCTCGGCGCCGGCCAGCCGGCAGGCGATGTCGTCGCAGACGTGGGCGACGACCGGCGGTCGCGGCTTGGTCGCGTAGAGCGCGTAGAACGTGGCGACCCCATAGGCCTCGGCCGGTGGGATCGTCAGCCGCTTGCAGATGTAGTTGAGGGCCGGCTGGCTGATCCAGCCGACGCGATCCTGCACCGCGTGGAGGACCGGCAGCAACAGGTCCCGCCGCGACCGGGCCGCGTGCCCGCCGTGCGCCACCTGGCTCTCGCGGCCGGGCGTCCGTTCGCCGCCGACCCAGCGCGTGGCAGGCGGACCGAGAACGGCATCGACGGCACCCCGCTCCGCCGGGGACGCGAGCGGCCCGATGACGTGCAGATCCATCAGCCCGAGTGTAGGCGTCCCGCGGCTGGTGAGTCAGCCGGCGGGTGCCGCCGCCGGGACGGGTTCTTCGGCAGCCACCTCCACCCGTGCCTCACGGCCCGGCAGGTTTCGCGTGAAGAGGAGGCCAAGAATGGAGAGCAGCGCGACGCCACCGAGCGACAGGCGCAGTCCGTCGAGCTGGGCTGCTCCGTACGACGAGGCGATCGCATCGACCTGATCGGGTGGCAGCCCGGCATCGGCAAGGAGTTGTTCGACCTGGGCCACCGGGACGACTTCGAGCCCCTGGTCGCTGGCCGTGCTCGCGAGAGCGGTCCGGACCTCCGCGGGCACGTCCTCGTTGGCCGTGATCCGCTCCACGAACCCGTTCGTGAGGCCGATCAGCAGGAGCGCGCCGATCAGGGCGGTCCCGAGTGATGCGCCGAGGTTCTGGGCGGTCCCCTGGAGGCCGCCGGCCTCGTTGGTCTGGGCCGGTGGGGCGGCCGAGATGATCACGTTGCCGAGTTGCGAGGCGAGCAGGCCCGCGCCAATGCCGAAGACGGCGAGCCCGGTCAGGAAGCCGACACTGTTGAGCTGGACGTCGAGGGTGGCGAGGAGGATCACTGCGGCCACCGACACCGCCAGCAAGCCGAGACGGCAGACGGCCTTGGGCGAACGGCGGGCGGCGATCCGTGGCCCGGCCAGGGCCGCGATCAGCATCGTCACCGACATCGGCAGCAGGCGCAGCCCGGTTTCGAGGGCGTTGAACCCGAGGACGACCTGCAGGTACACCGGCAGCACGAAGAAGGTGCCCAGCAGGACCAGCTGCTGGGCAGCGAGCGTGCCCAGGCCGGCACGCAGGGGGACGATGTCGAGCAGCGCGAAGTCGAGCAGCCGATCGCGGCCGTGGCGCTCCAGCCGCCGCTCCCAGGCCTCGAACAGGAGCAGCACGCCGAGCCCGGCGAGGATCAGGAACGGAACGACCGAGAAGCCGAGCGGGGCGATCTCTCGACCGGCCACGACCGGGATCGTTTGGGGCTGGATGAAGCCCCACGTGCTGCTCTGCAGGATGGCCAGCACGATGATCGCCAGACCGCTCGCAGAGAGCGCGGCACCGACGATGTCCAGGCGCGGCGGGCTCGGCTCTGCAGGGGCGGACGTCATGCGCTTCCGCACGAGCAGGATCGCCGCGACGATCACGACCTCGCCTGCGAAGACGAGTCGCCACGTGAACGTTGTCGTCACCCAGCCGCCGATCACCGGCCCGGCGGCGATCGCTGCCGCCGCGACGCCCCCGACGATGCCGTAGGCGAGCGCGCGCTCCTTGCCCTCGTAGTTCTGGGCGACCAGCGCGGCGATCGCGGGGATCACGAGCACCGCTCCGAGCCCTTCGACGAGCGACCAGCCGAACAGCAGCACCGGGAGGTTGGGGCTGATCGCCGTCGTGAACGAGCCACACGCATAGATCGCGAGGCCGATCGCAAAGGCGCGGTCGCGGCCCCAGATATCGCCCAGCTTCGCGCCGACGAGCATGAACGCGGCCATCACCAGCGTGTACAGGGTGATCGCCAGCTGGACTCCCTGGATCGTCGTGTCGAGGTCGGCCACGATCTGCGAGATCGACACGTTCATGACGCTGCTGTCGAGCACCATCACGAACTGGGCGGATGCCAGGATCGCGATCGGCAACCAGTTGCGCATGGGCCGCATGGTACGCATCCGGTGGCCCGCAGATGCGACCGACTGGTAGGGTTGCCGCGCGTTCTAGTGAGGGAGGAACCGCGTGACCAGCGAGACGTCACCGACCGAGGTCGAACCCGCCTCCGGCCAGGGCCGCGGCCGACGGCGCAGCGTCCTTGCGGGGATCGCGCTCGTCCTCGCCTGCCTGGCGATCCTCGTCGCTACGGTCGCGGTCTGGTCGCACCAGGTCGCCTTCAACACCGACCGCTTCACGACGCTTGCCAGCACAGCGCTCGACGATCCCGAGGTGATCGACCCGTTGGCGGCACGAATGAGTGCCCAGGTCGTCCAGGCACTCGA
>DASTYU010000140.1:0-13384 GCA_035764655.1 Candidatus Limnocylindrales bacterium
CCATCTTCAATGCGTCGTACAGCGGCCTGTTCAAGACGTTCTTCGACGTCATCGAGCACGACAGCCTCGAGGGCAGGCCCGTCCTCCTTGCGGCGACCGGCGGCACCGCACGCCATTCGCTGGCGCTGGAGCACGCCTTGCGGCCCCTGTTCAGCTATTTGGGAGCTGACACGGTTCGGACGGCCGTGTACGCGGCGTCCGAGGACTGGGGTCGTTCAGGCGTTCCGGCCGAGGGATCCCTGGTCCGGCGGATCGACCGGGCGGCACGCGAGCTTGCCGCGGCGATGGCCGTGCGTGAAACTCACTCGCCGCCCGACCCGTTCACCGATCCCGAGCCGTTCGAGCAGATGCTCCGCGACCTCGAGTCCCGCCAGGCCGGCAAAGACTAGTCTTCGGCATCGGGCTCTTCGAGCCGTTTGCGGAAGTAGACGAGATCCGTGCCCTGATGCGGGACGCGGTCCGTCTCGCGATAGCCGTAGCGGCCGTACATCGCGATGTTGTCGAGATAGCGCTCATTCGTGAGCAGCCCGAGCTCGTCCAGGCCGAGCCGGCGCGCTTCCGCTTCTGCGTGCTGCAGGAGCAGCCGCCCGAAGCCGTGGCCCTGCCATCGTGGTGCAACCGCCACGTTCTCGATCCAGAGGTGATCGGGTCGCGGATCCAGCTCGAGGATGCCAAGCAACACGCCGTCCGCTTCCAGGACCCAGACGTCGTGCTGGCGGACGGCTTCCTCGTAATGGGTGAGCATGGGCAGCGGCGTGCGGCCGATCAGCGGTTCGTAATGGCGATAGGCATCGGCCACGAGCGCGGTGATCGCCTCGACGTCGGCGTCGCCGGCTCGGCGCAGCACCGGCGGCGCTTCGGCGGTCATACCGTGCGATCGTAGCGGCCGCATGCAGATCAAGCTGACCACGACGGGACGGAAGACGGGCAAGCTGCGCACGACCACCCTGTACGCGTGGGAGCGTGATGACGACCTGATCGTGGTCGGGTCGTGGGGCGGCCGACCGCGCGATCCGGACTGGGCCGGCAACCTGCGCGCCGAGCCGATGGCGACCGTGAACCGCGGCAAGGAGTCCTTCGAGGTCGAGGCGCGCGAGCTCCACGGGCGCGAGCATGAGCTCGCCTGGGACCTCGTGGTTGACCGGTTCCCGCTCTACGCGAGCTACCAGCGCAAGGCCGAGCGCCGCATCCCGCTCTTCGTGCTGCGGCGGCCGTAGCGCCGTTCAGCCGAATCGGAAGCGCGTCGGGTCCTTCGCGAAGTCCCGCCAAGCAACGATGACGCGCGGGCGGATGGCGATCGAGCCCTGCGCCGCGAAGTCCTCGGCCTTCGGCCGCCCGTACGGGAAGCGCTCGTCCTGCAGGTCGGCCAGCCGTTCCGCCGCGTCGCCCGAGATGCCGCCGCTGCCGCTCGCCGCGACGCCGTCGATGATGACGACGCCGTCCGTGCTGTCGAGGTGGACCGAGACGTTCGGGTTCGCCAGGAGGTCGCGAACCCAGGCCGTCTCCGGGCTGCCTCCGACATAGATCGACCCCTCGAACCACGTCCCGTCGACCGGCCGCACCCGCGGCCGGCCGTCGGATGACGCCGTCGCGACCCAGAACAGCTTGGCGGCAGCGAGCTGCGTCTCGACGGCCCCCCAGCTGAGCATGCCTTTCGAGCCCGTGGCCACGCCGTACTCGCCCGGGATCGCGGGTCGGTCGACGGTCGGCTGGGTCGTGGTGGGCATGGATCACCTCCGGGTGGTCGGTTCGGGACGTGCGACTGCACCATTGTCGCCCCGATTGCTGCAGGTGACCGTGCCCGACGGAGCGTACGATCCGACGCGTGGACAGGCCGACCAGCGGTGCCGTGGCAGCCGTGTTGATCGCGGCGGGGGCGGCGGTTGCGGGCGCGTCGCTGGTGGTTGCCGTGCTCGAGTCGGCGGTCGGCGTGCCAAACGCGTCCAGCCTGTACCTGGTTGCCGTGGCGATCATCGCGCTGCGGTTCGGCATCCCGGGCGCGATCCTGACGGCGGTCGCGTCAGTCATCGTGTACGACTTCCTGTTCGTGAACCCGCTCCACACGCTGACCGTGTCGGACCCGGGCGAGTGGCTCACGCTCGTGCTCCTGCTGTTCGTGGCGGTCATCGTCGGACAGCTCGCCGCGCTGCAGCGCGCCCGCGCCGAGTCGGCCCTCGAGCGAGAGCGCGAGTCGCGCGCACTCTTCGACATCACGCGGGCGCTGGCCGTCGGCGAGTCCACGGCGGCGGCCCTGCCCGCGATCTGTGCCGCACTGGCTCGCGAGGCGGCGATGAACCAGGTCTGGGTTGCACTCGGACCGGACGACGCGCGTGAGCGCGTGGCGGCGCGACTCAGCGGGGAGATCCCGTGGCCCCCGCGATCCGTCGCGGTCCTCCACCGGCCCGCCGAGGGCGGCCGGGCCGCCTGGACGATCGTGCGACCGCCGGCGGCGCGAGGTGGCGGCGTCGGAGCCGCTGGCGGTGCCGTTCGCCACTTCCGGGTCCGGATCGAGGAGACCGGTCGTCCGCTCGGTTCGATCTGGGCGACGCGCTCGCCATCCACGCCCGAACCGGCCGAGCCGACCACCCGCCTGCTGCAGGTCGCGGCCGACCTCATCGCCCAGGCGCTCGCGCATGAGCGCCTCACCGAGGAGCGCCGCCGCGCAGAGGTCGCCCGCCAGAGTGACGAATTGAAGACCGCGCTGCTGGAATCGGTGTCGCATGACCTGCGCACCCCACTCGCCACGATCCGCGCGCTCGCCGGCACGCTGATCGACCCGGAAGTACCGGTGGACGCGGTGGAGGCACGCGCTTCGGCAGCGGCAATCGACGCCGAGGCGGACCGCCTGAACCGACTTGTGGGCAACTTGCTCGACCTCAGCCGAATCGAGGGTGGCGCGCTTCGCGTCGCCGACGAGGCGATCGACCTCGAGGACGCGATCGTGCGCCTCGTCGCTCCGCTGGAGGGAGCCGTCCAATCGGACCTCGTCGAAGTGGACGTGCCCGATGAAACCGTCGTGCGCGCCGACCCGATCCTGCTCGAACAGGTCCTCGTGAACCTCCTCGACAATGCCCGGCGGCATGGCGGACCGGACGTTCCGGTTCGGGTCACGGCGACGGCAGCCGCCGGCGGCCGGGTTCGGATCACGGTCGATGATGCCGGGCCGGGCGTCGTCGATGCCGAGCTGCCCCACCTGTTCGACAAGTTCTACCGCTCCAGAACGCGCCAGGGCGGTTCCGGAACCGGGATCGGCCTCGCCGTCGTCCGTGGGTTCGTGGAAGCAATGGGTGGCACCGTCCTGGCGCGCCATGGGGAGCTCGGTGGCCTGGCCGTGGAGATCACGTTGCCGGCGGCGGTCCTGCCGCTTCCGGATCTGCCGCCCGTGGACGCCAGCAGGTGACCGAGCCGGGTCCCCTCGTGCTGCTCGTCGAGGACGAGGACGCCACGAGAAGCGCACTCGACCGCCACCTCACGGCGCGCGGTTATCGCGTCGACGCTGCCAGCGACGTCCGATCGGCACTTGCCCGCTGGGACGCGCGCCGGCCGGACGTGATCATGCTCGACCTGGGCCTGCCCGACCGCGACGGCACCGACCTCATCCGTCACGTCCGTCGGGAGGCCGAGACACCGATCCTCGTGCTCTCGGCCCGTGATGCGGAGCGGACGAAGGTACAGGCCCTGGAGCTGGGTGCGGACGATTACGTCACCAAGCCGTTTGGGACCGCCGAGCTCCTCGCCCGGCTGCGAGCGCTGCTGCGGCGGGCGGCCGGGCCGGGGGCGGATGCCGTCGGCCGGCTGGCGGTCGGGTCGCTCGTCCTCGACGGGTCACAGCACCTGGTCACGGTCGGCGGGCAGCCGGTCGAGCTGACGCCGCGGGAATTCGAGGTGCTGCGCGTGCTGCTGACGCATCAGGGCCGCCTCGTGACGCGCGGACGGCTGTTGCGCGCCGTCTGGGGCGAGGCGTACCAGGGCGAGGATCACTACGTCCATGTCTACGTCAGCCAGCTGCGGCGCAAGCTGTCCGCAGCCGATCGCGACGGCTCGCTGCGCGACCTCATCGTCACGGAGCCGGGGGTCGGCTACCGCGTTCGTTCGCCCTGAAGCCCGGTTCTTGAGGCGCCCTTGAGGGCGGCGACCAAGCCCGAGGGCTCCCTCCTCTTGGGGGCGCGCGTAGCGTGGAGACGTGGACAGCCCACACGTGATCCGCCTGCCATTCGCACCGAGCGCGCTCGGCGAGGACCTCATCGAGGAGCTTTCCGGCGCGATCGATCTCGTCGCCAGCGGAGCTGCTCGAAGGATCGTCCTCGCAGCGTTCCCGGGCGTCGAGGACGTGGCGGCCGACGCGCTCGCGCGCGCCCAGCGTGCGGGAGTGCGGTTTGCCGTGTCGCGCGATGGCGAGGCAGTCACGGTCCACATCGGTCCGCGCGAGGAATGATCGGCGGACGACGGCCACTGCAGGGACGGAAGGCTGGTGATCGGCGGGTCCGCGTGGAGCGCCCGCACACGGCCTACTTCCGGTACACCGGGCCGGGTCAGCTCGTTGCCCGCGAGGCGGCCTCGCGCCCGCGCTCGCGTTCTGGCCGGGCGTTCGCTCGCGTGAGGTCGGCCATGTTCGGGCGGCCCCTTGCGAACTACGAGGAGATCGAGGAGCGCCTGCCCAAGAAGAAGGCGCTTGCGATCTTCAGCTCCGACCCGATCAGCTCGTCGGCATACGCGACCGAGGAGATCCTCCGCGTGCTTGTCCTCGCCGGGACCGGCGCGCTGCTCCTCAGCCTGCCGATCGCCGCAGCCATCGCACTCCTGCTGGCCGTCGTCTCGACGAGCTATCGGCAGATCGGCTACGCCTACCCGTCCGGCGGTGGGGCCTACGCGGTCGCTCGCGCCAACCTCGGCCGGCTCCCGTCACTCGTGGCTGCTGGTGCGCTGCTCGTCGACTACGTCATGACCGTGGCGGTGTCGACCGCGTCCGCGGTCGCGCAGATCACGTCAGCCATTCCCGAGCTGTTCGACGCGAGGGTTGTGATCGGGATCCTTGCGATCTTGCTCATCACGATTGGAAACCTCCGTGGGCTCCGCGAATCGGGCAACATCTTCGCAATCCCGACATACCTGTTCGTCGGTTCCGCGCTCCTGATGATCGCGCTGGGGTCGGTTCGGATCATCGTATTCGGTGAGGGAGCGCCCCCGCCGGACCCGCTGCCGGGTGCCCCGGACCCGCTCCACGCGGTCGGCCTGCTGCTGATCCTCCGCGCGTTCGCATCAGGGTCGGTTGCGCTGACCGGGACGGAGGCGATCGCGAACGGCGTTCCGGCGTTCAAGCCGCCGGAGCCCGTCAATGCCGCGAAGACGCTCACCGCCGTTGCGATACTCCTGGCGATCCTGTTCATCGGCATCACCTTCGTCGCAGACGGCTACGGCATCGTGCCGATCGATGAGCCCGTAAGTCAGACCGTCATCAGTCAGGTCGCGGCGACGGTCTATGGTGATGGGTCGGCGGGCTACTACCTGTTCCAGACATTCACCGCCCTGATCCTGTTCCTTGCCGCGAACACGAGCTACAACGCGTTTCCACGCCTCGCCGCCATCCTTGCCACGGATGGCTACATGCCGCGCCAGTTCTCGTTCAAGGGCGACAGGCTGGCGTTCACGGCGGGCATCGTGATCCTGTCGGCAATCGCGATCACCCTGTTGGTGGTGTTCGGCGGGGACACGCACGCGCTCATTCCGCTCTACTCCGTCGGGGTCTTCGTGTCGTTCACGATCAGCCAGGGCGGGATGGTCCGCCACTGGGCCGAGGAACGTGGTCCGGGGTGGCAGCGCCGGCTTGCCATCAATGGGTTCGGCTGCGTGCTCACGGCCATCGTGGCGGTCGTCGTGACCGTGGCCAAGGCGCCGACGTCGCTGCTGGTCGCGATCGTGATCCCGCTGCTCGTGCTGATGATGCTGTTCATCCATCACCAATACCAGGCGTCCCGCGAGCGGCTGGCCGTGCCCGACGAGGGCGTCCTGCCCGGACCGTCGCGCGAGGAACGCGTGGTCGTCCCGGTTCCCGGCATCAACCGCGCCGTGGTCCACGCCATCAACGTCGGGCGCTCGATCGACCCCGATGTCCGGGCCGTGTACATCGCCGACGACGCCGACGAGGGCGCCCGAACGCGCGAGCGATGGGTCCGCCAGATCCCCGACGTCCCCCTGGTCGTCGTGGAGTCGCCGTATCGCGCCCTCGTCGGGCCGCTCCTGTCGTACCTCGACGTGCTGGCCGCGGCATGGCCGCCCGACAAGCCCGAGCCGATCACGTTCGTCGTCATCCCCGAGTACGTGGCGCGCAGTTGGTGGGAGCGGATTCTCTACAACCAGTCGGCGAAGCGGCTGCGCCGGGCACTCCTCGGGAGGCCACATACGGTCGTCGTCGACGTGCCCTACCAGCGCGACGACGGCCTCGAGGACGCGGAACGCGGCGAGCCCCGAGAGATCGCCGCTACGGAAACGGGACGCTGACCTCCTAAGATCGGGTCATGTCCAGTGCGGCTCCGGGCCAGACCCTGCCAGCCCCGACGCCGTGGCCCTGGGCGCTGCTGCTCGCCCTGCCGGTCGTCGGCCTGCTGCTCCTGTTCGTCCGGCCAGAGCTGGACCTGCACTGGGAGCATCACCCGAGCCACTTCTGGATCGTGCTGGTGACGGCGGTCGGCAATGTCGCCCTGGCCTACATCACGAACGTCGTCGCGGTCCGACAGCGCGACGCGCGGCTGGTCCTCGTTTCCCTTGCCTTCCTCGCCAGCGCCGGGTTCCTGGGGCTGCACGCGCTGGCGACACCCGGCGTCCTGCTCGGCGCCCCGAACGCCGGGTTCGTCCTGGCAACGCCGGTTGGGCTCTTCATCGCGTCCCTGTTCGCGGCAGCGTCCGTCACGGCGCTTGGTGGTCCTCGCGCGGTGATCGTGCTCCGTCTGCGCCCGGCGATGCTGGGCTTCCTCGTGGGGCTCATGCTGACGTGGGCCGTCGTATCGCTCGCATCCGTCCCGCCACTCAACGGGCCGTTGCCGCCCACCGAGGCTGCGGGCCCGCTGGCGCTCCTCGCCATCGCCGGCATCGGGTTGTTCGCTTTCGCGGCTTTCCGTTCGTTCCGCTTCTACTTCGAGCGCGGAGGCGTGCTCGTGCTGGCCATCGCCGTGGCGCTTGCGCTGCTGGGCGAGGCGATGCTGGCGATCGCGATCAGTCGCAACTGGCAGCTGAGCTGGTGGCTGTGGCACGTGCTGATGCTCATCTCGTTCCTGGCGATCGCGCTTGGCACACGGGCCGAGTACCGCCGCAGTGGCTCGCTGACAGCGGCGTTCGGCGGGTTGTACCTCGAGGCGACGCTGGCACGCATCGATCGCTGGCACGCCCGGGCCATCGGCGCCGTCGCGGCGGCGGGCGACCGTCCCGAGGCGTCGGAACGCGTCCTGGACGAGCTCCGGAAGGAAGGAGCGAGCTCGGATGAGATCGCGCTCATCGCCGAGGCAGCGGGCGAGGTCAAGCGGCTCGACGCGCTGTTCCGACCGTACCTGCCTGCGCAGGTGGCCAGCAACCTGCGCAGCGAACCGAGTGCCGGCCGCCTTGGCGGAGTCGAGCGGGAGGTCAGCGTCGTGTTTGCCGATCTGGCCGGCTTCACGACATTCAGCGAGACCCGCGCACCGTCAGAGGTCATCGCCATGCTCAACCGCTTCTGGGGCGAGCTCGTCCCGCTGATCCACGCTTCGGGCGGCGTCGTCGAGCAGTTCGCGGGTGACGGGGTCATGGCCAGCTACAACACGACCGGGGAGACGCCCGACCATGGCCGGCGGGCGGCGGACACCGCCCTGGCGATCGTGGCGCAGGGTCGCCGGCTCGCCGAGCAGCACCCCGGTTGGCCGATGTTCCGTTGCGGTGTCAACACGGGCCCCGCGGTGGTCGGCAACGTCGGGTCGACGGAGCGGCGCTCCTTTGCGGTGATCGGCGATACGACGAACACGGCGGCGCGCCTGCTCGGGATCGGCGAACCGGGCCAGGTGGTCGTCGCGCACTCGACGTGGGACGTCCTTGGCGCGGGACGCGAAGGCACGCCGCTCGGGCCGACCCGCGTGAAGGGTCGGCGCCGTCCCGTGGAGGCGTGGATCCTGACCGCAACGGGTCCGGCCGAGCCTGCCCCCGCCTAGGCTAGGCGCCCCCGGACCCGTCGCGCGGATCGTCACCCCAGGCGTCGCCGAACAGCACCCGGCCCCAGCCCTTCTCGGGCAGCCCGTGATCGGCGCGCTGCGCCGGCGTCATCGACAGCCAGTACGCGCGGGTCACCTCGGGCACGCTGGTCATCGACGCCCTGGCGGCCTCCTGACGGGCTGCGTCGCGCTCGGCGGGGGTGGGCCGGGCCAGCCACGCGGCGAGCCACTCCTCGAACGACGCCGCCACGTCGCTGAATGCACGTGACCAGCCGCCGTCGCGACCCTCCTCGTCAAGCTCCTCGAAGTCGAACTCCACGATCCTGTGTGGGGCCGTCGCATCGACGCACACGTACAGGCCACTGTGGTCCACGATCGGGAGCAGCCCGGCCGGCCAGACCCAGCGTCGGTTCTCCTGTTCGGCCTCGAGCATCTCGGCGTACAGGTCCTCGACGGTCTTGCCGTGGTCGTTCGCCCGGCCGCCCTTCACGCCGAGCAGGCCCGGGCCGGGCCCAACGCCGCCGTTCGCGACTTCCGCGTACACCCTGCGCAGCAGCGGCGGCAGCGCGAACCCGAGGCGCCGCTCCGCGGCGTTCAACTGCTCCTCGCCGGCCGGTGCCGGAAGCGGCCGGTCGGCCGGCGTCGTCATGCTGTGCTCGATCGCTTCGGCGCGTGCCGTCAGGTCGTCATCCGGGCCCTGCCTGAGCAGCCGGCCGAGATCCTGGGCGACGGATCTGCCCATCCCGAGCAGGCCGCCGAGGCCCTGCGACGTGACCGACGTCCAGAACTCGGACGGGCGCTCCTCGGTGCGGCCGGCAGGGTCGGCGGCACGCTCGTGGATGCGCTGGATGAGCTGATCGATCCGGTCGGTTTCCATGTGTCGACTCTACGGCCCCAATGTTCGACGGATGGTTCGCAATCGGACTGATAGGCGTGTCGCCGAATGCGTGGCGCTCGCTGCCGGGCCTGTTCCGTAGCCTCGCCCGAAAGGAGGACGCCGTGCCCTACGACAAGGTTTCCGATCTCCCCGAAGCGCAGGTCGACCAGTACACCGAACACCAGAAGCACGCGTTCCTCAAGGCGTTCAACAACGCCCTCGAGGAATACGACGGCGACGAATCGCGCGCGTTCGCGACCGCCCACGCGGCGGCGCAGCAGGCACCGGAGGACGAGCCAGCCGAGAGCCGGCGGTAGACCCGCTGCGCACGGCCTATCGCAGCGCCTGACGCAGCGCTTCCTCGGCGTCCTCATCGAGCGTCGTCTGAATCACGTCACCCTCGTAATCGCGCAGTGCCGGGATGAGCGAGTCGGCCTCGGCATCCTTGACCACGAGGAACAGTGCCGACCGTCCAGGCCCCAGGGTTTCCTTGACGTCGTCGACGAACTTGCCGCTGACGCCCCGGTCCAGCAAGGCCCCGAATGCAGCGCCGACGGCGCCGCCGACGACGAGCCCAACGACCGGCATGGCGAACACCAGCAATCCGCCGAGAACCGCACCGACCACCGCACCGGTCTCGGTCGTGCCGCTTGCCTCATTCCGAACGTGGGCCTTGCCGTCCTCGGTCCGCTCGACGATGGCGGTGTCCTCGAACTTGATCTTCCCGGCGTTCTCCAGCCCTCGCAGCCGGCGCATCGCGTCGCGGGCGTTCTCGAGCTGATTGAAGCCGACGACGACGAGCTGGCTCATGACTGACCTCCGCGCTGAGTCTGGGGGCAGCGCTGACGGTACGACCGACGGGCGCCCGGAGCAAGGCGCCCGAGACGCCGGTATCGTAGGATGCGACCCCCTCGAAATCGTCCATGTCCGATCGCCGCGCTCCGGCAGCCCTGCTCCTGCTTGTCGTCGCGCTGCTCGGGTGCTCGGGTCCGGACGAGATCAGGAGCAGTCCCCCGCCCGGCGGAGCCGACGATGAGCCGGCCGCGTCGGCCTCGCCGACGAGAACACCCCGGGTCGAGTGCCGAGCCCGGTGCCGATCTTCGTGGGCCAGGGCGAGGGGGATCCGCTGGTGATCCCCGAGCTGACCGACGCGCTGGTCGCCCGATTGTGCGCGGTCGGCGACACCGTCACGTACCGTCGCTATCCCGGCGAGTCACACAGCGGCGTCGTGGAGGCATCACAGGACGACGTCCTCGAGTGGATCGCGGAACTGGTCGCCGGCCGCCCAACCGGGACGGCCGGCGATGACTGTCCGGGCTGAGCCTCAGCCGGCCGATGGGTTCGGGGCCAGCCTCGAGCGGCCTGGACGGCGCTTCCTTGGTGCCGGCTGCTCGGCCGGGATGCCGGTTTCGACCGCCGCCCCCGTGCCCGCTTCGGCCGGCTGAGACCGGAACTGGGCGCCTGCCAGCGGGCGACTGAACAGGTAACCCTGTCCGTAGGTGCAGCCGAGCGAACGCATGCGGTCCGCTTGCTCGATCGTCTCGATGCCCTCGGCGACGGTCGTGATGTCAAGCGAGCGCCCGAGCGCCACGATCGCCCCCGCGAGCGCCGAGGAGCGGTCCCCGGCATCGGCGCCCTGCACGAACTCCCCGGCGATCTTGAGCTGGTCGACCGGGAACTGGCGCAGGTGGCTGAGCGAGAAATAGCCGGTCCCGAAGTCGTCGATGACGATCCGAACGCCCAGCTCCCGGAGCTCATCGAGGGTGGCCACGGTGGCCGGCGTCGCGCGCAGCAGCGCCGTTTCCGTGATCTCGAGGACCAGGCGCTTCGGGTCGGTCCCGGTCTCGCTCAGCGTGTCGCGGACGCCGCCCACGAAGCCCGACTGCTGGATCTCGCGCGCCGAAACATTGACGCTCAGGAACAGGTCCTCGGGCACCGCGCCGTCGCGCTGCCACTCGCCGGTCTGGCGACAGGCCTCCCGAAGCACCCAGCGACCGATCGGCAGGATGGCCCCGTTCTCCTCGGCGATCTCGATGAACTGGCCGGGCGGGATCGTGCCCCGCGTGGGGTGATCCCAGCGGACGAGCGCCTCCGCGCCCGCCATCCGCCGCGTCTGGAGCTCCACGATCGGCTGATAGACGAGGCGGAGCTGATGGAGCTCGACGGCGACCTGGAGCTCGGTTGCGAGCTCGTGGCGATCGCGGATTGCGGCATGCATGCCCGGATCGAAGACGGCGAAACCCGACTTGCCGTTGGCCTTCGCCATGTACATCGCGACGTCCGCGTTGCGGACGAGATCGCGTGCGCCATCGACTGCGTCGCGGGCACTGGCGATCCCGATGCTGGCAGAGATATGCACGGGCTTGCCGTCGATCAGGTAAGGCTTGCGCAGCTCGCCCACGAGGCGGTCGGCCATGGCCCGAGCTCGGGCCAGATCGGGCTGGTCGGTCGTCAGGACGGCAAATTCGTCGCCACCCAGGCGGGCGACGAGATCCTGCTCGCGAACCAGGCTGGCGACACGCTCGGTGACGGCGACAAGAAGCGCGTCGCCCACGGCATGGCCCAGCGTGTCGTTCACGACCTTGAAGTCGTCGAGGTCGATGAAGAGGACGGCGCTGACCGTGTTCGCGAGGTGCGGCGCCGCGGCATCGGGATCGAGGATCCGCTCGAGGCTGAGCTGGAACATGCGCCGGTTGGCGGCGCCCGTCAGCGAGTCGCGCTCGGCAAGGTCCTGAACGTGGCGGAGCAGGACCGCGTTGCGCAGGTTGAGCGCGGCGGTCGAGGCCAGCTGCCCAACGACCGACACGACGCGGCGCTCGATGCCCAGCGTCCGCCGGCGACCGTATTCGAGGACGATGGCGCCGACCGACCGACCGTCGGCGATCATCGGTGAGACGAGCACGTTGTGCGCCCCGGGCAGGGCGGCCGCAAGGAACGGGTTGCTGGTCGCGTCAAGCCGGCGAACCGGGAGCGGCCGACGCTGCTCCCATGCCCGACTGACGATCGCGTCCGTGTCGAGGCGCGTCGTCGGGAGCGCCTCGATCCCGTGCGCGGCAAGCACGAGGACCTGGCCGTCGGATGCACCGAGGATCAACCCGCGCACGAAGCCGAACCGCTCGATGAGGCCATCGAGCACGATGCGCGACTGCACGACCGGATCGCGCGCCTCGTCGAGACGCGCTCCGACATCGACCATCGCCTGGAGGTCGGCACGACGCTGGCGCAACTCGCGTTCGTTGATCGCGGAGAAGACCGATGTCGCGAGGGCGAACAGCCAGAACGAGGTGACGCTGAGGATCGGCATCCGCTCGAACTCGATCTCGCGGCCCGGAACGACGTCAACGGGCGGAAGGAGGTGTGCGGCCTGTGCGTAGAGAACCACGAACAGCAGCAGCGAATGCCACAGGGCGATCTTGAGGCCGGTCCGGTACGACGCCAGCAGCGACACGGCCACGAGATGCAGGTAGATGAAGAATCGGAACGGGCTCTGGGTGCCGCCCGTCACGTACATGGCGGCCGCCAGGAACGTGCCATCGATCAGCAGCATCACGGTGATGAGGCTGTAGCCAAACCGCGTCGTCCGGCGGCGGGCGGCTTCGAAGACGATGGACGTCGCCACATAGGCGAGGGCCACCGTGACGACGGTGCCGAAGGGCACGCCGAGGGCCTCCGGGCGGGCCATGGCGTAGACCAGCGTCACCACCGCGACGGCGATCCGGATGGCGAAGAGGTAGCTCATCCGGTCGTTGAGGGACGAGAAGTCACTCCGCTCCTGCGGCTGGTTCACGGGACACCATCCTCTTCGAAATGGACGAGCGTCTCGCCACTGGTGCGGGGTGCCTTTCGCAACTTGGGGTCACGCCCGTCCAAGCGTGGCTGGACTACCAGGAAGAACACGACGATCAGCATCAGGAGCAGCGGGAAGGCGAAGCTGGACGCCACTGCCGCAGCCGCAGCCGGTTTGACGATGACCGCCGCCTGGTCCGCAGCGACGTCAGCGACGTAGCCGAGGACATCGCCCAGGCCGACAGGCCCGTTGCCGGTCGGAACCGCTGGTGTGTGGCCGCCTGGCCGACCCTGCTCCCCAGCGGAATGGCCCGGAGTCTGGGGGCCAGGGCCGCCCGCATGCCCGGTGATGATCGCCGGCGTTGGCGTCGGCGTGGGTACCGGAGCTGGGGTCTGCTCGGGAGTCGGGCTCGGCGTCTGCTCCGCGGTCGGAGCCGGCGTGGGCGTCGGTGTGGGCGATGCGTCGAACGTCGGCGTGGGGGTCGGGGTCGGAGTCGGGTTCGGAGTCGGCGTGGGTTCGGGCGTCGGAGTCGGCGTGGGGGTCGGAGTC
>DASTYU010000141.1:0-5069 GCA_035764655.1 Candidatus Limnocylindrales bacterium
CGCTGCCAGTCCATGAGCTGGCGCAGCCAGGCCAGCTTGGCGTCGTACTCGCGGTCCGACTTGGTTCCTTCCTTGTACCGCCAGTGCGCGGCGATGCCGACCTCCGACACCTGGTGCATCTGGTGGGTCCGGATCTGGATCTCGAGCGGCTTGCCGTCGAGCGCGATCACCGCGGTGTGCAGCGATTGGTAGAGGTTGTTCTTGGGAACGGCGATGTAGTCGTCGAACTGGCCCGGGATCGGCCGCCACAGGGCGTGGACGATGCCGAGGGCCGCATAACAGTCCCGGACTTCGTCGACGAGGAGAAGGACTGCTACGCGGCACTCGGGATCGTGCATTCGATCTGGCGCCCCATTCCGGGGCAGTTCGACGACTACATCGCGGTTCCCAAGAACAACCTCTACCAGTCGCTCCACACCGCGGTGATCGCGCTCGACGGCAAGCCGCTCGAGATCCAGATCCGCACGCACCAGATGCACCAGGTGTCGGAGGTCGGCATCGCCGCCCACTGGCGATACAAGGAAGGCACCAAGTCCGACCGCGAGTACGACGCCAAGCTGGCCTGGCTGCGCCAGCTCATGGACTGGCAGCGTGACGTCAGCGACGCGACGGAGTTCGTCGAGGGCATCAAGCTCGACATCTTCCAGGACCAGGTCTTCGTGTTCACCCCGAAGGGCGACATCAAGGACCTGCCGGCAGGCGCCACGCCGCTCGACTTCGCATATCGCATCCACACCGACGTCGGGCACCGCACGATCGGCGCCAAGGTCAACAACCGGCTCGTGCCGCTCGACTACCGGCTGAAGAACGGCGACATCGTCGAGATCGTGACGACCAAGGGCGAGCACGGGCCCTCGCGCGACTGGCTGAACGTCGTCCGCACCTCGCACGCGCGCGAAAAGATCCGCCAGTGGTTCAAGCGCAAGGACCGCGACGAGAACATCGTCCATGGCCGGGAGGCGCTCGAACGCGAGCTGCGCCGTCTTGCGCGAACCTCCATCGGCGGGGTCGGCGTCGAGAAGATCGGCGAGGTGGCCAAGCAGTTCAACTACGAGACCGTCGACGACTTCTACGCGGCGATCGGCTACGGGGCCGTCGGCGCGCAGTCGGTCGTCACGCGGTTGGGCGTCGTCGACGACCACAAGCTGGCGCTTCCGCCGGTCACCCCACCGGCGCAGGTCGAGCGCACGGGCGGCGTCCGGGTCAAGGGGGTGGGGGACCTGCTGGTGCGCTTCGCCAAGTGCTGCCACCCGATCCCCGGCGATCCCATCACGGGATTCATCACCCGCGGCAAGGGCGTCACGGTCCACCTGCGGTCCTGTCCGACCGTCATCAACGAGCGCGAGGTGAGCCGTCTGGTCGAGGTGGAATGGGAGTCGATGCCGACCCAGACCTACCCGATCGCCGTCCGCATCGAGGCCTACGACCGGACGGGCCTGCTCAACGACATCACCCAGGTCGTCGCCGAGAACAAGGTCAACATCCTGGCCGCGTCGGTGAACGTATCCCAGGACCACACGGCCGTGGTCCAGGCGACGCTGCAGGTCTCATCCGTGTCGCAGCTGGCCCGGGTCATGGGCCGCATCGAGAACCTCAAGGACGTCATCTCGGTCCAGCGCGACCTGGGGTAGGGGTTCGTCGGAGCGTTTTGGCCGAATTCTCACCCGTGGGCACTTAGGCCGCCTGAAAACGCCCGATTCGGCGCCGAATCGGCGATTCGGGGCCATCCGGCGGCCAGATTCTCACTCCAAGAGAATTTGGCCGCCCAATCGACTGCCCACATGGCCCAAGTTTCTGCCCATGAGAATTTGGCCAGGCGTCCTGCGCTGCTGACCCCCTAGACTCCGCTCGATGCCGAGCTTCAAGGCCCCGCGCGGGACGCGCGACATCCTGCCCGCCGAGCGGGCGACGTGGGCGCGCCTCGAACGCACCGCCGCCGACCTCGCGGCGCGCTACGGCTACCGCGAGATCGAGACGCCGCTGTTCGAGCAGAGCGAAGTGTTCGAGCGCGGCGTCGGCGACGTGACCGACATCGTCGAGAAGGAGCTGTTCCGGATCGCACCACGGACCGAGGAGGCCGAGGCCTGGGCGCTCCGCCCGGAACCGACCGCCGGCATCGTCCGCGCCTACGTCCAACACGGGATGCAGACGTGGCCGCAGCCGGTGAGGCTCACGCTCGTCGGACCGATGTTCCGCTACGACCGCCCGCAGGCCGGTCGCTACCGCCAGTTCTGGCAGTTCGACGTCGAGGCCATCGGCGACCCGGGCCCGGCCGTCGATGCCGAGCTGGTCGAGTTGGGCCTGCGCTTCTACCGCGATGTTGGGCTGGAAGGCGTCGAGGTCCTCCTCAACTCCATCGGGGACGCCGCGTGCCGGCCCGCCTACGTGGAGGACCTGACCGCTTATTTCCGCACGCGGGCCGATCGCCTGCCACCGCTCGAACGTGAGCGGCTGGAGCGCAACCCGCTCCGTCTGCTCGACTCACGCGAACCGGTCATGCAGGAGCTGAATGCGCTGGCACCGAAGATCACCGACCGCTTGTGTCAGCCGTGCGCCGCCCACTTCGCCGAGGTGCGTGCGCATCTCGACGCGCTCGGGGTGACGTATCGCCTCGAGCCGACACTCGTGCGCGGCCTTGACTACTACACGCGGACCGCCTTCGAGTTCTACCGGCGCGGCGCCGAGGGGCAGCAGCAGGCGCTCGGCGGCGGCGGCCGCTATGACGGCCTCGTCGAGCTGCTCGGCGGCAAGCCGACGCCCGGCATCGGGTTCGGCATCGGCCTCGATCGCGTCGTTCTCGCCATGGAGCAGAGCGGCGTCCCGGCCACGCCGGAGGCGCATCCAATCGCGGTCGTGGTCGGGGCCGATCCGGACGCGACCGTCGACCGGCTTCGCGTGGCCACGGAGCTGCGCGACGCCGGCATCGCTGCACGAGCTGAGCTGGCCCGACGCAAGCTCGGCAAGCAGCTCGAGGCCGCTGCGAAGGAGCACGCCCACTTCGCGGTCATCCTCGGCGACGAGCTGGCCGACGGCCAGGTCCAGGTCAAGGACCTCGATGCCGGTACGCAGCGCCTCGTGGCGCTGGCCGACCTTCCCCGGGAGCTTGCCCGCGCTCACGGGGCGCATCGCCACGGCACGGGCGAGGCCTAGAGGGGGCGCGACCTCAGCGGAAGAGCAGAAGCAGCGCGAGGACCGCCACGGCGATCCCTTCGGCCGTCACGACCCAGGTCAGCAGGTTCACGCGCTGATTGGCACGTGCCACCGCCACCCGCGCGGCCGAGACGTCTTCCGCCAGCCGATCCATGTCCTCCGGACGCACGACACGGACCTGCGGGCGGACCGGCGCATCGCCGGCCTCCTCCTCGGGATCCGCGAGGCCCATCCTGGCCAGTTGCCGGTCGATCCGCGGATCCGTGTGGCGGACCGCCTCGCGGGCTGCCCGCGACAGCTCGGCGGCCTGCGCTTTCTCGGGGGTCACGTCGGCGGGCGGCACATCGGTCTCGGCGCCGAGCGTCATCTGCTGCGGGCTGGCGGGGGTCGTCAGGTCCTCGTCTCGCATTCACGCCACGGTACACCGTTGGGACCGCCGGGTCGCGAGAACCGAAGTGGACGAACGCGCGTAGATTCGGGTGGTCATGACCCGTCGCCCGCGCGTCCTGCGTCTGCTCGGGGGCCTCGCGCTCGGTACCGCGGTGGCCCTGGCTGGCGTCGCCCCGGTCACGGCGGCGGACGGATACCGGCAGGACGTGGCCCGTCGCGCGGACTTCGTCCCGCAGACCAACTTCGTGCAGTGCGTGGGCGCGAGCCTGCAGATGATGATCAACATGATCGAACCGGGCCGGGATCGATCGGCGCGCGAGCAGCTGCGCCTGCAGAAGCTCGCCCGCAAGCTCAGCCCGCCGCGCAGGGACGGCAGCATTCGTCAGGGCGCCAGCGTGCGCGGCTGGGTCAAGGTCCTCCAGCGCGAGGTCGAGCAGCCCTACCGGCTCGTCGGCGCCAATTCGCTCAACGGGGCCGTGAAGTTGGCCGCCCGGGCCATCGAGCGGACCGGCGCCCCGGTCGGCCTGCTCGTGTGGCGTGGCAGACATGCGTGGGTCATGAGCGGCTTCACGTCGACCAGGCCGATGAGCGAGGGGGGCAAGGTCACCTCGGTGACGATCTACGACCCGCTCTATCCGTACGGCTCCAGCGTCTGGGGACCGAGCCCGAGACCCGGCGTGCCGATCTCGGTGAAGGAGCTCGGCCGCCAATTCGTGAAGCGCCAGACCAACAACACCAACAACAACCGCTTCTCGACGACCCTGCAGCAGGCCTATCCGACGCTGTCGGGCAAGTGGGTCCTGGTGCTGCCGTACGCTCCGCACGCACCGGTCCGTCGCCCCGGCTGATCCCGGGCCCGACCCGCTAGGATTGCGGGCCATGTCATCCGATCTGTCCACCCCGTACCGCTCGCACACGTGCGGCCAGCTCCGTGCCGCCGACGCGGGCAGCCCGGCGCGCCTGGCCGGCTGGGTCCATCGCCGTCGCGACCACGGCCAGTTGATCTTCCTCGACCTGCGCGACCGGCACGGCATCACCCAGGTGGTGATTGATGCCACGGACTCCCCGAGCGCCCACGCGATTGCGTCCAGGATCCGGTCGGAGTTCGTGGTCATGGCCAGCGGCGAGGTGGCGCGACGCCTGCCCGGTACGGAGAACCCGAAGCTGCCGACCGGCGAGATCGAGCTTCGTGCAAGCGACATCGTGATCCTGTCCGAGGCAAAGACCCCGCCGTTCTACATCAACGATCCGGACGCGCCGGTGGATGAAAGCGTCCGCTTGACGTACCGCTACCTCGACATCCGGCGCGAGCCGATGCAGCGCCGGCTGATGCTTCGAAGCCGGATGGTCCAGGCGATCCGCGAGGTCCACCATGCGCATGGTTTCGTCGAGGTCGAGACACCGACGCTGATCAAGAGCACCCCCGAGGGCGCGCGCGACTTCATCGTCCCGTCGCGGCTCCAGCCCGGATCCGTCTACGCGCTGCCGCAGAGCCCGCAGCAGCTCAAGCAGCTGCTGATGGTCGCCGG
>DASTYU010000142.1:0-2919 GCA_035764655.1 Candidatus Limnocylindrales bacterium
GAGGATGACCCACCGTCCGTCGAGTGGCCGCTTGCCCGGCGCGCCTCGGCGGAGGCGGAACGCACCCTTGACGTTGGTGGCACGGTGCGAGCGGTCCAGGTCGAACTGGGCAATCGTCGCTCGACCGCGTTCGAGGGTTGCCGCCATTGGGAGGTTGAGCTGCCGGGCCGCGACCTGCGCGATCAGCACCGCCTGGTCGTAGCCTCGCTTGCGGGCACGATCGGCGTGGACCGGAACGGGGACGAGGAGATCGCCACCCGCACCCGCCCGATCCCAGCGCCGCGCAACGGCACGCCCGAGAGGCTCAGCGAGGCGCCGTTCGCCGGCGTACTTGAGCTCGTGCAGCGCCCGGCGTACGGAACCGGCGAACGGCGCGCACCACTCCAGCTGCAGCAGCGGCTCGGGGATGTCCGCCGGGAGGCCGAGCGGCGTGCCGGCAGGGAGATGGAGCCGGGCGTCGAGGGCGGGTTCGCAATCCGGGCAAAGGGGCGGTCCCTCGTGGCCGCAGCCGACACAGCGGGCCGGCAACGCGAGATCGAGGGCTCGGTCGAGGAGGTGGCGCACCGGCTCATCGTCGGCGTTCGGGCTTCACTGGCGGTTACCAGGTAAGGGGCAGGCAAGGGCTGTCGGTCACGATGGCGTGATGGACGGACGTCGCGTCGGACGCGTGCTGCGAGCGGTCCGCTTGCACAGGCGCCTGCGACAGATCGACGTCGCGTTGGCCGCCGGCGTGAGCCAGTCTGTCGTCTCGCGCGCGGAGCTCGCCAAACTGCACCGGGTGTCCGTTCGCGAGATCGACCAGATCGCCCAGGTCCTCGATGTCTCGATCTTCATCGACGCCAAGTGGAACGCGGGCAACGCCGATCGCCTGATCGACCGGTCGCACGCATCGATCGTGGAGTTCGTCGTCCAGAAGCTCCGAGGACTCGGCTGGGAGGTGATCGTCGAGTACGGGTTCAATCACTTCGGCGACCGCGGATCTGTTGACGTCCTTGCCTGGCATCCGGCAACGCGGACGCTCCTCATCATCGAAGTGAAGTCGATCCTCACGGACCTCCAGGCGACGTTCACGTCCCTTGCCACCAAAGTTCGCGTGGTCCCGACGCTGGCGCGCCGTGACTTCGGCTGGGAGATTTGCCGCAGTGGGCCGGCTCCTCGTCATGCCTGGTTCGAAGGCCAACCGATCCGTCGTTACGAACCACGCCGCCACGTTCGAGACGCTCTTCCCGCGGCGCATGCCGTCCCTGCGGACCTGGCTCCGGCGACCCGATAGCCCGGTCGCGGGACTGTGGTTCCTGTCTACCAGTCCGGGTGGGACTGCTACGAACGTCCGTCGCGTCCGGCCGCGTCGCGCCGAGCGTGGTTCACGCAGGAATCGTCAGCCGTGACGCCGGATCCGGCCCGGCAGCGTTCGTAGCAGTCCAGGTCGGAATACAAGCGAACAGCGACGGCCCGGTCACCGGCGCGCGAGCGCTGACCACCCCAGGGCTATACTCGATCTCAGACGGCCGACCCGCGTCCGGCCGGCCCACAACGGTTCGCAGTTCGCCGCTCCTGCCAGCGAGGCCGACGCCTCAGGGAGGTCACGCGTGAGGACGATCGTCAAGGGCAAGAACGTCGAGGTTCCCGACCGGGTCCGCCAGTATGCCGAGCGAAAGCTGCGTCGCATCGAACGGCTCACCGACGATCGAACCGATGCCTTTGTCGAGCTGTCGAACGAGAAGCACAAAAGCGCGGCAGACGCGCATCGCGCCGAGGTCACGCTGGTCGTCGACGGAACGACGCTCCACAGCCATGCCGTCGGCGGCACGTACCAGGCGGCCATCGATACGGTCGTCGACAAGGCGGAGCGCCAGGCGGTCGACTACAAGCGCAAGCCGCGCCAGAAGGGCCGTCCCGAGCAGGAGAAGCAGATCCTGCGGCGCATCGCCGACGGGACGGCCGATCCCGGGACCGAACCGCGCATCGTCAAGACGAAGCGCTTCGCGATCGAGCCGATGTTCGAAGAGGACGCCATCGCCGCGATGGAGGAGCTCGGCCACCAGTTCTTCGTGTTCGTCAACGCGGAAACGGAGCGCGTGGCGATCCTGTACGCACGCCAGGACGGACACTACGGGCTGATCGAACCTGTCGTCGGCGGCGACTACACGAGCGGCGGCTCGAACGGCACCGGCCGGACCTAGCCCTCGTCGTCCACGCGGCGGTACTCCCCCGCCGACCGGGTTACCAGCCCCGCGTCGACCATGTAGCGCCGCAACGCGGCCGCGTCCCGGTGGAACAGCGCGAGCCGCTGGTTCACTTCGGCCTCCGGGTACGCCCGGTCCTCGGTGAAGACCTTGTCGCGCAGGTAACGCAGGACGACGAGCCGCTTGCGCTCCTTGGCCGGGATCGTGACCAGCCGGCCGTCCTTGAAGAAGCTGCGCAGCACGCGCTCGGTCTCCGGTGGCAGCGTCTCGTCCATGGTCCCGGCATCGTACGATGCGGCCAATGCTGCCTGACGGTCGCCGCCTCGGTGCCCATCTGCCGCTCGGCACCGGGATGGTCAAGGCGGTCGAGCGAGCGCGCGAGATCGGGGCCGACGCGATCCAGGTCTTCTCCGACAACCCGACCGCCTGGCGCCGGCGGGCGGCGCCGCCGCCCGAACTCCCCGCGTTCCGCGAGCGCCTGGACGCGTACGGCATCGAACCGGTGTCGATTCACGCCGCGTACCTCGTCAACCTGGCCGGTCCGGATCCGGGCTTCTGGCAGCGCTCGGTCGAGATTCTTGCCCACGAGCTGCAGACCGGGCCAGGGTTCTGGGCGCGCTACGTCAACGTCCACATCGGCTCGCACCGCGGCGCGGGGCTCAAGGAGGGCACGCGTCGCCTGGCGGAGGGCGTGGCCCGGGCGTTCGAATCGTTCGAGGACCCGCCGGAGACC
>DASTYU010000143.1:0-6186 GCA_035764655.1 Candidatus Limnocylindrales bacterium
TGCCCGTCGGCGCAGTACCAGGCCGGGATGCGGTGGCCCCACCAGAGCTGGCGGGACACGTTCCAGTCGCGGATGGTCGTGAGCCAGTGCTCCCAGGTCTTCTCGAAGCGCTCGGGCAGGATCCGGGTGCGGCCGGCCCGCGTCGCCTCCAGCGCAACGGCAGCGAGCGGCTCGGTCCTGATGAACCACTGCGTCTTGAGACGCGGCTCGATGATGTCGTGGCTGCGCTGGCAGCGCCCGATCACCATCTCGTGCGGCTGCTCTCCGGCGAGGTCGCCGCGCGCGCTGAGCTCCTCGAGGATCCGCCGGCGAGCCTCGAACCGATCCAGCCCGGTGAACGGCGCGCCGGCCTCGTTGATCGTCGCGTCGTCGGCGAGGACCGTGATCATCGGCAGGTCGTGGCGCTTGCCCGTCGCGTAGTCGTCGTGATCGTGCGCTGGCGTGATCTTGAGGGCACCGGTGCCGAACGCACGCTCGACCGTCTCGTCGGCGATCAGCGGCACGTCGCGTTCGGCGAACGGGATGCGGACGCGGCGCCCGACGACCTGCGTGTAGCGAGGATCATCCGGATGGACGGCGACCGCCGTATCGCCGAGGATCGTCTCGGGTCGGGTCGTGGCGACGGTGATGGTGGCGTCGGGATCGGGCTGCCCGGTGGCCTCGTCGATGAGGTGGTACCGAACCGACCACAGCGTCCCGGTCTCGGGCGTCGGAATGACCTCGAGGTCGCTGACGCTCGTCCGGCAGCCGGGGCACCAGTTGACGAGGGCCTCAGTTCGATAGGCCAGGCCGTCGCGATACAACCGGTCGAAGGCGACCCGGACGGCCTTTGCGGAGCCGTCGTCCATCGTGTAGCGGAGGCGGCCCCAATCCGCGGACGCCCCGACGCGGCGTTGCTGGCCGAGGATTACCGGCCGCGTGGAATCGGAGAACGCCCGCATCCGCTCGAGGTACCGCTCACGGCCGAGCGTCTGGCGGCTCTCGCCCTCCGTGGCGAGGATCCCGTCGAGCACGAACTGGGCGGCGATCGAGGCGTGATCGAGGCCGGGCAGGAACAGCGTCGGGTGGCCGCGCATCCGGGCGTGGCGGATCATCAGGTCCTCGACCGTCGTCCGCTGTGCGTGCCCGAGGTGCAGCGAGCCGGTCACGTTCGGGGGCGGCTGGATGATCGTGAAGGGCGGAAGCGCCTCGTCCGCGCGCGACCCGCTGCCGTCGGGAGCAAAGACGTCCGCGGCGAGCCAGCGCTCGTAGATCGCATCCTCGACGTCACGCGGGATGTACGCCTTTGGCAGGACGGTGCGACCCGGCTTGGTCGTCGTGCTCTGATCCGTCATTCGCGTCGTGCTCCGCTCCCGGAACTGAAACGCCCCGCTCGTCCAGCGGACGAACGGGGTCGTGGTACCACCAGCTGGTTCGGCGTCCGCTGCCGGTTGCCCGGTCCGCGGCGCCCTCCATGGCGCGCTATCGGGCGCCTCCCGCACGGCTCGCGAGCGACCTTCACGCCGGCCGGTCCTCGCGGCTTCCACCATCCCGCGCTCGCTACGTGGCCGTTCCGGCGCTACTCCTCTCGGTCGTCGCCGTGAGAGCGGGAGTGTAGCACCGGCCGCGACGCGGTCCACGGATGTTGGTCGTCCACGGCGCGAAGTTTAGGTGAGCGATCGGACCGTCCATCGGGCAGATGACCGATGACCGACGCCGCTCGCGACGGCAGGTTTCGTGCCACCACCGGCGCGCCGCGACCGGGAGCCAAGCGACAGGAGGACCCGCAATGGCCAAGTTCATGGATGTCCACACCGGGTTCATCGGCGTGACCGCCGAGCAGCTCGAGGAAGCGCACGGCCGCGATCTGGCGATCGAGTCCGATGAGGGCGTGCACTTCGAGCGGGCGTGGCTCGACCCGGAGGCGGGTCGCGTGTTCTGTCTGGCGACCGGGCCGTCCAAGGAAGCCGTCATGCGCATCCACGAGCGGGCCGGGCATCCGACCGGTGAGGTCTACGAGCTCACGGTGGAGGTGGCCTGATGCAACCGCGTAATGCCGCCCGGTCTGCCGGACGGCGCCTCCTCCTCGTCGTCGTCGCGCTGGTCGCGCTCGCGGCGATCGGCGGCACGACGATGGTCGCCGCGGGCCAGGACCAACTGGCCCGGGTTCGCGCAGCGACCGACACGTTCCATTCCCTTGCTGCGGCACAGGATGCCGGGTACGGCGAGTTCTACATGTGCACGGACCATGTCACCGACGGGACGATGGGCCAGCACTACGTGAACCTTGACCTGGTCCTGGATCCGGCGATCAACGCGCTGACGCCCGAGGCGCTCGTCTACGAGCCGCGCATCAACGGCGGATACCGCCTCGTCGGGGTCGAATACGTCGTGTTCCAGGCCGATTGGGACACCCTGCACAGTGCCCCGCCCAGCCTGTTCGGACGTACCTTCGCGCTGGTCCAGGCCGGGAACCGCTACGGGCTGCCCCCGTTCTACGAGCTCCATGCCTGGATCTGGCGCCCGAACCCGAGCGGCATCTTCAATGACTGGAACCCGAGCGTGACCTGCCGCGGCCAGGGCGATCCCGCCTGAGGCCCGCTTCCCGGGTCACGACCGTCGCCGCCACTCGAGCAATCGGGTGGCGGCGACGTCGCACCACACCAGCCCCGGTTCGGCCGGGGGCTCGCTTCCCTTGGTGAGGGCCCGAACCCAGGCGCGCGATGAGCCGGGGAAGCGACTCGCGAAAATCTCCGGGTAGCGGGCAAGGAGCGCCCGGTTCCGGGCCGTGGCCCGGACAATCCACACCACTCTGACCTGCGCGTCCTCGCCCCATCGTCCGGTCGCCAGCGCCTCCAGCTCTGCAGCCTTGCGGACCGAGGCGCGAGCGGCCGCGCCGATGTCCCCGAACGTATTCCAGCACTCGTTGAGGATCATGACCCTCCGTGCACGGGAGGCCAGCACCACGTCGATCGAGCGCCAGGGCTCGGCCGGCCGGGTCGGCAGCTCGAACTCCCCGACGAACCCGTTGGCGCGCCCGAGCCGCAGGATCAGCTCCTGCATCGCCAGGTGGCCCGCGTCCGCGGGTTGTTCAAGGGCATCGCGCCCGAATCGGATCTCGAGGTAGCGGTTCAGCGCGATCCCGATGCGCTGCAGGGCGTCCACGTCGAGGCGCGTTACGCCCCGCTCGATCCGCCCGACGATCTGGCGCTCGACCCCGGCCAGTTCCGCAAGATGCTGCTGCGTCCAGTGCCGCCGGAGGCGCGAAGCGCGCACCTCTCCCCCGAGCTGCGCACGCTGCTCGCGGGCCCGTCGATCGGCTTCGGTGGCCAGGCCGGAGCGCCGTCCCCGACTCATGGCCGTCTGCAGTTCGGCATGGTCGCCGAATGATCATTCCGAGGGCTTCGCTGGCGCTTAGCTGCGCGTCACGCCCGTGAAGGTCGCCGAATGATCAGAGAGTTGCCGAAGAAGCAGAATTCACGCCGATCCCGAGGCCTACGGCCGCCGAAGGCCCGGCGATGGTCAATCAGCGATAACGGGCGCCGGGACCGCCGCCGGGCGGGAGCGGCTTGTTATGCGGTCTCGCCGCGGGTCGCCAGCAGTTCCTCGTAGTTCGTCTCGTCGACGCCCTTGTCGACGTCGGACTTCGTGAGGAGGAGCGGCAGCCGGCCGTTGCGGATCGTCTCCTCGGTGATGATGCATTTGCGCACGTCGGTGCGCTCCGGGATGTCGTACATCACCTCGAGGAGCGACTCCTCGACGATCGAGCGCAAGGCCCGGGCGCCGGTCTTGCGGTCCAGCGCGACTTCGGCGGCCGCCACGAGGGCGCCTTCGGTGAACACCAGCTCCACCTTGTCGAGGGACAGGAACTTCTGGAACTGGCGGGTCACCGCGTTCTTGGGCTCGGTGAGCACCTTGACCAGGTCCTCGGCGGTCAACGCGGTCAGCGTGACGATGACCGGCAGCCGGCCGATGAACTCGGGGATCAGCCCGAACTTGAGCAGGTCCTCGGGCATCAGCTTCTCGAGGATCTTGCCGCGGTCCGCGGGGGTCATCACCGCGTCCGACCCGAAGCCGATCGAGCGCTTCCCCACCCGCTCCTCGACGATCTTCTCGAGACCGTCGAACGCGCCGCCGCAAATGAACAGCACGTTGGTCGTGTCGATCTGGATGAAGTCCTGGTGGGGGTGCTTGCGGCCGCCCTGCGGCGGGACGTTGGCGACGGTGCCCTCGAGGATCTTGAGGAGCGCCTGCTGGACGCCCTCGCCGGACACGTCGCGCGTGATCGACGGGTTGTCCGCCTTCCGCGCGATCTTGTCGATCTCGTCGATGTAGATGATCCCGCGCTGTGCGCGAGCCACGTCGAAGTCCGCAGCCTGGATCAGGCGCAGCAGGATGTTCTCGACGTCCTCGCCGACGTAGCCCGCCTCGGTAAGCGACGTCGCGTCGGCGATGCAGAAGGGAACGTCGAGGACGCGAGCGAGCGTCTGGGCAAGCAGCGTCTTACCGGACCCGGTCGGCCCGACCAGCAGCACATTGGACTTCTGGAGCTCGACCTCGTCGACCTGGTGACCGGCGTTCACCCGCTTGTAGTGGTTGTAGACCGCCACGGACAGGACCTTCTTGGCCCGTTCCTGGCTGATGACGTACTGGTCGAGCGCGTCCTTGATCTGGTGCGGGTTCGGCAGCTTCGAGGCCGCGGCCTTCGGGCGCGGCGTCTCGAGCATCTCCTCTTCGATGATCTCCTGGCACAGGTTGATGCACTCATCGCAGATGTACACGCCCTGCCCGGCGATGAGCTTGCGTACCTGTTCCTGCGACTTGCCGCAGAACGAGCAGCGATAGGGAACCTTCGGTCCCTTGCTGCTCCCGGTTGACGTCACGTGCCGCTGTGCTCCCCTGATCCCGCCCTATTCGCCTTTCGAGCGCTTCGGTTCGGGTGCTTCTTCGATCGTCTCCTGATCCGCCTCTTCGGCGGCCTTTTCGTCGTGGTGCTGCGCCGTCAGCGAGTCCCACTGGACCGAATAGACCGCATCGATGATGCCATAGTCCTTCGCCGCTTCGGGAGCCATGAAGAAGTCCCGGTCGGTGTCCTTGACCACCTTGTCGAGCGGCTGGCCCGTGTGCTGGGCAAGGATCTCGTTGTTGCGCTGGACGAGGAACTCCCATTCCTTCATCTGGATCACCGCGTCCGGGGCGTTGCCGCGGAAGCCCCCCGAACCCTGGTGGATCATGATCCGGCTGTTCGGCAGCGCGTAGCGCTTGCCCTTCGTGCCGGCGGCGAGCAGGACGGCCGCCATCGACGCGGCCATGCCGATGCAGATCGTGCTCACCGGCGAGCGCAGGTACTGCATCGTGTCGTAGATCGCGAGCCCGGAGTTCACCACCCCGCCCGGCGAGTTGATGTACAGGCTGATGTCCTTCTCGGGGTCCTCCGAATCGAGGAACAGCAGCTGGGCGATGATCAGGTTGGCGAGATGGTCCTCGATGGCGTCGCCGAGGAAGACGATCCGCTCGCGCAACAGCCGCGAGTAGATGTCATAGGCGCGCTCCCCCCGACTGGAGGACTCGATGACCATGGGAACGAGCATCTGTGGTCTCCCCTATGACGAAACGGGCAGTTGTTCGGGCCTTAACCGGCCGTGGCCGGCTCGGTTGGCGTAGGTTCCATTGACGCTGAGGCCTCGTTCGCGACGGCCTCGTCGACGGCGACCGGTTCAGGCTCCTCGACGTGGGGCAGCGCCGGGTGGTCCGGGTGGGCGGCCAGCCATTCGTCGACGAGCTGTTCGACGAGCCGGCTGCGACGAAGCGTGCTGCGGATGAAGCTTCGGCCGCGGTCACTGTCGAAGTAGCCCATCAGCCGGCGGTCGTCGGCATAGCGCTCGCGACCCTGTTCGATCTCCGCCTCGATCGCCTCTTCGGGGACCTCGACGCCCTCCTCGTCGGCGATCTTCGAGAGCACCAGCAGCGTCTTGACGCGCTTCTCGGCGTTCGGGCGGAAATCTCCGTGGAGGTCGGCCTCGGTCTTCTCCACGACCTTCAGGTAGGCCTCCTCGGTGATGCCCTGCCGCGCCAGCCCGGTGCGGAACTCGTCGTGCATCACCTCGACCTCCTGGTCGACGAGCACCTCGGGGAGTTCGACGGTCGCGTTGGCGATGGCGTACTCGATGATCCTGTCGGCGAACTGGTGGCGCGCCCGGTCGAGCG
>DASTYU010000144.1:0-21770 GCA_035764655.1 Candidatus Limnocylindrales bacterium
CTGTACCCGCCGAAGCGGTTCTTCGGGGCCGCGCGGAACATCGAAGAGGGCGGCTCGCTGACGATCATCGGCACGTGCCTCATCGACACCGGCTCGCGCATGGACGACGTCATCTACGAGGAGTTCAAGGGCACCGGCAACTCCGAGCTCATCCTCGACCGGAAGCTCGCGGAGAAGCGCATCTTCCCGTCGATCGACGTCCAGCGCTCGGGTACTCGACGCGAGGAGCTCCTCCTTGAGGAAGGCACGCTCAAGATGGTCTGGACGATGCGCCGGATGCTGTCCGCCGTCGGTGCCAACGAGGGCATCGAGATCCTCCTCAACCGCCTCGCCAAGACGGACAACAACGCCCAGTTCCTCGGGACGCTCACGAAGTCCCTCGACGCCTGACGCCACGATCCGGGACAAGGATTTGCCCGGATCAAAAGGCGCGTGGTACCGTTCGTAACGTTGTCGTAAGCCCGCAGTACCAGGGCTCGGCCGCGAAAGAGACCCCCAGCTCGAACACGCGACCTCCGGACGGCATTGCCCCCGTTGCGCCCCCAACGCCGGGCCGTCCATCGACAGGAGAAGGTATTGCTCAACGCCTCGTTCGGCGTGCAGGTCGTCATGCGACGTTGGCGCCGAAGCTTGAGACGCCGCCCGAGCCTCGCACAGCAGCCCCACCGCCCGCTCTCCGAGCGCGCCCGCGGGCGGCTGCGCACGGTGGCCGCGGCTGCACACCTCCTTCCCGCGTTCGTCCGCCGCCAGCCGGCGCCTGAGGTCGCGGTCGTCCCGCCGTACCCCACCTCGCAGCCGGGGTTCTTCGGTCGCATCGGCCACGAGCGCGTGTGCGCCCTCGTCGTCGCCGGTGTCGTCGGCGTTGCGACCGTCCTCAGCGTCGCCCCGGCCCCGCGCCAGGTGGAGTCGTCGACGGTGGCTTCGATCGATCGCCTGCCAAGCGGCCCGGTTGGCGGCCCGATCAGCAATGGCGCGGCACCGCGACTGGTGGCTGGTGGTGCGTTCGGCGTCGAGCGAGCGGCCGGCGTGGACGACGTCCCGTACGCTCCGGCGGCCGTCGACGAGTTCCGCGATGTGGGCGCGGTTGCCGGCTCGGTCGGCTACGCACCGGCGGCCAAGGTTGAGACGGTCAGCGGCCCTTTCCTCGACGACGGCACGCTGCTCAAGCCCGTCTCGGTCAACACGACCGTGCCAGACGCGAAGGACCTGCTGCGCAAGCACAGGGTCAGGCCCGGCGAGACGCTCGCTTCGATCGCCCGCAAGTACGACGTCGACAAGGCCACCATCTTCTGGGCGAGCAAGCTGACATCGCAGAAGATCCGACCCGGTCAGAGACTCACGATCCCGCCCGTCAAGGGGCTCGTCGTCAAGGTCTGGTCCAGCGACAGCCTGGCCTCGCTGGCAAAGAAGTACAAGGTCAAGGCCGACGACATCCTGAAGGCGAACAAGCTCGAAGATCCGACCCTGGTGATGGGCCAGGTGCTCATCCTGCCGGGAGCCAAGGGCGAGCCGCTCCCGAAGCCGAAGCCGAAGGCGAAGGCGACGAGGTCGACGTCGTCAGGTGGGGCGGCCCCGGCCCAGTACCGGGGCGGCCGGTTCGCCTGGCCGGTCGCCGGTGGCGAACTGAGCCAGGGCTACCACTACGGCCATTACGGCATCGACATCGCGGCCGACAGCGGGACGCCGGTGAAGGCCGCGGCCGGAGGCAAGGTCACGTTCGCGGGCTGGAAGAACAACGGCGGCGGCTACCAGGTCTGGATCTCGCACGGCTCCGGGCTGTACACGACGTACAACCACATGTCGTCCCTCACCGTCGGCACCGGCCAGAACGTCGGGCGCGGGCAGCAGGTCGGCCGCGTTGGGATGACCGGCTACGCAACGGGTCCGCACCTCCACTTCGAGGTGTGGCGCGGGCCGATCTGGAACGGCGGCACGCGCCTCAACCCGCTCGGCTACCTCTAGCCGCCTCGGCGCTCCGCCGGCCGCGACACCGGGCCGCGTCGGGCGGCATGGGACAATGGCCGCGATGTTCCTCGACCGCGTGAAGATCAACGTCCGTGCCGGTGACGGCGGCGACGGCGCGGCGACGTTCAGGCGCGAGGCGCATGTTCCCCGCGGCGGTCCCGACGGTGGTGACGGTGGTCGCGGCGGCTCGGTGTATCTCACGGTCGATCCGGGCGAGACGACGCTACGCGACTTCCAGTACCGCCACCATTTCAAGGCCACCCATGGCGGTCGCGGTGAGCGCGCGCGGCGCCACGGGGCCGCCGGTCACGACCTGGTGATCGGCGTGCCGCCGGGCACGGCGGTGCTCGACGATGCGAGCGGGGAGCTGCTGGCGGACCTCGTCGCTGCCGGGCAGCAGGTGATGGTCGCGCGCGGCGGCCGGGGCGGGCTGGGCAACACGCACTTCAAGACCGCCACGCACCAGGCCCCCAAGCACGCTCAGAAGGGCGAACCCGGCGCAGAGCGATGGGTCCGCCTGGAGCTGCGCCTGATCGCCGATGTGGGCCTGGTGGGGTTGCCGAACGCGGGCAAGTCGACGCTCCTCGCCGCAGTCACCGCCGCGACCCCGAAGATCGCCGACTACCCGTTCACGACCCTCGAGCCGAACCTGGGCGTCATGGACCTCGGCGATGAGGATGAGCGGCGGCCGACGATCGCCGACGTCCCGGGCCTGATCGAGGGCGCCAGCAGCGGCGCGGGACTGGGCCACGCCTTCCTGCGCCACGTCGAACGCACGCGCGTGCTCGTCCACATCGTCGACGGCTCATCGCGCGACCCGGAGTGGGATCACGGCGTGATCCGCGAGGAGCTCGAAGCGCATGATCCCGCGCTCCTCGAGAAGCCGATGCTGGTCGCGTTCAACAAGATCGACCTGCCCGCCGCCGCCGACACGTGGCCCGCGTTCCGCGCCGCACGGGTGCGAGACGGGCTTGAGGTCGTGGCCATCTCCGCGTCGACGGGGGAGGGGCTCGACGTCTTCCGCGAGAGGCTGGCCGCCCTCCTGCCCGCCGGCGAGGACCTGGCGGCACCTCCCGAGCCGGCGGGCGTGATCGTCCACCGCATCGAGGCGACGACCGACGGGTTCGCGGTGGAGCCCGAGGAAACAGGCGCGTTCCGGGTCCGCGGCAAGCGCATCGAGCGGATCGCGGCCCAGACCAACTTCGACGTCGAGGAGTCGGCGGAGCGCTTCCAGCGCGACCTCGAGCGGATGGGCATCGACGCCGAGCTGCGCCGGGCGGGCATCCGGCCCGGGGATCTCGTGCGGATCGGGCAGGCCGAGCTCGAATGGGAGGCCGAGCCCTGGGAAGCCCGGTGAGCGGGGCCCGCCCGGTCGGCGTGCTTGGTGGCACGTTCGATCCGATCCACATCGCGCACCTTGCCATCGCCGAGGAAGCCCGCGAGGCGCTCGGACTCGAGAAGGTCCTGTTCATCCCGGCGGCCATGCCGCCGCACAAGGTCGATCGCCCCGTCAGCGACCCGGACCACCGGATGGCGATGGTCGAGCTGGCGATCGCCGATAACCCGGCGTTCGAGGCCAGCCGGATCGAGCTCGGGCGGACGGGGCCGTCGTACACGGTGGACACCCTGGAGGCACTCGACGGCGACGGCGCCGATCTCGTGCTGATCCTGTCCGCCGAGGCGTACCGCGAGTTGCGCACGTGGCACCGGCCCGAACGAATCCTGGAGCTGGCCCGCCTCGGCGTGGTGCCGCGCGACGGCTTTCCCGATGCGAACCGCGCGTACCTGGCCGAGCACTTCCCGGGGTTCGAGGATCGGGCCACGTTCATGACCGGGCCGCGATTGCGACTGTCCGCGTCGGAGCTCCGCGATCGGGCCGCCAACGGGCGCTCGCTGCGCTACCTCGTGCCGGATGCGGTTGCCGCCTATATCGGCGACCATGCCCTCTACAGCGACCCCATCTGGAGGAAGAATCGACCGTGACCGAACCCGCGTCCTCGACGGACGCCAGCGCGGCGCCGCGCGCCGACGGCCTGCCCAAGCGCGCCGAACCCGCGCCTGCCACCGATCACGCCCCCCTCGAGCTCGCCCGACGCATCGTGGAACTGGCCGAAGACAAGAAGGCCGCCGACATCGTGCTGCTCGACCTGACCGGTCTGACGACGCTGGCCGACTACTTCGTGATCTGCTCCGGCGGTTCCGAGCGCCAGCTCGACGCCATCGCCGATGGCGTCGTCTCGACCCTGCGCGACGAACGGATCAAGCCGATCGGCCGCGAGGGCGTGCCCGCGTCGCATTGGGTGCTGCTGGACTATGGCTCGGTCATCGTGCACATCTTCACGCCCCCGGAGCGCGACTACTACGGGCTCGAGAAGCACTGGTCGGAGGCGAAGACGATCCTTCGCGTGCAGTAGCGCGACCCGCGGGGAGTACGTGTCCCCGGGGTACCGTCGGGTCATGTCGAGGGCGCGCGGCTCGCTCCTAGCATCCGGGCAGTGGATGGCCACCTGCGGCCTCCCGCCCCGAAGGACACCGCCGTCACATGTCCCGACTCCGCGACCGCTGTCCCGCGTGCAGCCGCCGCCTCATCACGACGCGCTTCGACACGACGTTCCGGCTTCCGGACCGCAGCGAGCGGTTGTGCTTCGGGATCCCCGGCGGTCTGTGCGAGGACTGCAGCCAGCTCTACATCGATCCCGAGCTGATCGAGCTGCTCGACCTCGGCGACTCGCGCTGCGTGTTCGCGATCGAATCCGACCTGGTGGTGCAAGAGCAAGCTTGGTCAGCGGGTCACTGACGCAGCGCGTTCCCTCACCATCCTGACGGCTTCGGCGACCCCGCCGGTCCACGCCTCGCCGTGACCGGGCAGGACCCACATCGCCTCAACGCTCTCGATCCGTGCGAGTGAGCGCACCGCTTCGCCGGCGTCCGCCGTGAACGGCGCAACCAGCGGACCCTCCTCTCCCGTCGTGACGGCCTTCGTCGCGAAGGCGTCACCGACAAAGAGCGCATCGTGGCTCGGGACGTGGAGGGCGGCACTCCCCGGCGTGTGGCCCGGGACGAGGATCACCCGCGGCGAGCCCGGGACGTCGAGCGTGGCTCCGTCGCCGAACGTCGCGACCTCCCCCAGCGGCCGGTTTCGCAGCCCTCCCCGCAGGCCGGCGTAGAGCAGGAAGCGGACCAGCGGGCCGAGCTTGGTCGGCCCGAGGCCTTTGGCCGGGTTGGGCACCTCGCCGCGGGCGAGGGCGGCGTCCAGCTCGTGCACGCTGACCGGCGTGCGCCGTTCGCGACGGATGCGTTCGGCAAAGCCGATGTGGTCGGAATGGCCGTGGGTCAGCACAAGCGCGCGGACGTCATCGAGCGAGCGGCCCATCGCCGCCAGCTCGGCGGGCAGATCGCCCCAGTACCCCGGAACGCCGGCGTCGATGATCGTGACCTCGCCCGAATCGTCGACGAGGTAGCTGTTGATCAGCCCGTTGCCCAGCCGGTGGATGGATGGCGTGACTTGCATGTCAGCGGCCGACCCGGTCGGCGACCCACAGGAGGAACGCCAGGCGGCGCTGCGCCGGGTCGGCGATCGAGCCCGGGGCGCCCTTGACCATGGCGTCGAGCTCGAGCAGGCCGTCGAGCGCAGCGTGCAGGTCCGCAACCGTCCACGCGCGTGCCTGGGCGGCGAGATTGCGCATCCGGAACTCGCTGCCGATCTTCATCGCGCGGCCGATGGCGGGAAGCGCCTCGCCCGCAGCGACGCGATCGGCCACCTCGAGGAGCTCGCGGATGCGGCGATGGAGCACATTCAGGATCACCGGCTCGGGCGTGGTGTCGAGCAGTCGATCGAGCAACTCGGACGCGCGCGCCACCCGCCGCTCGCCGATGGCGTCGGTGAAGGCCCAGACCGAGTCGGGGACCGCCTCGGCGACCAGCGCGCGGACGTCGGCGACCTCGACATAGCCACCCGGCTTGTACAGCGCGAGCTTGTCGAGCTCGGTCGCCGCCACGCGCGTCTGATTGCGCCGTTCCGCGTCGCCCTCCTGGACGGACCCGCCGATTCGCGTCGCAAGCTCCTTTGCCGCCCCCGCCCCGAGTGCCACGCCCTTCTCGCGTGCCTCGGCCTCGATGAAGGCCGCCAGGGCACCGCCCTTGGGAGAGCGAAATTCGCGGATGACGCCGCCCGCCGCGCTGATGGCGTCGGCCAGCCGTTTCTGCGGCGGGACCTTCGTTCCCGACGGGGTCGCCTCGACGAACGCGATCGCATTGCCCGGGGCAATGGTCCCGATCGCGCCGACCAGCGCGTCGCGGTTCTCGTTCTTGCGGATCAGGGGCCCGACGTTCGACACGACCGCCAGCGTGCCGCCTCCGAACATCACGGGCGTCGAGAGCCGCTCGATGATCTGTCCGACGAGCTCGCCCGGGCTGCCGGCATCTCCGCGGAGCTCCCAGCGCTCGAGCGGAATGCCGCCCGCGGCGGCATGGGCGGCCGCGATCGTCTCGACCGCCCGGGTCGCGGCCAGCTCGTCGTCGCCCCAGAGCAGGGAAACGGTGGGTGGAGCGGCAGCCATCAGTCGCTCGCCGTCCGGAAGGCGGCGGCGGTCCACGGAAGCCGGCGCACCTCGTCGGGGCGGACGCCGGCGGCTTCGCAGACCGTGGCCTCGAGGCGTCCGGCGCGTCGCCGAACCTCGGCGACGACGTCGTCGTTCCAGCGGACCGGGTGCCGGCGGCGCCACGTTCCGAAGCGCGCGTCGAGGGTCACGAGCCGCTGCTGGGCGCGTTTGTCCGCGTAGGCGACGATCCGGTCCTCGGCTCGTGACTCGTCGAGCCACGCATCAAACCACGCACCGTCACGCAGGCGGGTGACCGGGTGGTGCTCGACCGCGGGCCCCAGCTGCGGGAAGCCGCGCTGTTCGAGCCATCGCGCCGAGCCGTGGCCGTGGCCCAGGCTGCGGAGGGGATCGTCCGGCGCCAGCGCCTTGTCGGTGTCGTGCATGAGTGCGGCCGTTTCGGCGAGCGCGCGGTCGACCTGTCCGCCCCGCTGTGCCGTCCGAGCGGCGAGGAACGCGGCAACCTCGGCGACCGCGCGGGAGTGACGGAGGAGCCAGTCCGGCGGCTCGAGCGAGCGCAGCAGCCGGGCGGCTTCGATCCTGTCGGGCACCGTCATCGAGCCGATGGTACAGGGAAGGGTCGGCAATACGGATCGCCGTCGCCCGCGCAACCTCGACCGGCTCTGGACCAACGCCGCGCTGGGCCGCGGTGCGCTGCGGGACCGCGCAAGACCAGGTCGCCGTTGCTACGCGGGCGGCGGATGCGGAGGACCTCGGTCGAGGGGTCGGTCGTGGCCGCCCTCCGCTCGAACGGACCGTGATCCCCGTCGGGTCGAAGGTGATGGCGACGCTGCCGTCGCGGTCCGTCCGGAGCACGCGGGCTCCGCGTGCCTCGATGCGAGCCAGCGTGGCCGGCGCCGGATGGCCGTACGGGTTCCCCGCGCCGGCTGATGCCACGGCAACCGTGGGGTCGGCGGCGTCGAGGAAGGCGTCCGTCGATGCGGTACGGCTGCCGTGATGGGCGATCTTGAGCAGATCCACCTTGCCCACCCGACCGAGCAGGTCGGGATCGACTTCCTCCTCGACGTCACCCGTGAGCAGGAACCGCCGGCCCGCCACGGATCCGAGCAGGACGATCGAGACGTTGTTGATGCCGGTGCCGGTGTCCGGCGGGGTTCGCGGAACATTGCCGCGGACCGGCCACAGGACCTCGAGCGCGATGTCGTCGACGGCGAGACGATCGCCCGCGGCAAGCAACCTGCCGGGCGTCGGGCGGCCGGCTAGCTCCGCTGCCCAGGCGGCGTATCCCGGGCCTGGGCCGAGCATCCCCGGTTCGAAGGTGCGCCCCACGCGATACCGCTCGAGCAGCAGGGCGAGCCCCGCCACGTGGTCTTCGTGGGGGTGCGACAGCACCACGGCGTCCAGCCGGCGATCCCACGGCGGGATCCGCCGATCGAGTTCGACGAGCAGCCGGTCGGGATCCGGGCCACCATCCACCAGCAGCCGGCCACCGTTCGAGCCCTCGACGAGGATCGCGTCGCCCTGCCCGACGTCGAGCACCGTCACCGTCGGACGTCCCAACGGACGCTCGACCACGACCGCCGCCGTCAGCGCGACCGACGACGCCAGTGCGATGACGGCGACCCGCGTCGATCGCGCCACCCCGCGCGGCGCGCGCGTTCGATCGGGCGCGACGGCGACTGCAGCAGGAGCAGCACTGCGCCTGCGTGGGTGGCGGCGCCGCCATTCGAGTCCGGCCAGCGAGACGACGCTTGCGCCGGCTGCGACGACATTCCCTGGCGGATCGAGCGTTGCGCTCGCGAACGGCACGTCCGCCGCGAACCGGGCGATCGCGACCATGATCGTCAGGGCGAGCCAGCCCGGAAAGGCGATGACGGCGGTCAGTACGTCGGGTGCGCCCAGCTCGGCCAATGCACCGCCGACGAAGGCCACGCCGCCGGCCGCCATCGCCACCGGCACCACCGGCACGATCGCGAGGTTTGCCAAAGGAGCGACCAGGGCGAGCCGGCCGAAGGTCGCGAGGACCACGGGCAATGTCGCCGCCTGGGCGGCCAACGAGACGCCGAGGCTCTCGGCCAGCCAGCCCGGAACCCGACCTTGACTGATCCGCCTGATCCGGTCACCGAGCGGGGTCGCCCATGCGATCAGCCCTGCCGTTGCGAGGGAGGAGAGCTGGAAGCCCGCGTCCGCGATGAGCGCCGGGTCGGCGAGAAGAAGCAACGCGACGGCCCAGCCGAGCGCGGCGGCCGCGCGTCCGGCCCGACCGGATTCGCGCGCCAGCAGGACGACGCCCGCCATTGCGGCCGCGCGGACCACCGATGGCGAGGCCCCGGAGAAGCACACGTACGCGACGATCGCCAGCATTGTCAGGACCGACCGCCGACGCCGCCCGAGCGAGCCGCCGAGCGCACCAACGGCCGCAGCGACGATGGCGATGTTCCAGCCCGAGATCGCGACAACGTGGCTCACGCCTGCGGTCGTGAAGTCCGCCGCAAGATCGCGATCGACCCGCTCCCGAAGGCCGATCAGGATGCCCGCTGCCAGCCCCGCCTCGGGCTCGGGAAGCACGCGCGCCAGGTCGGACGCCGCAGCGCGACGCACCCCTTCGAGCGCGGCCGACGGCTCCGCAGGTCCGGACCGGACCTCCAGCGATCGCGACAGGATGGTGCCCGCTACGCCCGTGCGCTCGAGGTAGGCGCCATACGGCGAATCCGGGCGCGACTCGGGGCTGCCGTCCAGCGCGACCCGCTGCCCGGGCGCCACGATCGGGTAGCGGGGGAGGGTCGCGGCGAGCCGGATCGAAGCGCCACTCGGCTCGATGAGCTCGATCGTCGCGGACTGCCGGCCCTCGCGAGGCGATCCGGTGGCGACGACGACGGCCTGCCACGGCCCGTCCCCCTCGGGAAGGTACTGCGCCGTCGTCGCGTCGGCAGGCAGGACCGTCATCCGTGCCGCCAACGCCGCGGAGGCACACAGCATGGTCAAGGCGGGCACCATGCGCCGCCGGGTTGCCGTGGAGGCCGTGCTCCCGAGCATGAGCAGCATCGCCGCACCCGCGGCAACCGATGCCGCCACCACGCGAAGGCCCAGGAGCTCGCCGAAGAGCGCCGCCGCAACCGCTCCGACGGCCAGCCATCCGCTGCGCGGCATGTCAGCGGACGACGACGAGCGGGCTGACTTTCTCGAACGTCTTCTCGCCGAGAACGCTGCGCGACCGCAGCTCGTCCACGCTGCGGAACGGTTGCTCTTCGCGTGCCGCGATGATCTTTGCGGCAGTCGCGGGGCCGATTCCCGGCAGCTCCTCGAGCTCGGCCGAGGTCGCGGTGTTGATGTCGATTGGGCCGCCCGGGTCGATGGCCTGGCCGTCAGACGTGCCGCTGGCGTCGGTCACGGCAGGCTCGTCCCTCGACGGCACGCGCACTTGGTCACCATCGGCCAGCGGCGCGGCAAGATTGAGGTCACGGCTCGCCCGGTCGGCATCGACCCGCGGGTTGTACCCGCCGGCCGCATCGACCAGATCCCCAACCCGCGAACCCGGCGGTAGTCGATACACGCCGGGCTGGCGCACCGCGCCAACGATCTCGACGACCAGTTCCGGGCCGCCCGATGTCGGGACGCCGCTTGCTGCCGACGCCACCGGCAGCGACTCGCCACCGGCCACGACGAACGCGCCGCCACCGCCGGACCCGAACGCGAGGAAGAACGCCGCCACCGCGAGGACCACGGCCCCGGCTCCCGCCGCCAGCGCGGGAAGGGGCACGACCATCCCGCGGGACGGCTGCTCAATGTCGGCAGGCGCTTCGGAGTCGAGGCTGCGCCAGGGCGTCGCGTTCGGATCCACGCGCTCCTCCGCGGCGGGAGAGCCGTGGGGGCCGCCGAACGCGTCGACGCCCCGCCACGTTGGGGGCACTTCCGACGGGCGGGACGTCTGGGTGGGACTGTAGCGAGGGCCCCTTAGCTGCGGCTTAGTCGCAGCCCGCGCAAAGGCTCTGACTACCGAACAAGTGTGGCGCGTGGTTGCAGCGTCAGCGGGCATATCTACACCACGCTGTGAGGTAGATCGGACCCACGCTGATGCACATGTCGGCCCGCAGTCCAAGCCCGGACGATTTCGACGAGCAGCTCGAGCGCCTGCACGAGCTGTCCGTGATCGAGCACCGCCTGCTGTTGGCGGGCTCAGACGGAGAGGGCTCTCACCTCCGACGCAGGCGCGCCGAACTCATGAGCGCGATCCGCGCATGGAACATGCGCTTCCTCGGGGCCGGGAACGGCGACGGCGGGGCGTATTGAAAGGTCCAACGCCGATCTTGCGGTGTATCCTCTCGGCGTTTCTTCGACCGTCTGAGGGGGACGCAACTGAGCATTCAGACCACCGCCCAGCTGCTTGAGGCGTGGCGGAAAGCCCAGCGCGCATCCGACGCGGCGCGTCACGCTGCCGAAGTTGCCAGCGAGGCAGCCCTCGCCGCGGCCGAGGCCGCTGAGGCCGCGCGCAGAGCCGCCGAGGCCGCTGGCCTGACTCTCGACGAGGCCGACAGCGCAACGGCGGCTGCCAAGGATGCCTACGCGGAGCGTGAGCAGGTGGAGCGTGAGCACCAGGCCCCCGAGGACCGCGACGCGGCGGCGCAGCCGAAGGCTTAGCCGGGTAAAGGCGGCACAAGGCGGCTACGGGGTGGTGGGCACCGAATTGCTAGCCCCGGATATTGACGTTAGACGCACTTCCGACGCGGCGGGGCGTCTGGGCGGACTGTAGCGAGGAGCCCTTAGCTGCCACTTGTCGACCCGAAGCTGGGCCGGTTGGTAAGGTTTGGGGAACGGAGGGCCTTACGTCTGGGAGTAGAGTCCCGCCATGAAGAGCGGCACCCTCTCTCTGATCCTTGGCACCGTTTTGATTGCCCTGCTGCTCATCGTCATCCTGGGCCCGGCGATCACCTCGATCATGATCAACCTGCGGACTTGACCCAGGCAGGCCAAGCCGCGGCTACGTAGCGGTCGGGACCGAAGTGCAGCCCGGACGTTGACGTCTAGCGCATCTTCGACGGTAGGGGCGACCTATCTGTGCGGCCCGAACGCTGTCAGCCCTTCGGATCGAGCTCCAACGCCGCCGAGTTGATGCAGTAGCGCAGGCCGGTTGGGTTCGGCCCATCCTCGAAGACGTGGCCGAGGTGGCCGCCACAGGTTGCGCAGTTTGCCTCGGTCCGCGTCATGAACCACGATCGATCCGTTTCGGTCGCGATGGCGTCCTCGTTCGCGGGCGCGAAGAAGCTCGGCCAGCCCGTCCCGGAGTCGAACTTGGTGTCGGACGAGAACAGCTCGGTGCCGCAGCCAGCACAGCGGTAGGTGCCGGGGCGGTGCTCATCCCAGAGGGCGCCGGTAAACGCTCGCTCCGTGCCCTTCTCGCGGAGGACCCGGTACTGCTCGGGTGTCAATTCGGCCCGCCAATCGGCGTCGGACTTGGTGACGGGGGTCGTGGGGCGTGTTTCGGTATCTCTCACGCCGTCAACTCTACGACCCACCTGTGTCAACTCGATGACGATGGCGAAGCGATGAACGTTCGCGCGAGTGGCGGCTCCATACTCGGTGAACGGTCCCGACATGGACCGACGAGGGCTTCCACGGAATGGACCAGCTCGATCTCGTGGACAGGGCTGCGCGCGGCGACCGTGCCGCGTTCGCCGAGCTTGCGACGGGCCACATCGACCGCTGCTTCGCCCTGGCGGTGCGCATCCTGCGCGACCGTGACCGCGCCCAGGACGCCACGCAACAGGCGCTCCTCGGTGCGTGGCGCGACTTGCCGACGCTCCGTGAGCCCGAGCGCTTCGACGCCTGGCTGTACCGCCTCGTCGTCCATGCCTGCTACACCGAGGCGCGCGGCACCCGACGCTGGAACGCCCGCATCCGCCTTCATCCGATCTCGAACGACCCCGCCCCGGATCCGGCCCACGCCGTCGTGGACCGGGCGGGGCTCGAGGACGCCTTCGCGCAACTGACTCCGGAACAGCGCGCGGTGGTCGTCCTCCATCACCACCACGGATACCCGCTGACGGAGATTGCGGGGATCCTCGGAATCCCGGTCGGGACCGCGCGCTCCCGGCTGTTCTACGCGGTCCGTCAGCTGCGGACCGTGCTCGACGGCGACCTCGAAACCGCCGTCACCACCGGGGAGCGTTCCGCATGACGCGTTCCATCGATCCGCTGTTCGATCCCCGCCTCGCCGACTGGCTCGAGGATGACGACTCGACGGCGCCCGAACAGGCGCTCGAGATCGTCCTCGCGAGCTTTCCCTCGATCAAGCAACGGCGCGCCTGGCGCGTGCCGTGGAGGACGACATCCATGACCAGCACCCTGCGCCTCGGGTTGGCGGCGGCCGTCGTGATCGCCGCGGCCCTGGGCAGCGTCTACTTCCTGGGCTCGAGATCGACTGCTCCGGTGGCGGGTCCTGAGACCCCCACGCCAACCGTGGCGCCATCCCCGACCGCCGCACCATCCGACAGCCCCGCGGCCGTCGGGACGACCCGCCCGAACTGGACGACTTTCACGTCGCCCCAGTACGGCTACACGGTCGACCACCCCCTAGCGTTCCAGGCGGCACCGGCGACCGAAGCGTGGCCGCTTGGTGAAGTCGTCGGCAAGGAAGAGCCCTGGGTCGACAAGTTCTTCTCGGCCGTCGGCCAGACGACCTTCGTCGGGATCGCATCTCAGCAGCTGCCCGAAGGCCTCACGGCCGAAGCGGCGTTGACCGCCTACCAGCAGCAGGTCGCCGAACGGTTCTGTGCCGTTCCGCTGGACGCGTGGACCGACACCACCGTTCTCGATTCACCAGCCATTCGGGCCGAGTTCAGTTTCGGCGACTCGCCGGCGGTCGAATATGCCTGGATCAACGGCGATCGGGGCTGGGTTATCAGCGGGAACCCCGACGTTGTCGAGCTGATGCTCGAGTCATTCGAGTATGAGTAACCACTGGACTGCATGGTTGCGGTTGCCGGCCCGTCCAGGGGCCGGCAGCCGTACCTCCGGCATAGCTCCGCGCCCGACGGACCTCGTATCGCTTCCACGGGTCGCGCTCTGGGAGCGATGGCACGCCGTGGTGTCTGACCCCTCAGCCGGCCGGCAGCCGCTCCCATTCGACCCAGCGGGTGCCGTCCCACCAGCGATGCCAGACGGTGCCGTCGCGGCCGGGCGCCCAGACGTCGATCCGGTCGGCGGCCCACGAGCTGGCAGCCGGGGTCCCGGTCAGCTCGCCGCCGAGCGTCTCCCAGTCGTGCCAGTAGACGCCGTCCCAGTAGCGGTTCCAGAGCTGGCCGTCGGGGAAGATCGCGAAGACCTGCAGCTCGTCCACCGCCCACGCGGTGGCGGCCGGAGCGGAAGCGAGCGTTCCTCCGAGTGACTCGGGCTCGAGCCAGGCATCGCCTTCCCTGACGCGATGCATCAAGGCCCCGTCCTGACCGACCCAGAACAGGTCGATCCGGTCGGGGCCCCATGACACCGCAGCGGTGCCGGTTCCACCGTTCATCCGGCGGAGGGTATCAGTGGCTGTGGCTGGCGGGGAGGCGCGGTTGCGTGCGTCGCTCGGTCGGGGCAGCGCGGTCGAACATCGACAGCACGCCCCGGGCGGCGTCGGACAAACGCCGGCGGACGCCGGTCGACGCTGCCGCTCCGGCGACGAGCTGGTTGCGCTCGTAGCGCGCCTGGGCTTCGCGAGTGCGCTCATTGGCGAGGTCGATCGCGAGCAGCGTGTAGAAGTGATGCATGTCGTCCTCCAGTGACGTCGTGGGTTCGGTCAGGCGTGGGCGGGGTCGTGCCCTAGTTGCCTGAGCGACCACCGTTCCAGTCGATCGTCGATAGATCGATGGCGACGATTGCGGCGAGCGAGGCAAGGAGCACGAACAGGGCATCCATGGGGTTCTCCGGGCTTGGGGTCCGTAACCTGTTGGACCGTTCTAAGTGGTTATCACTCTAACCTCTTGCGCGTAACCTGTCAAGCCGTTTATAGTGGTTACCGCCATGACATTGATCACCATCGAGCAGCGATCTGGTGGGCACAACCACGCGGTGCAGCTCGATGACACCTTCGACTTCGTCAACACACTCGAATACGACGCGATCGACGGACACCCCAACGAGCACCTCCAGACCACTGAGCTGGCCGTGGAGTGGTTCGCGACGCGCGGCCTGATCCACGCGGAGTCCCTCGAAACCTCCGACCGCGACCTCGAGCGCATCCACGCGGTTCGTGCGGCCCTGCGCGAGGTGGCCGACGCCGTCGTCGAGCACCGAGCCCCGCAGCGCGGCGCCCTCGATCGGGTCAACCGCACACTTCGTGCCAGGTCGGCGACGGAGCTCGTCGCCGGCGAGGACGGCATCGGGATCGGGCACCGCCACGTTGGCGACCCGATCGACGATGCCCTCGCGCGGGTCACGGAGCCGCTCGTGCAGGAGCTGGCCTCGGGCAACCCGGAGCGGCTCCGCGTGTGCGCCAACGACATGTGCCGCTGGGTGTTCTACGACGAATCGCGCGCCGGCCATCGGCGCTGGTGCAGCATGGCCAGCTGTGGCAACCGCGCCAAGGCCGCCCGACATCGCGCCCGCCAGAAAGAAGCCCAGGCCGACGCGTGACGAACCGGCCATCGCCGCGATCGCTGCTGGCGCGCCGGTTCGACCCCGAAGAGCTCCGTGCGATCAAGCGGCTGTGGGTCCGCCATTCGATCGCCGAGGACGCGCGCGACATCGACGGCCTGCTTGCGACCCTCGCTCCGAGTTCGGTGTACGAGCTCGTCCCGACGGGGCAGGTCTGGGATGGGCACGCGGGCGCTCGCGCCTTCTACACGGAGCTGTTTGCGGCGTTCCCTGACAACCGGTTCGAGCTGACCGAGATCGTGGTCGGGCCGCAGGGCGTGTTCGAGGCGGCGCGGCTGACCGGCACGAACCTGGGTCCGTGGGCCGGCGTGCCGGCTTCCGGCCTGCCGGTGGCGCTCGACGTGTTGATCCTCTTCCCGTGGGATCCCGTCACGCGGCTGTTCCTCGGGGAGAAGATCTGGTTCGACCGCGGCGCGATCTCGATCTGAAGGATTAGCGATCCCGCGGCGTCCTAGTCTGTGAGTGCGGCAGATGACCGCACCGCAACGAGGGGTCGGCGGTGACGTCCGAACTCGTCGAACGCGCACAGCGGGGCGACCACGAGGCATTCGATGCCCTCGCGTCCGCCGCATACCACCGCCTGTACGCGATCGCGAGGCGGATCCTGCGCGATGGGTATGCCGCAGAGGATGCCGTTCAGGATGCACTCGTGAAGGCCTGGCGCGAGATGCGGGGTCTGCGTGATCCCGGCGCCTTCGACGCCTGGCTTCATCGGCTTCTCGTCAACGCCTGCCGTGATCAGGCCCGACGCACGCGCCGGCGCCCGATCGAGTTGCCGGCACTCCCGATCGACCGGGAGGAGCCGCGCGACGACATCGCCCAGCTCGCCGACCGCGACGAGCTGGAGCGGGCCTTCCTCGAACTTTCCGTCGAGCATCGGGCGGTGCTCGTCCTGACCCACTACGTCGGTCTCCCGGCACCCGAGGTCGCCCGCGTCCTCGGCGTGCCGCCGGGGACCGTTGCCTCACGTCTCCACTACGGCGCGCGAGCGATGCGCACGGCCATCGGCCGTGATCGCGACGCCGCGCAGCCCGCCACCACCGCGGAGCCTGGACGATGAACGAGTCGATGGATCGCGTGCTCGCCGACTGGCTGCGCGAAGGACCCGAATCGGGTCCGCGCGAAGGCCTCGAGCGGGCACTCGCCGCGACGCGACGTGTCGGCCAGAAGCCGGGGTGGGCCCTCCTCGAAAGGTGGCTCCCGATGCAACTGACCATGGCACGGACGCCGTCGCTGCGTCCGATCCTCGCGATCGTGACAGTGGCCCTGCTGACGCTGGCGCTCGTCGCCGCGGCTCTCTACATCGGATCCCAGCGTCGGCCGCTGCCGCCGCCGTTCGGCCCGGCTCGCAACGGAGCGATCGTCTACTCCGAGGCTGGCGACCTGTTCATCGCCAACGATCCGACCGGCGAAGCTCGGGCGCTCATCGCCGGTCCGAACCAGGACTCCTACCCGGTCTTCGCGAACCAGGGCGATCGGGTCGCGTTTGTCCGGGCCTCGGACGGCGAGTTCCAGGTCATGAGCGTCAATCCGGACGGTTCCGATCTCACCACGCTGGGCGAGCTTCCGGGCGGCCTCGATCGCATGACGTGGTCGCCCGACGGGAGTTCTCTCCTCGTGAGCTACTCAGAGGGCGACTACACCGGGCTTACGGCCGCCGTCGTCAATGCGGATGGCTCGGGGCTCCATGAACTCGCCACTGGTATGACGACCGACTACGCGACATGGCGGCCGGATAGCGACCAGATCGTCTTCCGCGGCCATGATCTCGATGCCGACACGTCGTCGGCATACATCGTCACCGCCGACGGGACGAACCTGCGTCGACTCGACATCGCAACACAAGGTGATGTCGACTTCGAGGGCATGACCTGGTCGCCCGACGGCGAGCATCTCAGCTTCATGAGCGCCGGCGTCGATGGCGTCTCAGGCTGGCAGATCAACATCGCCGACATCGACGCCGACGGAACGCTGACCAAATTGCATCCCCTTCGGTTTGATCCGACGGCCGATGAGGAGTACTACCCGAGCTGGTCGCCGGACAGCAAGCAGCTCGCTTTCATGCGCGAAAAGGATCTCCGGCGTCAGGTCGCGATCGCCAATGCCGACGGTACGGGGTTCCGACTGGTCGGGCCTGAGACGGTCAAGCCTTACCTCCTGGGTGCGACGTGGTCGCCTGACGGCAGGACCCTACTGATCACGGAGCTTCCAGACTACGAGCCGCTCCGCGAGAAGGAGCGGGAGATGTGGTCGGTCGACGTCGCGACCGGCGAATACACCGAAGTCCAGAACCCCGTTGCGACCTGGCAACGCCAGGCGCCTTGAACGCAACACGCTCACCGAAATGGAGCCCGGGCATCGCCCGGGCTCCTTCGTTCTCGGCGGCTCCGAGCCGTTAGCTGGCACGGGCCAGCCCAACCACGCCAGCGTCGGGCTGCGGCTCGGCGGCCACCGACGAACTCCGCGCGTGACGGAGCAGGAGGCACTCCCTTACGGCGAACACCTGCGAGGACCGACGGTCGGAGGCGGAGAATCGTTCTGCGACCGTGCTGAACGGGATGATCTCCGGCCGGTCGACGCGAACTGTCCGCCCTTCGGTCACGAGCGTCGCCTCGCCGTCGGCGAGCACATTGCGCAACCACTGCGTGCCCGAGCCATACGGCAACATCACGAGGAAGTCGTCGTCGTACGCGACGACGCCGACCGGTGTCTCATATGGACGCCCCGTACGGCGGCCCCGGTGCCGGATGATCGAGGCATAGGCGCCGGGCCGGCCAGCGCGTCGCAGCTGGTATGGGTTGAGCCACCGACGCATGATCGCGAACAGTGGCCGCACGACGAGGGCCGACTTCGTCCGCATGCCGAGGACGAAGACCGTCCCCAATGCCAGGACGGCAACGCCCAGCCCCGCCACGATTGTGAGGATGGTATCGAACATCGTCGTGCCTCCGCCTTACGCTGTAAGCTAGTGCCACGACAATCGTAGGCTTACTGTGTAAGCTTGTCAAGCACGGAGAACCCAGCACCATGCCGACCCGAAGGGCAGGGATCGCGCGGGACGCATTCACCGCTCGTCGTCGCGCCCCGCTCAACCGCGGCGCGATCCTTGAGGCAGCGATCTCAATGGCCGATGAAGACGGGCTGGAGGCGGTGACGATGCGTCGACTCGGTCAGCGGGTCGGCGTGGAAGCGATGTCGCTGTACAAGCACGTCTCGGACAAGGACGACGTGCTCGCCGGCATCGCGGATCGGGTTGCAGGGGAGTTCGTCATTCCCTCCCGAGAGACGGACTGGCGTGACTCACTGCGCGCGAGCTATCTCGCGGCCCATCAGGTGCTGATGCGCCATCCCTGGGCCGCGAGCCTGCTCGAATCCACGTTGCAGCCCGGCCCGGCCCGCCTCGCCTACCTCGAGGCCGTCGTCGGCGTGCTGCACGACGCCGGTTTCAACCTCCTGGACGTCGCCCATGCGTTCGGGGCGCTCGACAGCCACCTGTACGGCTTCACCCTGCAGGCGACGAGCCTGCCGTTCGACGTTTCCGAAGCCCCCGAGACGGCCGCCGCCCTCGCCGAGGCCCTGCCGCCCGAGCAATTCCCGAATCTCATCGCCATGGCCTCGATGGTCGCGGAGGCAGACGACGGCTATCCCCTTGACTTCACGTTCGGGCTGGATCTGCTGCTCGACGGTCTCGCACGCCGACTGGCGAGCCAGGCGACTTGAGCCTGGGCGCCCTTCGTTCTATCCGCCCTCGAGCAGCGGGCGGACCTCGGTCGCCAATCGAGTCTGCGACTCCTCGTCGTACGGCGAGGGAAACCCGGCGATCAGGTGCCGGTAGCCGATCTCGAGGAACGGCGCGAGCTGCTCCGCGACCTGCTCTGGGGTCCCGACGGCGATGTCGTCCCACGACCTGGCGCGGCCGTTGTGCTCGAAGATCTGGCGGTGGACGCGGCGCGCCTCTTCCTCGGAGTCGCGGATCACGACCGTGCCGATCCCCGTCGTCCGTTCGATCTCGGACGGGTCCCGCCCGACCGATTCGCAGTGCTGCAGAAGGACCTGTTCCTTGCGCCGGACGCTCTCGATCCCGCCGCCGACGTTGTTCGCGTCTGCATAGCGCGCGACGAGGCGCAGCGTGACCTGCTCGCCGCCACCGCCCACGAGCAGCGGCAATCGGCCCTGGATCGGCGGCGGGTCGTTGCGCACTTCCCTGGTGGCGTAATGCGGCCCGGCAGCGCTGGGTGTGTCGCCGCGCAACATGCCGCGCATCACCGGCAACGCCTCGCCCAGCCAGCGCAACCGCTCCGGTGGCCCGCTGCCGTATTCGAGTCCGTAGGCAACGTGCTCGGTCTCGAACCACGCGGCGCCGATCCCGAGGATTGCCCGGCCGCCCGAGATGTGGTCGAGGGTCGTGGCGAGCTTCGCGGTCAGCGCCGGGTTGCGGAACGTGTTGGCGCCGACCATCAGGCCGATGCGGACGCGGTCTGTCGTCGCGGCCCAGGCGGTGATCGCCAGCCACCCCTCGAAGATCGGGCCTTTGTGGCTGCCAACGATCGGGTAGAGGTGGTCCCACGTCCACAACGTGTCGTAGCCGAGACGGTCGATCCGTTGGCCGGCGGCCAGCATGTTCGGCCATTCCGCGTACTGGTTCCAGCAGTTCGCACCGAGCTTGATGGGAGGCACATCGTTCTCCTGGGCAGATGGGGCAGGAAGCGTACCGGGTCAGGTGCAGGGCGGGCTCGCCGGATGCATCACGGCCGCATCGAGTGGCGGCAGATCGTTCGGAACGGTGCGGAACCACGCCACGAACTGCCCGCAGGTCGAGGACCAGCCGGTGCCATTCCCGCCGGATTCATCCAGGGACGCGTCGAGGTCGCCCATCCGCTCTCCATCAGGACCGAAGAACTCGACCCGCCACGGCGGCCCGCCATGTCCCGTAACGACGATCTCCCGGCGCTCCGACCACGCGGGAAACGTGCCCACCCACGCGCCATTCACGTGAACGGCGACAGGGATCGTCGTCGCGTTGACCATCCCGATCGTTGCCGCAGGACCCGCGGCCCCGCAGCCGCTGAGCACGGCCGCGAGCGCCGTCAACGCCGCTGCCGTGCGGAGGGAGCGGATCACACGTCGCGGATGACGATGTTGAGCAGCTTTCCGCCGCCCGCGGCGATGATCCGGTCCGGAGTGCGTCCGGCCAGGATCGCCGCGATCTTTGGGCTGGCGAGGGCCAGCTGCTCCAGCTCCGTGGCGTCGATGTCCGCGGGCACGACTAGCCGGTCGCGCAGCTTGCCGTTGACCTGGATCGGGACCTCGCGAGTCGCCTCGGCGACGACCGAGGTGTCGACCTCGGGCCAGCGCTCGGTATGGATCGAGCTCCATTCCGCGCCGCTCGCAGCCAGCCGGCGGCTCCACAGCTCTTCGGTGATGTGCGGCGCGGCCGGGGCCAGCATCAGCAGCAACAGACGCACGGCCTCGTCCCACTCCGCCGAGCCGGCGGCCGGCGTCCCCCGATAGCGCATCAGCGTGTTCGACAGCTCCATCAGCTTCGCCAGCATCGTGTTGAAGCGGAAGCCTTCGTAGTCGTCGGTCACGTCGCGCAGCGTCCGGTGGGCGGCGGACCGCAGGCCGGCTCGCGCATCCGCCTCGCTCTCGCCGGCCGGCAGCACGCCGGACTCGGGATCGCCCGGCTCGACGCCATGCGGGTCCAGCGTGATCGTCCAGACGCGGTTCAGGAAGCGGTGCACGCCGCCGATCCCGGTCGGGCTCCACGGACCACCCTGGTCCCACGGGCCCATGAACATCAGGAATAGCCGGACGGTGTCGGCGCCATAGCGCCGGACCAGCTCGTCCGGGTCCTGGACGTTGCCGCGCGACTTGGACATGCGCTCGCCGTCGGCACCCAGGATCTGGCCCTGGTTGAACACGCGCTTCCAGGGCTCGTTCTGCTGGACGAGCCCGAGGTCGCGCATCATCTTGGTGAACTCGCGGGCGTAGAGCAGGTGCATGACGGCGTGCTCGGCGCCACCGGTGTACTGCTCGACCGGCGTCCACGTCTCGACCATGTCCGCGTCGATCGGGCCGTCGGGCTTGTGTGGCGACAGGTAGCGATACCAGTACCAGGACGAGTCGATGAACGTGTCCATCGTGTCGGTCTCGCGCTTGGACGGCTCGCCGTCGATCGGGCAGGGGACGTTCAGGAACGCCTCGTCACGGGTCAGCGGGTTCACGCCGCTGCCCTCGTAGTCGACGGTGTCGGGTAGCAGGACGGGCAGGTCTTCCTCGGGCACGGGGACGATGCCGTGGGTCGGGCAGTGGATGACCGGGATGGGCGTGCCCCAGTAGCGCTGGCGGCTGATCAGCCAGTCGCGCAGCCGGTAGGTGACGGCGGCCTTGCCCTTGCCATGCGCCTCGAGCGAGGCGACGATCCGCCGCCCGCCCTCGTCGGCCGAGAGGCCGCTGAACTCCCCGCTGTTGACGAGGACTTCGTTCTCCGAATGGGCGATGTAAGCCTCGCCGAGATCGGTGTCTTCCTCCCCGGGTCGCGCGACGACCCGGCGGATCGGCAGCCCGAACTTGACGGCAAAGGCGTAGTCGCGTTCGTCGTGCGCGGGCACG
>DASTYU010000145.1:0-25944 GCA_035764655.1 Candidatus Limnocylindrales bacterium
GGCCGAGATGGCCGTTCCGCCGGCGTGCCGGTGACATTCGTGGTGACGAACGCAGGCAGCATCGACCACGAGTTATACCTTGGTGACGAGGCGGAACAATCAGAGCACGAGCAAGAGGTGCAGGCGTAGGGAGGAGCCGGCCCCACGGCGCCGCGCTGAACGATACCAATGACTCACCAACACCACGGCGGGGACGAGCGGCGGGAGCACGTCGAGGAAGCGGCCGCGGCCGCGGCCCCCGATCCAAGGCACGGCCACGACGCGGCGGCTGCCCACTCCGGGCACAGCGCCATGCCTGCCGGGCAGATGGACCACGCCGCGCATGGCCGCGGAGCGGCCCACGACCGCCACGAGGGTCACTCCGTCGCGATGTTCCGCGACAAGTTCTGGCTGAGCCTGATCCTCACCGTCCCGGTCGTTTTCTGGAGCACGGACCTCCAGGAGTGGCTCGGCTACACCGCGCCGGTCTTCCCCGGATCCGAGTGGATCCCGCCCGCGCTCGGGACGGTCGTCTTCGTCTACGGCGGCTGGGTCTTCATCCGCGGAGCGCAGCGCGAGCTGGCCGACCGCCAGCCGGGGATGATGACCCTCATCTCGCTTGCGATCGTCGTCGCGTTCGTGACGAGCTGGGCGGGGACGCTCGGCTACTTCGAAGTCGAGATCTGGTGGGAGCTGGCGACGCTCATCACGATCATGCTTCTCGGCCACTGGCTCGAGATGCGCTCGATCGCCCAGGCCCGTGGCGCCCTCGCGGCCCTGGCTGAGCTCCTCCCGGACACGGCCGAGCGGGTCACGGACGGCGGGACTGAGACCGTGCCGCTCTCCGCGTTAGCAGTCGATGATGTCGTCCTGGTCCGCCCGGGGGCGCGCGTTCCGGCCGACGGAATCGTGGCCGACGGCGAGGCGGACGTCGACGAGTCGCTGATCACCGGCGAGTCGAAGCCGGTGCCCAAGGAGGCGGGGGCGAAGGTCATCGCCGGATCCGTGGCCGCCGGCGGAAGTCTGCGCGTCCGGGTCGCCGCCGTGGGCGAGGAGACGGCCCTGTCCGGGATCATGCGGATGGTCGAGGCGGCGCAAGCCTCGGCCTCTCGCGCCCAGGCGCTCGCCGACCGGGCCGCGGCGCTGCTGTTCTACGTCGCGCTCATCGCTGGCACCATCACCCTCGCCTTCTGGTGGCTCCAGGGTGACCAGGAGGGTGCCCTCATCCGGACGGCCACCGTGCTCGTCATCGCCTGCCCCCACGCGCTCGGCCTGGCCATCCCTCTGGTGATTGCGATCTCGACGTCAATCGGCGCGCGCAACGGCCTGCTCGTGAAGAACCGAATCGCGCTCGAGCGCGCTCGTGAGCTCCAGGTCGTGATCTTCGACAAGACCGGCACGCTCACGAAGGGCCAGCCGGTCGTCGCCGAGGCGTCGGCGGTCTCCGGCGACGAGGCCGAGGTCCTTCGGCTCGCCGCGGCGGTAGAGGCCGACTCCGAGCACCCGCTCGCGCGGGCGATCGTCGCGGCCGCACAGGAGCGTGGCATTGCCGCCGCTGGCGCAACGGAGTTCGAGAGCCTCGCCGGGCGTGGCGCCCGAGCGAAGGTCGACGGCGGGAGCGTCTCCGTCGGTGGGCCCCGCCTCCTCGCGGACCTTGGTTTGGAGCCGTTGGCGCAGACCGAAGCGTGGGCGAGTGAGGGGCGGACCGTCCTTCATGTCGTCGCCGACGGACAGATCGTCGGCGCCATCGCGCTCGAGGATGAGATCCGGCCCGAGTCCTTCGAGGCCGTCCGCGACCTGCACGCCCTCGGGCTGCGCGTCGCGATGATCACCGGCGACAGCCTGGCCGTCGCCGAGTCTGTCGCGAAGCGGCTGGGCATTGACGAGGTCGCCGCACAGGTCCTGCCCGCCGACAAGGCGGCGGCCGTCAAGGGCTTCCAGCAGGGCAAGCGCAAGGTGGCCATGGTGGGAGACGGCGTCAATGACGCGCCGGCTCTCGCGACCGCCGACGTCGGGATCGCGATCGGCGCCGGCACGGACGTCGCGGTCGAGTCGGCTGGGATCGTCCTGGTGCGCAGCGACCCACGCGACGTCGTGGGGGCGATCGAGCTGTCACGAGCAAGCTACCGCAAGATGATCCAGAACCTGGTCTGGGCGACCGGCTACAACCTCGTTGCGATCCCCGTCGCCGCGGGCGTGCTGGTCCCTTGGGGCATCGACCTCCCGATGGCCATGGGCGCGATCGCGATGAGCGCGTCGACGATCATCGTCGCCGCCAATGCGCAGCTGCTTCGGGGCCTGCGGCTACGGCGCGGTGCTCCCAGCCTCGAGCTCGGCGTGGCGCCAGGCTGATCCACCAAAACGAAGGCTCGGTGGGCGCCGCCAGCGCGCCGATTGCGATCAGGCGATGCCGAGGTAGGAGTTCTGGACCTCCTCGTTCTCGCGGAGGTTCGCGGCGGTGTCCGTCAGCAGGATCGCGCCGCTCTCGATGACATAGCCTCGATCCGCCACCTGGAGGGCCATCCGCGCGTTCTGCTCGATCAGCAGGATCGTCGTGCCTTCGGCGTGCAGCTTCCGGATCGTGTCGAAGATGGCGTCCACGAGCACCGGCGCCAGGCCCATCGACGGCTCATCGAGCAGCAGCACCTTTGGCTTTGCCATCAGCCCACGACCCATTGCCAGCATCTGCTGCTCACCCCCGCTCAGCGTTCCGGCGACCTGGGTCCGCCGCTCCTTGAGGCGCGGGAACATCTCGTACGCGCGGGCGACGCCCTCGTCGACGTCCTGCTTCGAAACGGTGTAGCCACCCATCTTCAGGTTCTCTTCGACCGTCAGCCGGGCGAAGGTTCGCCGGCCTTCCGGCACCTGAACGACTCCAAGCGCGACGATCCTGTGCGGCGCCACGGTGGCGAGATCGTTCCCGTCGAGGCGGACCATTCCCGACCGCGGCCTGAGGATCCCGCTGATCGTGTTGAGCGTGGTGGTCTTGCCCGCGCCATTGCCCCCGATCAGCGTGACGATTTCGCCTTCCTCGACCGCCAGGGACACGCCCTTGAGGGCGTGGATGTTCCCGTAGTAGGTGTGGATGTCGTCGACTTCGAGGAGTGCCATCAGGCGCTCGCCACGCCAAGGTCCGCCGCGCCGCCGCGGCCGAGGTATGCCTCGATGACGCGCGGGTTGGACTGGATCTCGGCCGGCGTTCCCTCGGCGATCTTCTCGCCGTAATCGAGGACCGTGATCCGCTCGGAGATCCCCATGACGACGCGCATCTCGTGCTCGATCAACAGGATCGTGATCCCGAGCTCGTCGCGCAGGTTCCGGATGAAGTCGGTCAACTGCGCCGTTTCGGCCGGGTTCATGCCGGCCGTCGGCTCGTCGAGGAGGAGCAGACGTGGGTTGTTGGCGAGCGCCCGGGCGATCTCGAGCCGGCGCTGGTCGCCGTACGGCAGCTTGCTGGCCAGCATGTCGCCCTTGCCGCGCAAGCCGACGAAGCGGAGCAGGCGGCGCGCCTCGTCGTGCGCATTGTCCTCGTCGACCTTGACGGACTTCAGTCCGAGGACGGTCCCGATCCACGTCGACTGCAGGTGATGGTGCCGCCCGACGAGGATGTTCTCGATCGCTGTCATGTTGGCGAACAGCCGGATGTTCTGGTACGTCCGCGAGACGCCCAGGTGCGCGATCTGGTCGCGGCGCAGCTTGTTGATGATGTGGCCGTCGAATTCGATCGAGCCCGAGCTGATGTCGTAGAACCCGGCGATGCAGTTGAAAAACGTCGTCTTGCCGGCGCCGTTCGGGCCGATCACGCTGACGATCGCCCCCTGTTCGACCTCGAAGTCGAGGTTGTTGACGGCGACCAGGCCGCCGAAGCGCTTGGTCACCTCGCGCGCCACGAGCAGGCTCATGACATCCCCCCGCGCGTGATCGGCGTGGTGTCTCCGGCCAGGATGACCTGCGACTCGTCCTCGACATGCAACTCGCGACGGGCGATGCCGGACGGCCAGATCCCTTCGGGCCGGTAGAGCATCATCCCGATCAGAGCCATGCCGTAGAACAGGAAGCGGTAGTCGGCGAACTCGCGGAAGAGCTCCGGGATTCCGATCAGGAACAGGGCTCCCAGCGCGACGCCCGGGATGCTGCCCATGCCACCGACGATCACGATCGCCGCGACATTGATCGACACGAACAGGTTGATGCTGCTCGGGAAGATCGAGCCGACCAACCCGGCGAAGACGGCTCCACCGAGCCCGGCGAACGCAGCGCCGAGGACGTAGGCCAGCAACTTCGTCTGGATGAGGTTGATGCCGACCGCTTCGGCCACGTCCTCGTCCTCGCGGATGGCGATCCACGCCCGGCCGATGCGACCGTTGCGCAGCCTCCAGGCGACGAAGGCGACCACCACGGCGAAGGCGAGGGCGATGTAGTAGATCTGCCCCGGACCGGAGAAGAAGCTGGTGGACGGCACCTCGAAGGGTTTCGGGATGTTGATGATGCCGCGTGGCCCACCGAGCAGGGGCAGGAGCAGGTTCGAGCCGGCAAGCAGGCGGATGATCTCGCCGAATCCGAGTGTCGCGATGGCCAGGTAGTCACCCCGGATGCTCAGGATGGGCAAGCCGAGGATGGCTCCGAAGATCGCCGCGAACAGCATCGCAAAGGGCACCGCCAGCCAGAACGGGATATCAAGGAGGCCGTACTCGGCCGTCGACGTGAACAGCCCGACGGTGTATGCGCCGACGGCGAAGAACGCCACGAAGCCCAGGTCCAGCAGGCCGGCAAGGCCGAGGGTGATGTTCAGGCCGAACGCCATCAGGATGTACAGCGCGACGAGCGCGATCACCTGGGCAAAGAACGGCCCGAGCAGCAGGGGCAGGATCAGGACGATCGCGACCAGCCCCGCAATCGCGGGGATGCGCAGCTGCTGCCGCCGCTCGTCGGGGAGCGCGGCGATCCGCTCGCCGACGGCGACCCGTTGGCGGACGACGCGTCCGAGCACCACGACGGAGAAGACGAGGACTGCCCCGACGACGGTCAGGCCATCGCTCGTGAACAGCACGGCGGACAGGCTTCCGAGGCCCGCCGACAGCAGCGGGGCGCGCAGCAAGCCGGCGAACAGGCCCACGACGAGGACGGCCAGGAGGCCGCGGACGAGCGGCGAGCGAATGCGATCGGGCAACTGGCCGACACCCGCGGCCAACGCTCCCAGCAGGAGGCCCTCGACCGCCGGGATCCAGGCACCGGCCGTGCCCATGCCCATGGTCAGCATCGAGTACAGCTCGGGAGAGGCGTTGAGGAACATGACCCGCAGGTCGACGACACTCCCGACGACAACGAGCAGCGTCACGGCAAGGCCCGTGATCAGGCCGGCCACGGCGCCCGTGAGCAGCGCGTCGCGGAGTGTGCTTGCCTTGCGGGCGGCGAACGCGCCCGGGAGGGCCATGGAGCCGAACAGCGCGACCTGCCCGAGCGTGATCACGCCGGCGATGAGCTGTCGCTCATGGAAGACCGGGACGATGCCGACGAGGCAGAGATAGATCGCGATTGCAGCACCGATGAGGCCGATCCGGATGACGTCCCGCCACGCGATGATCGACGGAACTGCCTCGGTTCCGGTCTCGAGCGGCGCGGTTGCGACGGCGTCGGAGGTCACGCGCGGTTCCTCGTGACCCGCTCGCCGAGCAGGCCCTGCGGCCGGAAAACGAGCACGAGGACGAGCATCGTGAAGGCAATGACGTCCTTGAGCTGGTTCGCGGCGGGCACGCCGAGACCCGTCAGGAAGAGGACCGGGCCGATCATCTCGATCTCCCCGAGGAACAGGCCTCCGAGCATGGCGCCCGGGATGTTGCCGATCCCACCCAGCACCGCGGCCGTGAACGCCTTGAGACCTGGGAAGAACCCGACGAAGTAGTTGAACTGGTGGAACAGCTGCGCATACAGCACGCCGGCCGCCCCGGCCAGCGCGGCGCCGATCGCAAAGGTCGTGACGATCGTCCGGTTGACGTCGATGCCCATGAGCGCGGCCGCGCTCTGGTCCTCCGACACCGCACGGATGGCCGTGCCGGTCTTCGAGCGCATCACGAACAGGTAGAGCCCGATCATCATCGCGATCGCCGATCCGATGACCAGGACCTCGGCCCACTGGATGTCGATGAACGGGATCGGCGCCTTGCCGTCGAGGATGGTGATCGGCGGATAGGCGTAGACGCCGGGTCCGAAGAAGCCACGGAACGTGTACTGCAATACGAACGAGGCGCCGATGGCGGAGATCAGCGGCACGAGTCGCGGCGCGTTGCGCAGCGGCCGGTAGGCGATCCGCTCGACGATCAGTGACACCACGGTCGACAGCGCGGCGGCCACCAGGATCATCACGACGATCGACACGATGGACGCGAGCGGGTTGGCGTTGAGCACGCCCATGTTGTTCAGGGCAACCGCGGTGAAGTACCCGGCGAACATGCCCGCCATGAACACCTCGCCGTGGGCGAAGTTGATCATGCGCAGGATGCCGTAGACCATCGTGTAGCCCAGCGCGACCAGGGCGTAGATGCTGCCCAGTGCGGCGCCCGTGATGGCCAGGTCGACCCACACGGCCGCCGAGTAGCGGCCCTGCGCCAGCGTCAGGATCGACCCGACGACGACGATCAGGACCACGACGATCCGGAACGCCCACAGGAATGCCTGGATCGCGAGCTCCGTGACTCGCTCGATCAGCCGGCCGCTTGGCGCCTGAGCTGCGTTCGTGGCCATGTCCGCTCCGTCAGGACCTGAATGCGAACCGAGCCCGGGAGGTTGCCCCGGGCTCGGTCCAATGGTTCAAGGGTTGGCGATTGCTACTCGGTCGGCCAGATCGGGGCCTCCGGCGGCCATTCGCCGCCGGCCTCGCGGGCCGTGATCTCGTAGACGGCAATGAGCGGCGCGCCGCAGTCACCGGTCGGCGAGCAGCTGAGCACGCCGGTCAGGCCCTGGAAGTCCTTCGTCGCGAAGATCGCATCACGGAGGGCCTTCTTCGGGATGAACAGGGAACCGTCGCTGTTCTTGACCGCGACCTTCTCGATCGCATCGAACAGCATGTTGGTGGCGTCATAGGCGTGCGCGTGGAACGCGCTCACCGGCGCCTCGCCGTACTTGGCCTGGTGCTTCTCGAGGAAGGAGGCATAGCCCTCCTGGAACGCCGAGAAGTTCGGGCTCGACAGGAACATGCCTTCCGCGCCTGCGCCGGCGGCTGTCACGAAGTCGGGCGTGAACATGCCGTCGGATCCGATGCGGATCACGCTCTCGAGGCCCGGGGTCTCGAGCGCCTGCTGGGCGATGAAGCCGCCCTCGGCGACGAACACCGGGAAGTACAGCAGCTCCGGCTGCGCCGCGGCGATCGTGGTGAGCGCCGGGCTCATGTCGGTCTGGCCCTTCGAAACGGCCTCCTGGGCGACGATCTCACCACCGAGCGCGGTGAACTCGTCGGCGAAGACCTGCTGGAGGGCTTCGGCGTAGGCGCTTCCATCATGGATGGTGGCCGCCTTCTTGACGCCCTTCTCGTTGAACGCCCACTCGGCAACAGCCTTGCCCTGGAAGGCGTCGCTGTGCGCGGTCCGGAGGTAACCGGCGTAGGTCGCATCACGATCTTCGGCGGTCAGCGCCGGGCGGGTGTTCGACGGCGAGATCGTCGTGAGGCCGGCATCGGTCAGTGCCTTGATGCCGCCGACGGTCTCGTCGGAGCAGGCCGAGCCGATGAGGCCCACGATCGTGGTATCGGCTGCCAGCTTCTGCGCGGCCGTGGCGCCGCCTTCCGGCGTGCACAGGCCGTCTTCCTGGGTCAGGGAGATGTCATGGTCAAGGAGCTTGCCGTCCTTGTCATCGATCGCGATCTCGACGCCGCGCTTCGAGTCCTCACCGAGGGTCGAGTCAGCGCCCGAGAGGACGCCCCAGTACGCGATGTGGATCGGGTCCCCGGCTGGGACCGTGATGACACCCAGCTCGTCGGACGGCGCTGCCGCCCCGCCGCTGCAGGCGCCAAGCGCAAGGAGCGCGGCAACGCCGAGCGCTCCCACCCGAATGAAACGCTTCAAGTCTTCTCCTCCTCGTGATCCGATCGTCCGGGACACCCGGCGATCACGATCGAATGCCCTTGGCCACTTCGGGCGCATGCCCGGTCCAGACGCCGCTACGCCCCTCGAGTCCCTGCTGCGTCCCCTCCAGGATCGCTGTGCTGGGGTGGAGCTCGACGGGCGACGGAATCCTCTCCGGGCGGCGCGCAGGTGGCCGCCGAAGCGATGCCGTATCATATGCGTCGGCGAACCGAATGCAACACCGTTCGGCCGCGCCCAGGCACCGCCGTCGAGCCAACGCTTGCGGGTGCTGGCAGTCGTGGCCTCGGGTGGTGAGCTTGCGCTCCGTCCCTTTGTTCGGTCGCCCGACCCGTTGAGGTAGACCCGAAGGCGTGGAATATCTGGTCCGAGCGGCCCGTGTCACGGACATCGACAGGCTCGTCGCCTTGAGCGACGGTCGCCTTGGCGGTTCGCCGGACACCAGCCCTCTCGCTGCAGCGGATCTCATGCGCCAGTTGGTGTACCTGCCTCAGGCGAGCATTTTCGTTGCGGAGGCGCAACGCGTCGTGGTCGGTGGTGCGGTTCTCGCGCTCCGGCCGTCCGTCTCGGCCGGCGGTTTCGTCGGTGCGGTGGACCTCCTGGTTGTCGACCCGGAGTACGACGTCGACCGCATCACCGCCGCCCTCCTCGAGGAGGTCGTTCGATCGGCCAGCAACAAGGGGTGCACGGTCGTCGAAGCGTCGAGCTCGGACGATCCCGTGGAGTCGGCGCGCTGGGAGGCCCTCGGCTTCAGCGCAGCCGGACCGCGCATCCAACGAACCGTGGCCGCGGCGGGATCCGTCGCGCGCCGCACCACATAATCCGACCCCGCCGTGCAGCGTCGCCGCGCCGGCGGGGCGCCCAGATAGACCCAAGGAGTACCAGTGGGCAAGAACGTCGCCGTCTTCGTGGACGTGGCGAACATCTTTTATGCGGCAAAGGCGGCCGGCGTCGACATCGACTACGTGACGCTGCTGCGGTCGGCATCGGCGGGCCGTGACCTGGTCAGGGCATACGCCTACACGGGGCTCGACCCCGACAACGAGAACCAGCGCAACTTCCATTCGTTCCTGGCGCGGAACGGCTACAAGGTCGTCAGCAAGGACATCCGGAAGTACGGCGATGGAAAGGTCAAGGCGAACCTCGACATCGAGCTGGTCGTCGACATGATGAAGACCGCCCGGAACCTCGATATCGCCATCGTGGTGTCCGGTGACGGCGACTTCGCACCGGCGATCCGCGCCGTCCAGGAGATGGGCGTCCGTTGCGAGGTGATCAGCTTCCGCGGCAACACGAGCTCGGACTTGATCGAAGTCGCCGACCAGTTCACGGATATCACGCAGCTCGCCAAGGTCGAGAAGGGGTCGCGGTCGGGCCGGCGTGTCGCCGAGGACGAGCAGGACCTGTCGATGACGGAGGTGCCCGACAAGCAGACCGAGGGCACGGGCCGGGGGCGCGGCCGCGGCCGGAGCCGCGATCGGGATCGCGAGCCCGCCGCCGCCTCCGGCGGGTCGTCGCGGGGTCGCAGCCGGCGATCCACCGCTGCGAACACGAACGGGGAGAACGGCGCGGCGCCGGTCGTGACCATCCCCGGCGAGAAGCTGTCGAAGGCGCTCGTTGGCGGGCTCACCGAAGCGGACCTCGCCGCCGCCGAGCTGTTCACGCTCGATGACGAGGACCAGGAGATCGTCCGCGAGGGTCCCGCCGAGCTCGGAGAAGGGACCGACGTGACGGGGGATGGCGACGATGGCCCGCGGCGGCGCCGCCGCCGGGGCGGCCGTGGTCGCGGCCGGGGTCGCGGCCGGAGCGAGGGAGCCCCGACCGATGTCGCGGCACCGACGCCACGCCGGGCTGCGCGCCCGGTCCTGAGCGAGGACGAAGAGGAAGAAGACCTTCCGGCGCCTCGCCCCCGCTCCGCCACGCCGTTCGGCTCGGTCTGGGACTCGCAGCTCGGCACGAGCACGCCGGCGCCTGGCAACCTCGCGCCGCTCGCCGACGAGGAGTTCGACGATGAGCCGGAGATTCCCGAGTACCTCATCGCTGAGCGCAACCGTGGCCGCGGCGGCCGTGGACGGGGCGGCGCACGCGGCGGCCGCGCCGCCTACCAGTCGGCCATCGCGCGGGAGCGCTATGGGCGCGGCGGGAGCGGTGGCATCAATCGGTATCCCGACGTGAGCGAACGGACCTCGCGCAGCGGTGGACCGTCGACGACGCCGCACCGCGATGCACGGCCTCGCCGCGAGGAGCGCGCTCCAGCGGCGGGCGCTACGGCACCGCAGGCAGGCGGTGAATGGAGCGAGGTTCCGCCCGAGCTCGAGGAGATGCTGCGCGCGCAGCTCTCCACGCAGGCACCGGCCCGGCCCGTTCCTGCCGTCGAGTCCGCCGCCGCAGTCGACGATGTGCCCGTCGGCGAGGCACCCACGGCTACGAAGCCGAAGGCGACGACCCGCCGGCGGACGACCAAGGCGGCCGCCGCGAGCGCGGACGCAGCAGCGACCGAGGAGGCTCCCAAGGCGACGACCCGCCGGCGGACGACCAAGGCGGCTGCCGCAACCGCGGACGCGGCAGCGACCGAGGAGGCTCCCAAGGCGACGACCCGCCGACGGACGACAAAGTCTGCCGCGGTCGACGGCTCCGGCTCCACCGTGAGCGACGAGCCTCCGAAGCCGCGCCGGCGGACGACCAAGGCAACCGCCGCCGCCGCTGGCGAGGCCCCGGCCGCGACCACCCGGAAGCGCACGACGCGCAAGGCGCCGACGGCCGACGACGCTTCCTGACGGGCAGCCCGCTGCAGGGCTGACGTGAACGGAGCGCGGACCCGCGGCCAGCCGGCCGCCCTCGGGGCGGTCTCGGCGATGGTGACGGGCACGCCTCCTCACGCGGTCCTCCTGTCGGGACCGGAGGGTGTGGGCAAGACGACGCTCGCCCTCGACCTGGCAGCCGGTCTGCTGTGCACGGCCGAGGACCCCGCCGCCCGCCCGTGCCGCGAATGCCGGGCGTGCCGCATGGTGGACCATGGCAACCACCCGGACCTGCACTGGCTGCAGCCCGAGGGTCCGGGCGGGCAGATCGTGATCGGCGGACCCGATGCGCGCTATCGCGGGGTGCGCGACCTCATCGCGGAGCTCGCCCTGCTCCCGGTCGAAGGCGGCGCCCGCGTCGCCATCCTCGAACGGGCCGACCGCATGAACGAGGACGCGCAATCGGCGCTGCTCAAGACGCTCGAGGAGCCACCGGCCGGTGTGACGATCGTGCTCTGCGCCAACGACGAAGAGCAGTTGCTGCCCACCGTCCGATCTCGCTGCGCGCGCATTCGGCTTGGGCCCGTGGGTGGGAGAGGCGTGGAGGAGATTCTCGCCGAACACGGCCTGGCCGACGCGCCGACCGCCGCCCGCCTCGGCCGGCTGGCCGGAGGGCGGCCGGGCCTGGCGATCGCGTACGCGCGCGTGCCTGAGGCGACATCGGTTCGGGCCGAGCTTGCCCGTGCGCTGCTCGATCTGGTGGACGCGCGGCCGTCGAAACGCCTCGAACAGCTTCGTTCGCTGGTGCCACGGGCAAGCGAGCTGGGCAGCCTGCTCGCACGAGGCGGGCAGTCCCTCGACGAAACGACCCTGCCGGACCCACCCGCGGACGCCCCCAACGCGGGCTCCGAGACTCCGGCCGCTGAGGACGGTGCCCGCCGCGTACCCGCCGCGGAACGCCGCCGCGCGGCCGGGATGCTGATCGCCGTCTGGGTGGACGTCGCCCGCGACCTCGCCCTCGTTGCCGCCGGCGAGCGAGCCGCGCTCCGTGACCCGGCGTTGCTCGAGGAGTACGAGGCGATCGCCCGGGACGTGCCCCCCCATGAGGTTGCACGGTTCATCGGGCGCCTGGGGCGGGGCGGCGAGCTGCTCGAGGTCAACGTCGCGCCGGAGCTGCTGCTCGATTCGCTGGTGCTCGCCTGGCCGACCCGGGCCCGGGCCGCCTGACGTGGGCGACGACCTGGCGCGGCTCGACGCCGTCGTGCGTGGCCGCGTGCAGGGCGTCGGCTTTCGCTACTTCGTCCTGCGCGAGGCGCGGCGCCTGGAGCTCGACGGCTGGACCGCCAACGAGGCCGACGGCAGCGTGCGAGTCGTCGCCGATGGGCCGCGTGACACGCTCGACGTCCTGCTCGAGGCGCTGCGCGAGGGGCCACCCGCCAGCCTCGTCGAGCGCGTCGTGGACGAATGGCCGCCGGTTGCCTCGGGCGGCTGGCACACCGGACGGGGCTTCTCGATCCGGAGCGGTGCGCATCGTGGCGACTGACCCCTTCGGCGCGGCGGGGTGGGACTGACAGGTCATTCCGCTTGGGACCATCCGCGGCGACCATCCGGACCGTGGAGCACCAGTCTCAGGGGGGTCTGTCGCCCGCGGAGCAGCTGCCCGCGATCTATCGCGCCGTCCTCGACAGCGTGGCCGAGCTCGAACGCCGAGGTGAGCGCTTCGAAGCGAGCCGCTTCCGTACCGAGGCGATCCGCGCCTATTCGCGATCGTGGGACGCCCGCGGCCGGCGCCGCCTGGAGTCCATCCTTCGGCGTGCACAGCGCGCGCTGGCCGAGGCACCCGAAATCGTCCTCGAGCCGGTCCGCGAGCCGCTGACGGACGCGACCCAGCCCGGGGCGGAGGCCGTCACGCAGCGGGTGCCCACCACCATCTGACCGGGCGCGGAGCCCAGCGCTCCGCCCCGGCGCTTACCCTTTCGGCATGCCCGACACGGTTGGAACGGCGCTGGCACGCGCGCTCGATGCGCTCGACGGCCTGCGGGAGCGCGGCGAGGATATCGACGACGAATGGACCTACGTCAACGACCTCGCCGAGGCGTGGCGAGGCCGACTCGAGGCGGTCGTCGACGCCCGTGGCGACGAGCCTCTCGGCGACGGGCGCGCCAGGGCCATCGACCGGGCGATCGATGAGGTCGGGCTGATCACCGATCCCCATCGGGCGATCGACTGGCTGTCCACGTTCCCCCAGGTGGTCCTGCTGGCGGTCGACGCACGGCCATGAGGTTCCAGGACGCGGCTCCGGACGCGCGGGCGGTCGTGTACGCGACGATCCAGCGCGAGCCGGTCGTCGCCCGCGCGGCGAGCCTCCTTGTGGATGCCTCGTATGACCAGCGCCTGCTCGCGCGTGCCGTGATGAACGGCGAGACGACCGACCCCGCCGCGTGGCGGACGACCTTCCCAGCGTTGTTCGACCCCGACGTCGAAGCCGCCGAGCAGGGCCGCTCCGAGGCGATCCTGGCCGTGGCGCTCGAGGTCGCCGAGCGCGGCGAGCAGGTCCGCAGCCAGGTCCGCGGGGCCATCGTCGAATCGCTGACGGCGCTCCTGCTGCAGCGACGTGCGGGCGATACGGCGGTGAGACGCGAGCGCCGCCTCCTGTTCGATGGCGTTCGGGCCGAGATCCACCCGTACGACGTCACGGTCGAGCAGCCCGGCGGGGCCGAGGCATACGACTGCAAATGGGGTGCGCGGGGCATCGGGCCGGACGTCCTCCATCAGCTCGATGACGCGCGCGGACACGCGGCCGACGAGGAGGAGACGTTGCGCGTTGCCCTGGTCGTGTTCGATGCGCGGCGCTCGTGCGAGGTGCGACTCGATCGCCAGACCGCACCGACGTCCGGGATCGGCCTCATCACCATCGAAACGCTCGATGCGCTGGCCGCCGCAGCGCCCGACCCCCTGCCATGACCGACGCCGGCGGCAGCACCGCGAGCTACGAGGCGGCCTATCGGGTCCGGTTCGACGAGGCGGGACCGGACGGCCGGCTGCGCACGAGCGGCCTGCTGCGCTACACGCAGGACCTGGCAGCACGCCATTCCGAGGCCCTCGGCTACGACCGGGCGTGGTATCGCGAGCGCAGCCTCACGTGGCTCGTCCGGACGGCGGAGATCGAGATTGCGGCGCCGATCCCGTACGGCGCCGAGGTGGCCGGCACGACCCGCGTCGTGGGGTTCCGGCGGGTCTGGTCTCGGCGCGAGTCGACGTTTCGGGTCGGGTCCCGGCTCGCGGCGCTCGTCCGCATCGACTGGGTGCTGCTGGACGGAGGCGGCAGCCCGACCCGGATCCCCTCTGAGTTCGAGGTCTTCTTCACGAGCTCGGCGCCTTCGGCGGGCCTGCAGCTTGGCCGGGTGAGGCTTGGCGAGCCGCGGCCGGAAGCGCGACAGCGGACGATCACCGTTCGCCCGCAGGAGCTCGACCCGCTCGACCACGTGAACAACGCCGTGTACGCCGACTGGCTGGACGAGGCCGTGCTGGCGGCTGCCGGCGACGACGGTGCCCTCGCCGTGCACGGGCTTCCGCGTCGTGTTCGGCTGGAGTACGCCCTCGCCGCCGAGCCACGCGAGACGCTCGAGACGTTGACGTGGTGGGACGACGGCGGCTGGTCGTGCGCGGTCCGACGCGGGTCCGACTCGGCCGATCTCCTTCGTGCGCGGCTTGAGCCCATGGCGGAACTCATCCAGACGCCCGGCGTCTGATCCCTGTGCGACCGATGCCGGGCGTGCCCGCCCGCCTCGCCACGCTCGGGCTGTTGTTGCTGTTCCTCGGCTGCGGTGGGACCACCGAGCCGACGACGCCCCCGACGGTTACGTCGCCCGAACCTCCATCCGCCTACTCGCTCGTCGAGTACGACGTCCCGTCCGGCAGCCACCCGCACGATGTCGCGCCCGCCACCGACGGCGGGATCTGGTACACGGGCCAGAACGTCGGGACGCTCGGCCATCTCGACCCGGCGACCGGCGACGTGCGCGAGATCGACCTGGGTCCGGGGTCGGCGCCGCATGGCGTCATCGTCGGTCCGGACGGCGCGCCGTGGATCACCGATGGCGGGCATAACGCGATCGTCCGGGTGGACCCTGCCACCGACGAGGTTCAGGTCTTCGAGCTGCCGGCGAGCCACCCCGGCGCCAACCTGAACACCGCGGCATTCGATGGCGATGGCGTCCTGTGGTTCACCGGCCAGAGCGGGGTGTACGGCCGGCTCGACCCCGCCGACGGCCTGGTGGAGGCGTTCGACGCGCCGGGCGGTCGCGGCCCGTACGGCATCACGGCCACGCCGTCGGGAGAGGTCTGGTACGCGTCGCTGGCCGGTAGCCACATTGCCCGCATCGATCGCGCCAGCGGTAAGGCCACCGCCGTCGAGCCGCCGACTGCCGGGCAGGGCGCCCGCCGGATCTGGTCGGACTCGACGGGTCGACTCTGGGTCGCCGAGTGGAACGCCGGCCAGGTGGCAGTCCACGATCCGTCCGATGGGTCGTGGCAGGAGTGGTCGTTGCCCGGCGCCGGCGCGCAGGCGTATGCCGTCTATGTCGACATGGACGACGGCGTGTGGCTGACCGACTTCACCGCCAACGCCATCGTCCGGTTCGACCCGCCGACGGAGTCATTCGAGTCGTTCCCGCTGCCCGATGCCGGCGCGGCGGTCCGCCAGCTGCTGGGCCGGCCGGGCGAGATCTGGGGCGCCGAATCGGCGCTCGACCGCCTGGTCGTCATTCGGGCTCGCTGAGCAGCACCGGCCGGTCGCGCTTCTCGAGGAACAGCACGCCGACGAAGACCGCAACGATCGCGCTCATCTGGGCGAGGCCGGACACGCTGGAGCCGAGCGGGATGGTCAGCAGCAGCAACGGGATCGCGGCTGCCCGGAACCGCAGCGGCTTGATCCCGAGCTTCGACCGGAACAGCACGTCACCACCCACGTACACGGCCGCACCGGCGCCGAGCAGGGTGGCGGTTTCGAGCGGGGTTCGCACGTCGACATTTGCGATAGTGAGCGCCATCCCGGCGGCCAGCGTCACGATCCCGAGCAGCATCGCCACGAAGGCGTAGAAGAAGGCGCCGATCGCCATGCCGAGCTGTTCGCGAGGCCCCGCAGATCGCAGGGCTTCGAGCGCGCGCTCGTCGTCCCCGGCGAAGTAGGTCCACCACAGCGCCGAGACCAGCAACAGCCCCAGCACGGCGGCGAGGTACGTGCGCGGTTCGAGCTCGACCTCGGCGAGCCGGATGCCAATCGCCACGATCGACTCGCCGAAAGCGACGATCAGCAGCAGGCCGTGGCGTTCGACCAGGTGCCCGCCGCGGAACGTAAAGCCGGAGTCCGCGAGGCCCGCGTCGCGCTGGGTCAGCGTCGAGGACACGAAGGTCAGGGCGATCGGCACGAGCCACAGCACGTAGGCGGCCGTTCCGCCGATGACGGCGGCCGCGAGGATGCACGCCACGCCCACGAAATTGAGCGGGACGAAGCCGAGCGTGCCACGCCCGTAGGCGTTCGCAAACATCCCGCTGTGCACGACGATCACGACGAGAAAGCCGAGGGCGAAGGCCACGGCATCGGTGTCGAAGGCGTGCGGTACGGCGAGCGCGCAGACGAGAAACCCGGCCATCCCGGCGATGAGCAGGAGACGGGTCGGAGTCGTCGCGGGCGGCACCTGGTTGGTGAGCCACACGTAGCCGCTGTACATCCAGAACAGGACGACGAGGACCAGGACGATCTGGACGACGGTCTCGAGCGTCAGGTCGTGCTCGAGCTTGCCCGTCAGCTGGGTCATGGTGAAGACGAATACGAGGTCGAAGAACAGCTCGAGGGTCGTGACGCCCGGGCCCTCCTCGTCGCGGACCGGGGGCGCGGCGGCGGTCACGCACCGTCCTCAGCGTGCCACGCGCGGAGCCGCTCCGCTTCGTCGTCGACGGCATCCCGCTCTCGGGCCCGGAGATCGTCGAACGGTTCGAGGCTGAGGCGGCCGTCCTCGTAGCGCCACGTCCCGGCGACGGCGCCGTCGACCAGAAACGTGGGGAACGAGTGGGGCGTCTTCGTATTGAAGACGCGCGGGCGATACAGCTCGGGAAGGATGCCCGTTCGGCGGGCGTGGACGAGCAGGTTGGCGTCCCAGACCGGCAGGAAACGGACGGGCGCCGCGACGTTCTCGCGGGGGAGCGGCGCATCGGGCAAATCGATCAGTTCGCGACCGTCCTCGTCGCGGAAGGTGCGCAGCTCGAGTGCCCCAAGCGCCGGCTTCAAGGCCGTTGCGGTCAGGCCCGTCCAGCTGGCAACGTCGGCGCGGCTGGCGGGTCCGAACCCCCCGAGGTAGCGCCGGACGAGGTGCACGATCGCCTCGGGCTCCTCGACGTGCGGATCGCCAAGCCAGTGTTCCGCGAGCGCATATCGGTTCGCCCGGCGCTGCTCCCACGTCCCGGACGGCGGCACGCGGACGAGGTGCACGAGCTGCGCGAGCCCGTTCCATGCCGTCTTCGGGATGCCCTCGGCCGCAAGACCCGCGAGGAGCTCATGGTGAGGGCGCGGCCCACCGGCGAGGTCGTCCCGGACCCGCCGCACCGCGCGGTCCATGTCCACGCCGCGGAGCTGGGCCGCGGCGGCGCGCAGGTACCACTGCTCGCGGCTGGGCCGGGTCGCCAGGGCGAACGGCCAGTAGTCGCTCGCGGAGATCATGTGGATCGTCGCGCGCATCACGGTCGCCTGGACCACGGAGCGGTCCTCGAGCGCCTGGGTCAGCGCGGGGCGCCGGAAGTCCTCGAGCCGGCTCCACAGGCCGATGTAGCCGGCAGGTGCGTACTGCGTCTGGAGGCCGCCGACTGTCTCGAGCGCATCGGTCAGCGACAGCGACGAACGCTCGAGCAGCAGCTGGCGGGCGAGCAATGCGCGGTTGAGCCGGCGCCGGGTCAGCGCGGGGTTGGGCATGCCACGCAGCGTTCCCGAGGGGTCCCGTCCGCGTCAAGCGGGGTCAGCGTGGAGCGGGGATCGGTGCCTCCAGGTACGCACGGAAGCGCTCCGGGTCCACGTTCCCGCCGCTGACCAGGGCAACGACCGGACCATCGCGTCCCGCCAGGCCCGCCTCGCCGGCACGGAACGCCGCGGCGGCCACCGCGAGCGCCCCGGACGGCTCGACGACGAGCCGGGCCCGCTCGGCGAGCAGGCGAATCCCGGCCGCGATCTCGTCCTCCTCCACCGTCACGATGTCGTCGACCAGCCGGCGGATGTGGGCGAACGTGCGCGGTGCCAGGTTCGTCCGCGTCCCATCGGCGATCGTGCGCCGGCTGCGCTCCCGCGGCCAGGCCACGAGCCGGCCGCCACGCAGCGACTCCTGCGCATCGGCCGCGAGGGCGGGCTCGACGCCGATGATCCGTGCGTTCGGGTGCAGCGCCCTGATCGCGGTCGCGATTCCGCTGATCAGCCCGCCGCCACCGACCGGCACGAGCATCGCCGCGACTGCGTCCAGTGCTTCGGCAACCTCGAGGCCCGCTGTCCCCTGTCCCGCGATGACGTCGTCGTCGTCGTACGAATGGACCAGGGTCAGCCCGTGGTCCGTGGCGAACCGCCGGGCGTGGTCCTGGATGAACACCGGGTCGGCCGGATCCCAGTCGATGATCCGAGCCCCGTCGGCGAGCACCCGCTGCCGTTTGACCGCTGGTGCGTCGACGGGCATGTAGAGCGTCGCCGGGACATCGAGCAGGCGGGCCGCCCGGGCGACTCCCTGCGCATGGTTGCCGCTGGATGCCGCCACCACCCCTCGCGCCCGCGTGGCAGCGTCGAGCCGGGCAATCGCGTGATACGCGCCGCGGATCTTGAATGCGCCGATGGCCTGCAGCGATTCGGGCTTCAGGAGGACCTCCCGGTCGTCGGGAGTCGTGAACGGCAGGAGCGGGGTGCGCAGCGCGATCCCGTCCAGGCGTCGGGCGGCTGCGCGGATGTCGTCGAGCGTGACCTGGGTTACCGGTTCATCCATCGGCTCCAGCCTACGCAACTCCCCGCCCCATGCGTCAACCTGTCACGCGATGGGCTGGTACGAGGACTCGCTGTTCGGGCCGATCGCCGCCGACATCGCGGCGAATGCGCCGGCCGGCGCTGCCGTGCTCGAGGTCGGCTGCGGATCGGGGCCGCTATCGGTGCGGCTCGCGGCGGACCACGGGCTGAGCGTCGTCGCCTTCGACATCGACCCCGATGAGATCGTGCGCGCGAAGCGGCGCGCAGATCGGACGGCCGTCGCCGGCGCGCCGGTTCCATCGTTCCTCGTCGCCGATGTCGCGGGGATGCCCTTCGACGACGGATCCTTCGATCTCGTCGTCAGCACGTTCTCGATGCACCATTGGGACGATAAGGTCGCGGGCCTTGGCGAGATCGCTCGCGTCCTGCGCCCGGGTGCGCCGGCCCTGATCTGGGACCTGCGCCGCGGCTTCTCGCTCTTCCACCTGCGCAGTCCAGACCCGCTCGACGGAATCGCCGAGTCTCCGCTGGCCGTGCGGACCGTCAGCCCCTGGCCGTGGCCGTTCGGCTTCACGTTCTTTCGCCGGCTCGAGCTGGCCCGCCCGGGCGAGACCTGACGATGCGCCGCTTCGCCCAGGTCGACGTCTTCTCGGACACGGCCTACCTCGGCAACCCGCTTGCCGTCGTTCTCGACGGCGACGGCCTCACGACCGAGGAGATGCAGCGGTTCGCGGCGTGGACGAACCTCTCGGAGACGACGTTCGTCATCGCGCCGACGCACCCCGAGGCGGACTACGCCGTGCGCATCTTCGACACCATGGGCGAACTGCCGTTCGCCGGCCACCCGACGCTCGGAAGCTGCCACGCCTGGCTCGAAGGCGGCGGACATCCGCGCGTCAACAACGAGATCGTCCAGGAATGCCCCGCCGGCCTGGTGCACATTCGACGGACGCCCCACGGTTTCGCCTTTCGATCCCCGCCGGTCTCCCGGTCGGGCCCCGTCGAGGAAGGGCTGATCGGGCGGATCGCGACGATGCTCGGGGTGGAACGCGTCGCGATCCGCGACGCGCAGTGGGCCGCGAACGGTCCGAACTGGGTCGCCGTCCTGATGGCGAGCGCCGAGGAGGTGCTGGGGCTGAAGCCTGGCCTCGTCGACCTCGACCTGGGGGTGGTCGGGCCGTATCCGCCCGGCTCGCCCGAGGCGTTCGAGGTCCGGGCGTTCTTCCCGAAGGACGGCCAGAGCGCCGAGGACCCCGTGACCGGCAGCCTGAACGCGGCCATCGCCGAATGGCTCGTGGGGATCGGCCGCGCCACCCTGCCCTACGTGGCAAGCCAGGGTCGTGCGCTGGGCCGCCGCGGGCGCGTCCACCTGTCGGCGGGGGAGGGCGGGGCGATCTGGGTGGCGGGAGCGACCGTGACAGGTGTTGCCGGCGAGGTCGACCTGTAGGAGCGAGCCCGCAGGCGCCCCGAGGCGGGCTACGCCCGCATGGTCATCGCCCTCCCGGGCGCGAGGAGGAACGGCGGCAGGTACGCCGGGATGTTGGAGAGCGGCAGGACGTCCGGATGCAGCGAGATGCCCAATGACTCGGCCATGAATGCGCGGCGTGTCTCGATCCGTGCCCATGCCCCGGGGTACGCGGCCGCGAAGGCGGCCCGCAGCTCGTCGTCGGCCAGCGCGATCCCGTCCTCGATGTTGGTGGTGAAGTAGTCGGTGCCCGTCGCCGGGATGATGTCGACCTGCAGCGCCATCCCGGAGCGCAGCTCGGTCTGCGAACCGGGCGAGATGGGCGAGTTGATCCACTCGTCGAGGTGGATCTGGTGTCCGGGGTTGAGGAAGATGCCGAAGAACGGGTCGCCCAAGCGCCGGTCGACGATGTCCTGCAGCACGCCACCGCGCTGCCCGACGTGAAGCGCGCCATACCACTCGGCGACCGCTTCGAAGTACGGCCCGACGAGCCGGTCGACGTAGTCGCGGATGCCGGTTGGCAGCTCGGCGGCGTCCTCGACGACGAATCCTGCACGGCAGTTGAGCGCCCCCCAGATGCCAAACGCGACGGTGAACCGGTCGCCGCGCTCGATTGGCCGGGTCGCGGGGCTGAGCAGGCCGAAGGTCGCCCGCGGTCCGGCCGTCAGCATCAGGTGACACGACAGCGGCATCCCGTTCCAGCGCAAGAGCTGGACCGCCTGCGCCTCGGTCATGCCGGGCCGCAGCCCGAACAGCAGCTCGCGCACACCCTGGGATGTCTGGCATGCGGCGTACTCGAAGGCGGCCAGCTGCTCGACCTCGTTGATGACCCGCAACCCGTTGCCGGGATCGATGAGCAGGTCGGTGGCGTTCACGACGCTGCCCCCGGGGTAGACCAGCCGGCGCAGTTCGTCGACCAGGAACGCCGGCGCCTCGATCGTCCCGGGGGACGCATAGCGCTTCCAGCCGATGACGCCGACGCGGGTCTCCGCCCGGATGCCCTCATCGCGGAGGATGTCGCCGAGCGGCCGCGAGCGGTCGCGCGGCTGGCCGGGCAGGCTCAGGTCCTGGAACAGGTGGCGGCGCATGGTGAGCGGGGCGGCGCCGGCCGTGCCCCAGTTCTCGTTGCCGACCAGGATCGCCGGCTCAGCCTCGGCTCCGAGGATCAGGACGGCCTCTTCGAAGCGCGGGTCGAACCCGGTCAGGTACGACAGGTTGGCGCTGTGCTCGCGGTCGGCGTAGACGACGAGCCGCCCGAACCCGGCCTCCCTCGCGCGGGCGCGAAGTCGTTCGAGGCGGGTCGCGTAGAGGGACGCGGGCAGCTCGGGGGCCTCGCGCGGCATGCCGAAATCGGGCAGCTCGATCGGCGCCAGCTGCGCTTTCGTCACGGAAGCCTCCACGGGGTGATCTGTCCGGTGTGCCGGTCGATCGTGACGTACTGGTCCGCGGCGATGGAGATCCAATCTCCTGTTTCGCCGTCCGGCCACGTGACGCGGACGTCGGCCGTGTCGGCGGCGCCCAGCCCGAAGTGCATCGGCGCAAGCCGGCCGCTGACATGCCCGCCGCCGACCGTCAGCTCGCGCTGTGTGGCGTGGTCACCAGAGCGCACCTCGATCCACGATCCGATGGCGTCCGGGTTCGCACCAGGCTGGCTGAGCTCGATGCCCAGCCAGTGGCCCATGGCGGGCGCCCCCTCCGTGCCCGATCCGGTGTTCCGCCAGAGGCGGACCGGTGCCTGGTAGTTGACCTCGACCAGGTCGAGCAATCCGTCGAGGTTGAGATCCGCGAGCGCCGCCCCGCGCCCGCGATCGAAGCTGACGATGCCGGCTTGTTCGGCTCCCTCCGCGAACGTGCCGTCGGGCTGGCCGAGCAGGAGGTTGCTCGGGTCGCGTCGCGCGTAGTCGGGCATGTCGGTCACGTTGCCCTTCGCGACGAACAGGTCCATGAGGCCGTCGTTGTTGACGTCGTCGAACTGCGAGTGCCATGCCGTCGACGGGAGGGCGGTGTCCCCGGTGAACGGCTTGTGGGCCGTCGCCCGGCGGGCGAGCGCGATGTCGCGGTACTCCGGCCGTGCCGGCCCGTCGGCCAGGGTCTGGAGCTTGTTGTCGCCCTGGCTGGTCAGGTAGATCTCGGGATACCCGTCGCCGGTGAGGTCCTGGCTGGCAATGCCCATGCCCCAGATCTGCACTGTCTGCCAGCCATCGGCCTCGGTGTACTCGCGGGGCGCGCTGCCCGGCTCGACCCGCCACAGCTGCTCGCGGCCAGCCTGGTAGTAGTGGCGGTCGTTGGTGACGCGCAGGTCCCCGCGGCCCGAGCGGTCCCAGTCGCTGAACAGCATCGACAGCGTGCAGAACCCCGGCCGCAACGTGGTTGGCGGACCGTAGGCCGCGTCGGCCACGGGCCGGAACAGCAGGTTGTCGCCGCATACGCGCGTGCTGCCGGCAGTCTGATCGAGGTCCAGGTAGCGGCCGAGTGCCAGGGTCGGCAGCTTCGCGTCGTCTTCCCACGTCGCGCTGAAGGCCGTCCCCCATGCGTCGCCGCCATCGAACGACCACGTGTCGTTGGCCGGCTCGAAACGGCAATCCCCGAGGCCGCGCAACAGGACGCTTTCGCCGCGGCGCAGGACCGCCAGGTCCGTCACCCCATCGCCATCGACATCGAGCGGGTAAGCCCCGGTCACGTCGGTCATGTCGGTCACGGCATCGTGGACCGGCTCGAAGGCCAGCGGCCCGCCCACCGCGCCGACGTTGCGGGCCAGGAGCGCGGGGCGCTCCCCGCCGGCCAGGTACAGCTCGGGCAAGCGATCCGCATCGCAATCGAACACGGCCACGCCACCGCCAACGAACCAGCGGTCCGCCCCGCCGAACGTCTGATCCACCCCCGCCCGTGCCGTCTCTTCGATGAACCGCGGAGCGGTCGACGACGGAGTCCTCGCCGTCCCGCCCGACGCGACCCAGCCCGCGATCCCCAGACCGGCCAGGGCAATCGCCACGGCTGCCCCGATCGCAACGCGCGGTCCGACAAAGCGGTTCACTGGCTTCCCGCCTCGATCAGGCGACCTCCTCGTTCCGTGCTCCGCATCCACCGGCAGGCGCGGATGGTAGCACCGGCTTTCGGAGGGCCTTCGAAAGGGCCACAAAACGGCTTGACAGGGGCACCGAGCATGTCCGAGTCTGGCACCCCACGGCTTTTGAAAGAGAGGAACACAAACCTCGTGACGGTGCGCCGCGACGACGTCGGACAGCGCAGCGAGTCGGTTCGACGCGCCAACCTCAGCGCGATCGTCCGCGAGCTGCATACCGATGGTCCGCTCTCGCGGTCGGAGCTGGTGGCCCGCACCGGCCTCACGCGGACGGCGATCCGCGGTCTCATCGGCGAGCTGGTCGCTGCGGACCTCGCGACCGAAGGTCCGGCCGTGCCGCTCGGGACACCCGGCCGCCCATCCCCGCTCGTCCGCCTCAATCCGAGCCGTGCCGTCGTCCTCGCCCTCGAGATCGCGGTCGATTCGCTTGCGGTGGCGCTCGTGGGTGCGGGCGGTCAGGTCCTCCAGCTCGAACGGGTCGATCTACCCCGCGGACACACGTCCGTCGACGAAATCATCGGGGATCTCATCGACCTCTCGGACATGGTCCTCGCGAGGCTTCCGCGACGCCACGCAATCGTTGGCGTTGGTGTCTCCGTCGTGGGCGTCGTCCGGCGCACCGACGGCCTCGTGTCGATGGCCCCGAACCTGGGCTGGCGCGACGTGCCGCTCGGCCGGCGCCTCGCCGACGCCCTCGGCCTGGACGTGCCGGTGACGGTCGCCAACGACGGCGACCTCGGCGCGCTGGCAGAGGCCCGCCGGGGAGCCGCGATCGGTGCCGACGACGTGCTGTTCATCTCCAGCGAGGTCGGTGTCGGCGGCGGCCTCATCGCCGGCGGCAAGCCGCTCGGCGGAGCGGCCGGATACGGCGGCGAGATCGGCCACATCCCGGTGAACCCGACCGGCAGTGCCTGCCGTTGCGGCGCGGTCGGCTGCTGGGAAACCGAGGTCGGCGAGGGAGCACTGCTCAAGCGTGTCGGTCGTTCGCCGGGCGGTGGACGCGGCGCCGTCGACGAGGTGCTCCTCGAAGCGGAACGGGGCGTCGGCCACGCGCTTGCGGCTCTCGACGACCTGGGGCGCTGGCTGGGTTTCGGGCTGGCCGGCCTCGTCAACGTCTTCAACCCGCGGCTGGTCGTTCTGGGCGGCCTCTTCGGGCGCTCGTTTCCGTTCCTGATCGAGACGGTGGAGCGTGAGCTCGATCGGCGCGCCCTGCCGGGGCCTCGCGCGCTCGTGGCGATCGTCCCGGCCACCCTTGGCATCGACGCGTCGCTGCTCGGCGCCGCCGAACTGGCCCTCGAACCGCTCCTGGACGACCCGGCCGTGCTGGTCGGGCCACGTGAGGCCGTGCCCGAGCTGATCAGCTCGTAACGCGTTTCGCAATTCGAGGCGCCGCCTCGGCGCGCAACAATCCGGAACCTGCTTGGAGGAGGGTGCTAGCGTAGCGACTGGAGGGTGGGGAAACCACACGGCGGTAACCGTGTCCGGGGGACTGCGGAAACCGGAGGAGAAGGAGTCAGGAATGCTTCATCGTCGAATCGGGTTGCTCGTCGCAACCCTTGCGATCGTGGCGTCCGCGTGCAGCAGTGGCGGCACCGCGACGACCGCGCCGCAGAGCGAGGCACCGGCCAGCGAGGCCCCCATGAGCGAGGCGCCGAGCGGATCGGCCGCCGCGGGTGGTGATTGCACCGTGGCCGTGTCGTGGAACAACTTCCAGCAGCCGCGCTGGGCCGCGCACGACGAGCCCGGCATCAAGGACACGGTCGAGGCGGGCGGTGGCACGTACATCAGTGCCGACGCGAACCTCAGCACGGAGCAGCAGCTCACGGACGTCACCACGATGCTCGGCCAGGGAGCCGACGTGATGATCATCCTTGCCCAGGACACGACCGTGATCGGACCGGCCGTCCAGGCAGCCAAGGATGCGAACGTCCCGGTCATCGCGTATGACCGCCTGATCGAGGACCCCGACGTCCTCTACATCACGTTCGACAACATCGGCGTCGGCAAGGCCGAAGCCGAGGCGATCCTCGCGGCAGTCCCCGAGGGCAATTACGTCCTGATCAAGGGCGACCCGGGTGACCCGAACGCGTCGACGTTCCTCCCGCAGGGCTGGGACGACGCCGGCCTGAAGGCCGCGGTCGACGCGGGCACGATCAAGATCCTCAACGGGCCCGAGGGTGGCGCCGGTGAGTGGCCGAAGGACTACGGGACGTACACCGACGCGTGGGCGCCCGAGACGGCCCAGGCCAACATGGAAGCGATCATCGACAAGGCCGTCGCCGACGGCAACCAGATCCATGCAGTGCTTGCCGAGAACGACAGCACGGCGCTCGGCGTCGCGGCTGCGCTGACTGGCAAGAACTACGACCCGTATCCGCCCGTCAGCGGTCAGGACGGCGACCCCGCCAACCTGAACAACGTGGCGAAGGGTCTGCAGTACGTCGACGTCTGGAAGAACGCCAACGAGCTCGGCAAGACTGCCGGCGCGGCGGCGCTCGCCCTGTGCGCCGGCGGCGACATGGCCAGCCTGACCCTGCAGGACGGCCTGATTGACCCGGCGGTCGCCCCGGCCGCCGGCCTGACCGCCACGGCGTTCCAGACCCCTGGCGGCA
>DASTYU010000146.1:0-2934 GCA_035764655.1 Candidatus Limnocylindrales bacterium
TCGAAGGGCTCCGACTGCGGCGGCGCCCCCGACGATGACCTGAGTCTCGGTGGCGCCGGCAACTGCAACGGGACCCGAACCCTCGCTGCGCAGGCGCTCGTGGACTGGATCGCCGAGGATCCCACGCAGAGCGGCGATCGCGACGTCCTGGTTATCGGCGACCTGAATTCGTACGCGCAGGAGGCGCCGATCGACGTCTTCCGTGATGCGGGCTACACCGACACCCTGGCGGCGTCCCTTGGCAGCGATGCCTACAGCTTCGTGTTCCAAGGCATGTCCGGGTACCTCGACCATGGTCTGGCCAGCCCGACGCTGGCCGCCCAGGTCAGCGGCGCCGCCGAATGGCACATCAATGCCGACGAGCCGCCGGTCCTCGACTACAACGACGACTTCAAGTCGCCCAACCACGTCACCACGCTGTATGCGCCGACGCCGTACCGCTCGTCCGACCACGACCCGCTCGTCGTGGGGCTCGATCTGCTCGACTACGGGTTCGAGGGCTATCGACCCCCCGTCAACCCCGGAAACACGGCGACGATCAACGCCGGATCGGCGCTACCGATGAAGTTCACCCTCGATGACGCGACCGGACTGGACGTCCTGTTCGCCAACCCGCGCAGCCGCCAGGTCAGCTGCGCCACCGGCGCGCCGCTCGGCCCCTGGGAAGCCACGGCGGCCACGGTCGGCCTCAGCGAGTTCCCGGCCGGCACGTACACCTATGACTGGAAGACCGACAAGGGATGGGCCGAAACGTGCCGCGTGTTCGAGCTCACGCTCGACGACGGCTCGTACTGGACGGCCACCGTCCACTTCATCAAGTAGCGCCATCCGTCGCACCTCGGTCATGGAGGCCAGGACAGGGCGCTAGCATCAACGGGTGCTGATCGAATCAGTCCCGAACGTCTCGGAGGGCCGCCGGCTCGACATCGTCGACGAGCTGGCGGCCGCTCTCGAATCGGTCGACGGCGTGTACCTCCTCGACCGGACCAGTGACGCGAGCCATAACCGATCGGTGTTCACGCTGGCCGGCGAGGACGCGCCGGTCGTGGAAGCCCTGGAGCGCCTGGTCGAGGCCGCCATCCCGCGCATCGACCTTAACGAGCACCAGGGCGAGCACCCGCGCATCGGGGCGGTCGACGTGGTGCCGTTCGTGCCGCTCGGCGACACGACGATGGACGCCTGCATCGAGTTGGCGAACACGTTCGGCGCGCGCATCGCCGAGCGCCACGGAATTCCCGTGTTCCTCTACGCCAACGCGGCCCGTCGCGCGGATCGCGTGCGCCTCGCCGACGTCCGGCGCGGCCAGTACGAGGGCCTGCGTGACGAGATCGGCATGCACGGCCGCGAGCCCGACTACGGTCCGCCGCGCACTCATCCGACGTTCGGGGCGCTGGCGGTCTCGGCCCGACCCTTCCTGATCGCCTACAACATCAACCTCGACTCCGATGACGTCGAGCTGGCGAAACGCATCGCACGGCGTGTTCGCGAGTCGAGCGGCGGGCTGCCGAAGGTCCAGGCGTCCGGGTTCTGGATTGCCGAGGTGGGACGCGCCCAGGTGTCGATGAACCTGCTCGACTTCAGCGTGACGCCCATGTGGCTCGTGTGGGACACGGTCCGTGAGCTCGCTGCCGAGGACGGCGTGCAGCCGGCCGAATCGGAGCTCATCGGCCTCGCCCCCGTCGCGGCGCTGCTGGCGGTCGCGGATCGGGCGGGCGCGGATCCGTCCGGACCTCGCGAAGCGCGACTCGCCGCCGCCGCGGCGTATCTCCGGTTGCGCGACTTTTCGCCGCTGCAGGCGCTCGAGCTGCGACTCGAGACGGCCCGGACCGCGCCCCGATGACCGGTGGCCCGTTCCGGGTCATCGAGGGGGGCCGCGGAGACGAGCCGAGCGCGGGCCTGCTGATCCACGGCGCCGCGGAGGTCGTGACCATGGCGGGCGGCCTGCGGGCCGGCTCCGCCCAGGGCGATGTCGAACGGCTGGTCCGCGAGGACGACCCGGTGGTGGCCTGCTGGGAGGGGCGCCTTGTCGCCGTGGGACCGCGCGCGGAGGCCGAGGCGGCCCTCGCCGCCGGCGGCTACCAGCTGGGCCGGTTCGCCCGATTGGACGCCACGGGGTGCACCGTGACGCCCGGCCTCGTCGACCCACACACGCACCTGCTGTTCGGCGGAACGCGCGAGGGAGAGCTGCTGCTGCGCCAACGAGGAGCCGGCTACCTGGAGATCCTCGAGGCCGGTGGCGGGATCCTGTCGACCGTCGCCGCGACGCGCGCCGCGAGCGACGATGAGCTGGCCGCTCATGGGCGGCGCTGGCTCGACGAGATGCTCAGCCACGGCGTGACGACCATCGAGGCGAAGTCCGGCTACGGGCTGGACCTGCAGACCGAGCTGCGTCTCGTGGAGATTGCGTGGCAGCTGGGGCTGGAAGGCCCGGTCGAGATCGTGCCGACATATCTCGGTGCTCATGCCGTTCCGCCCGAGTTCCGCTCGCGACCGGATGGCACCGAGGCGTACGTGCGCTCGATCCTGGAGGAGCAGCTGCCCGGCATCGCGGCCCATGGCCGGGCGCGGTTCTGCGACGTGTTCTGCGAGGAGGGCGTCTTCAGCGTCGATCAGTCGCGACGCATCCTCGAGGCTGCGGCTGCGTACGGCCTCACGCCCCGGCTCCATGCGGATGAGCTCGCGCCCTCCGGCGGCGCCCAGCTGGCCGCCGAGCTCGGGGCGGCATCCGCCGACCACCTCGCGGCGCCCTCCGACGCCGGCATCGATGCCCTCGCCGAAGCCGCGGCGAGCGACCGCCCCGTCGTCGCGACGCTCCTGCCGGCCACGACCTGGTTCCTCATGAGCGACCACTTCGCCCCGGCTCGGACGCTGATCGACCGGGACGTGCCCATTGCCCTTGCGACGGACTTCAATCCCGGCACGTCGCCCACCGCG
>DASTYU010000147.1:0-2104 GCA_035764655.1 Candidatus Limnocylindrales bacterium
CAGCGTCGGGAAGTACAGGACCGAGCTCGCGAAGATGATCGGGATCACGCCGGCCTGGTTGACCTTGAGCGGGATGTACGTGCTCCCGCCGGTGGTCATCCGGCGGCCGACCACGCGCTTCGCGTACTGGACGGGGATCCGGCGCTGGCCCTGCTCGATGAAGATGACCCCAACGACGATCGCGAGCCCGATGAGCAGGACGACGACGAACTTCGCGTTGCCGGCCTGCAGGAGGATCGCCCGTCCCTCCTGGGGCAATCGCGAGATCACGCTCGAGAAGATCAGGATCGACATCCCGTTGCCGATCCCGCGCTGGGTGATCAGCTCGCCCATCCACATGATCATGGCGGTGCCGGCCGTCATGACCAGCACGATCAGCGCGATGTTCGGCGCGGTGAAGGTCCCCGTCGGGAAGATGTCGACGCCTCCCAGCTGGTCCGAACGCGAGTGGAACAGGAACACGAGCCCCGTGGACTGCAGCAGCGCGAGCACGACGGTCACGTAGCGGGTCCACTGGTTGATCTTCTTGGTCCCGGATTCGCCCTCCTTGTGCCAGGACTCGAGCTTGGGGATCACGACGGTCAGTAGCTGCATGATGATCGAGGCCGTGATGTACGGCATGATCCCGAGCCCGAAGATGGCCATCCGCGTCAGCGCGCCGCCGGAGAACAGGTCGATGAACGAGAGGAACCCGGTGCTTCCCTGCGCGTTCAGCGCGTCGGTCAGGATGTTGATGTCCACGACCGGCACCGGGACGTGCGAGCCGAGCCGGTAGACCGCGATGATGGCCAGGGTGAAGAAGATCTTGTTCCGGAGGTCCGGAACCTTGAATGCGTTGACGAAGGCGCGGAGCACGGGTCCCTATCCTACCCCCGGTCGCCCAGGACCTCGGCCCTGCCGCCGGCTGCTTCGATCTTCGCCCTGGCCGCCTCGCTGAACGCGTGCGCGCGGACGATGAGCGCCTTGTCGATCTCGCCGCGCGCCAGGATCTTGACCGGCCGACCCTTGCGGACGAGGCCGTGCTCGAGCAGGGTCTTCGGATCGACCTCGCCCTCGAACATCCCGCCGAGCGAGCCCACGTTCACGACGGCGTACTCGACACGGTTCGGGTTCGTGAAGCCCTTGAGCTTGGGCACGCGGCGTTGGAGCGGCATCTGGCCGCCCTCGAACCCGGGCTTCGGGTTGTGGCGCGCGCCCCAGCCCTTGGTGCCCCGGCCCGCGGTCTTGCCCCGCGTCCCGGCGCGGCCGCGGCCCACGCGCGTTCGGTCCCTCTTGGCGCCCTCGGCGGGCTTGAGGTGATGCAGCTTCACGAGGGCGTCCTTTCGCGACTCCGGCCCTTCGAACCACCCTCGTCCGCCACTTCTTCCACTCGCACGAGGTGCTGCACCTTGGCGATCATGCCGCGGATCTCGGGGCGGTCGTCCTTGATCACGCTGTCGCGGATCCGGTGCAGCCCGAGGCGCCGCACGGTCTGCTTCTGGTCCTTCGGGCGGTGGATCACGCTCCGGACCTGGGTGACCTTGAGCTTCGTCATCGTCGGCCACCCGCATCGGGCGAGGCCTGGGCCTGATCGCCGTAGACCTCCTCGAGCTTGGCCGCGCGCGTCGCCGACATGCGCGCCTGCGCCGCAGCGACCGCGTCGAGCATCGGCTTGGGCGCCACCTCGTGGAGCTCGCGCCCGCGCAGCCGGGCGACCTCCTCGGGGCGTCGCAGGCTCTGCAGCCCGGTCATGGCCGCCTTGACGATGTTGATCGCGTTCGAGGAGCCGAGCGATTTGGACAGAATGTCCTTGATCCCCGCGCACTCGACGAGCGCCCGCACCGCGCCGCCGGCGATCACGCCGGTCCCCGGCGCCGCGGGCTTGAGGAGCACGATGCCGGCACCGTCCCGACCGGTCACCTGGTGCGGGATCGTCGTGCCCATCATCGGCACCTCGAACATCTTGCGCTTGGCCTCCTCGACGCCCTTGGCGATCGCCGCGGGCACCTCCTTGGCCTTGCCGTAGCCCAGACCGACGCGGCCGGCGCCGTCGCCGACCACGACGAGCGCGGCGAACGAGAACCGGCGTCCGCCCTTGACGACCTTGGCCACGCGGTTGATCGAG
>DASTYU010000148.1:0-5366 GCA_035764655.1 Candidatus Limnocylindrales bacterium
AGCTGGAACCCCGCGAACAGGATCCCGCCGCCGATGGTCGTCAACATCGCCGCCACCGCCAGCATCCCCCAGCGCGGCTGCGGCCGCGGCGTGCGCAGTGCCGCGCGCAGGATCTGCTCCGAACGCGCGGGCGCCAGGCGCGGAGCTGGATATGCCGCGATGGCCGTCGCGTCACCGCGCAGCTCCTCGGCCGCACGACGGCACTCGGGGCAGCGCGCCAAATGCGTGCTGAGACGGCCGAACTCTTCGTCCGTGAGGTCGAAGTCCATCGACATGGCGATCAGCTCGAGGAACTCGGGATGGCCGTTCATCGGACATCCTCCGCCAGGAGCTCATCGCGAACGCGCAGACGCGCGCGCAGCAGCATCGACCTGGTCGCCCCGTGGGATCGGCCGATCGTCTCGGCGATTTCCTCGCCCTTGAACCCGTGGGCGGCGAGCAGGAGCGCAACACGCGCCTCGTCCGGCAGGTCACCGAGGGCCCGCTCGAGTGTCTCGGTGCGCTCCCGTCGGATCGCGGCGGACTCGGGCGAATCCATGACCATGCCGTCATGTTCGGACTGACCGTAGCGGCCCATCCACGTGCTTGCCGTGGATTGCCGCCGGGCGCGGCTGATCGCCAGGTTCGATGCAACCCGGAAGAGCCACGCTCGAACCTGGTCCGGAGCACGACCGGCACGCGCTTCGGTCGTCAAGCGCAAGAACGTTTCCTGGAGCAGATCCTCGGCCGTGCTGGGGTCCCGAGTGGAACGGACGAGAAAGGCATACACCTCCGCGTGATGGGCGTCGTACGTCGACGCCACGAAGCCGTCCGGCCCACGCGGCAGCTGACGGAGTGTCGATCCGTCGAACTGCTCGAGTGCGGGCGAACGGTCCATGTCACGTACAACGCGTGACCTGTCGGTTTGTTGTGCGGGACGATGGAGCGAGCACGAACGCGGCCCCGGCCACTCGGGTGGCCGGGGCCGCATCAGGCTCCAGCAGGCGTCGGGGGCCGCCTAGGGAGCGGGGTTCGCGTTGTGGACCAGCTCGAGGGCCATCTCCGGGAACCATTGGCCCGCGGCTGGGTCGATCATGTCGCGCGCCGGGTCCTCGGGTCCGCCCGTCCCGCGATGGCACAGCCCATCGGACTCGCCCGGGATCTTGATCCACAGGAACGCGTCAACGAGCTCGTGACCTGTCTCGCGGGTCGGTCGAAGACCGACGCCCCGATCCGGCGGGTTGCACCAGTCCTCGGGTGACGGGTACGCGGCATCCGGCAACCACGGGCCCTGGCCGTTCCGACTGGTATCGACGACGAAGTGCGTCGTGCCTTCGGCCGCGCCGTACCTGAAGTTGATGCCGGAGGTATTCAACGCCGGATCGTCCGAGTCGTCGCTCCAGATCCCGTACGGGCTCAGTGCCACGCCCGTCCACTCGCCAAGCAGCTCGGCGATTCTGGTCGGCAGCGGCCCGCCGTTCCAGTACTGGTTCGGGCAGTTGGCGTAGTCACCGGAGGCGATGCACTTCGAGATCCACGTGCCGTACTGGACGACGTTCTCGGTGAACTGGTAGTTCGAGGGGTTGAGATAGAAACCGGCCGCATCGCCGACGCCTGCCGCCACCAACCTCGACGAGATGTCGCCAACGTTGTGCCAGGCGTTGTGCCCGGCATCGAGGTACGTCGACGCATTCGGCGCGTCGCCGGCCAGCGTTGCGACGGCGTACCGAATCAGGCCGACGCGGTCGAACGTGTCGGGCTGGCCGCAATCGGTTGGCGTCAATGCAACGCCATCGGGCTCGAGGATCACGATCACCTCGTGCTCCCCGATTCCTCGTGCAAACGCATCGATCCAGGCCCGATAGTCGTCACCGGTGGCCGCCCCGCCGGCGGAATACTGCGAACAATCCCTGCCGGGAACGTTGTAGGCGACGAGGACCGGGACCGACTGCTTGCCGGCCGCCCGCTGGACCGTCGCCTTCACCGACTGTTCGACCTCATTCGGTAATCCGCTCGTGAACCACACCGCGGACGGCCTGTCGATCAACCACTGGATGAGGTCGGCGTCCGCCTTGTTGCCAGCCGCACGGAGCGCCGCGATCTGATCGATCGCATCAGGGTTGGGCTTGGGAACGTAGAACTCCGACGATTTGGCCGGAGCAGCCTGCGTGGCCTGGCTCATCAATGCCACCGCCATGAGGGCGCCGCACACGATCGCAACGGTGCGCCGATTTGTCCTTCCTCTCACGAGCGACCTCCTCGGTCATGTATCGCTTCGCTTGTGAGAGCGCTCTCACGAACACCAGACGCGTCGGCGGGTCGGCGGGCTTGGAATTAGCACGAGCGTGCCGTGGGACGGGCAGCCAGCGCCCAGGCGGCCGTGTGAGAGCGTTCCCTCGCAGGGTACTCCACGATCCGACCACGTCAAGGGCCCTCGTGGCGCGGTACGCTCCGTGCATGCGTGTCGCGATCGCTGCTGACCATGCCGGCTTCCCGCTCAAGGAGCCGATCATCGACTGGGTCACCCAGCTCGGCCACGAGCCCGTCGACTTCGGAACCGACTCGACTGAACCGGTGGACTACCCCGACGTGATCGCGCCTGCCGCCCGGGCGGTCGCGCTGGGCGAATGCGGGCGCGGGATCGTGCTCGGCGGGAGCGGCACCGGCGAGGCGATCGTGGCCAACAAGATCGACGGGATTCGCTGCGTCGAAGCGGCGGACCCGGTCACCGCCCGCCTGGGCCGTGAGCACAACGACGCCAACGTTCTGTCGATGGGAGCGCGGATCGTCGGGACGGAGATCGCCCGGGCGTGCGTGGAGGCCTTCCTCAGCGGTGGCTTCGAGGGCGGCAGGCACGCTCGCCGCGTGGACAAGATCGCGGAGCTCGAGCGCGACTGACGGTCCTCGTGCGGCGCTCGGCGTGTCCTGGCATCCATTCCGAGCGGGACTGGTACGAACGCTCGTGCGCGATCGGCCACCGTGACGGGCTCCGAATCGTGCGTGGGTGATGAGCCGCCGAGCGCGTCGCGTGCGGAATCCATCTGGGTGACGTACATAGCATGCCCGGTCGGACTGCAAGCCAAGCGCGCGGGGTACTACCCGGCATAGTCCCTTTGGGGTAGTCCGGTGTAGTCCGGTTGGGTCATGGGCGTCCCGGAGAGCGCGGAGCAGAGTGGTGGACCGCGCAGAGGAACATCGTGATCCCCGACACGCCTGCCCATCCGAGGCGCGTGGGCTTCTCGCTCGCCGCCCTGCTCACCCTGGCCCTGCTCCTCACGAGTTTTGCGCTGCCCGCCACGGCCGCCGGTTCCACCACCTACCAGGCCGCCTGCAGCGATGTCAGCCTGCGCACCGCCGCAAAGACGAGCGCGACGCGCAAGGCCCTGATCGCCGCGGGCACCCGGGTGCGCGCGGTCGCCACCGTCGACGGGGGAGCGTACAGCACGACCTGCGCCGGGACGGCGGTCTCGGGTGCCAGGTGGTACCGGATCGATGCCGTCAACGGAACGAGCGTCTCCTCGCTGTACGGCGTGAGCTACGTCTACGCCGCGACCAAGCTGTTCAGGACGACCACCACGTACGCGACGCCCCCACCGGCCGGAACCGATTCGAAGGGCGCGCACCTCATGAAGCTGGTCAACGCCGACCGCAAGGCCCTCGGCCGATCCACCCTCGCGATCGACCCGGGCCTCGTCGCGATCGCCCGCAACGCCCCGTTTGCGTGCCCGTCGAAGTCCTCGCTCCAGCTCACCGGCCGCGCGAGGGACATGGCCGTGCGCGCCTACTTCTCGCACGATATCAAGGGCTGCAAGAAGGCCGATGGGTCGTCCTATCGCGCCCGCGACATCCTCGCGAAGCTCTACGGCTACACGGGATCGCGCAGCGAGATCATCCACTGGAACAGCGCCGGCACTGCCGATACGTCGTACAAGGTCGGTTGCTCCATCAGCGGCACGAACTGCACGGGCGGAACGATCACCGTCCCCAAGACCGTCGCCACGGCCCAACGCAACTTCATGAGCTCATCGACCCATCGGGGAGTCGAGCTGTCGACCACCTACGACCGGTTCGGCTGCGGCTCGTCCAAGGCGCCGGACAGCACCCGCATCTATTACGCGTGCCTGTTCACGGCCGGCGGTCCGACGGTCCTGCCGAAGCCGACCCCAACGCCGACGCCGACGCCCGCGCCATCACCCACGCCCGAATCGAAGCTGGCCGACGCGTCGTGCAACGTGAACCTGCGGACCAAGCCGTCCACGAGCGCGACGCGCGAGGGCACGATCGCCTCCGGAACAACGGTTCGGGTCATCGCGACGATCACCAGCGGCGGCAGCTACGCCACGGAATGCGCCGGCAGGGACGTCGCCGGAACGTCGTGGTTGAAGATCGACCGGATCGACGGCAAGTCCGCGTCGTCGCTCTACGGCGTAAGCGCCGTGTACGGAGCGGCCCGGCTGTTCCGCTCGGAATCCAGCACGACGGCCGCCGCCACCGAGACGATCGGCAGCGTGGGCCAGACGGCGGCTGATGCGACCGACGAGTCCCTCGTCGACCCGACGCCGACGCCTGATCCCAGTCCGACGCCGACCCCGGCTCCCTCTCCCACGCCGACTGCGACGCCAGATCCCTCCCCGACGCCCGTGCCGACGCCGACCCCCGCACCCTCTCCCACGCCGACGCCCGTCGCGACGCCGATCCCGTCGCCGACCCCGTCACCGACGCCGACGCCGACCATCGCCAAGGTCTACACGCTCGGCTCGAGCGTGACGTTCTACGGCCGCGGCTACGGCCACGGCGTGGGCCTCTCGCAATACGGCGCTCGCGGCCGCGCGGGCGCAGGCCAGGACTACGCCACGATCCTCGCCCACTACTTCAAGGGAGCGACGCTCGGCAGCGTGCCGAACTCGCAGATCCGGGTCCTCGTGCTGGACAACTTCGCGGCCAGCTCTACCCGGCCGCTGACGGTCTACGGGCGATCGGGGTCGTTCAAGGTCGATGGAATCGACAAGACGTTCCCGAAGGATGCCCGCGTCCGCTTCTACCCGACGACGAACAGCGCCACGGGCTGGCGGCTGGTCGTCACGTCGGCCGGCGGGACGACCCTCCACCGGGCGGACTCGCCGAGGAGCATCCGCATCCGCCCCGCCCAGACCGCGACGCGCATGCAGCTGTACTCGAAGCCGAGCTCCTACGACCGCTATCGCGGCGTGCTCCGCCTGATCGCCTCGACGCGGGTCGACGTCGTGAACGAGATCACGCTCGAGCTCTACCTGCGCGGTGTCGTGCCCGCGGAGATGCCGTCGCACTGGCACACCGAGGCGCTCAAGGCCCAGGCCGTGGCCGCCCGTTCCTACGCCGCGAAGCGGCTGCGCCCAGGCGTGTCGACG
>DASTYU010000149.1:0-4490 GCA_035764655.1 Candidatus Limnocylindrales bacterium
TAGATCCGCCGGTCCGAGCTTCGCGGACGGGCGACGACGATGTGCTACTGTTAGCACATGGCGACATCAGGCATCCGGGAGCTGCGACAGCGGGCCAGCGAGCTGCTTAGACGGGTCGAGGCGGGGGAAACGATCGAGATCACCGATCGCGGGCGGCCGGTGGCGGTCCTGGCGCCACTCCCGAACCAGAGACCGATCGATCGCCTGCGTGCGACCGGCGACCTCGAGTCGGCGCGCGCCGACATGCGCGATCTCCCCGAGCCGTTGCCGCTCGCCCCCGGTCAGGTTCCGCCATCGAAGGTTCTCGAGCGACTGCGCCAGGATGAGCGCTGAGCGAGCGACATACGTCGATTCGTCGGCGCTCGTGAAGCTCGCCGCGCGTGAACCCGAGTCGGCCGCGTTGCGACGCTACCTTGCTCGCCGCCGCCCGCTCGTCTCGAGCGCGCTGGCGCGAACGGAGGTCATGCGGGCGCTCCTGCCGCACGGATCAGAGGCTGTACGGCGTGGCCGCGACGTGCTCGCGCGAGTCGAGCTCCTGCGGGTCAACGACCGGATCCTGGATGCGGCCGGGGTCCTGGTCCCTGCGGACCTCCGATCGCTGGACGCCATCCATCTCGCAAGCGCAGAGGCCTTGGGTTCGGACCTGGGCGGCTTCGTGACCTACGACGAGCGCCTGGCGAATGGGGCTGCGGAGCGAGGCTTCCGGGTGGTCGCACCCGCCTGAGCGTCACTCCCAGGCTACGAGGTCGCCGAGGTCGATCCGGTCGTCGTGGGTGTACACGTTGAAGCCGTCGCCGCGGAGGAAACCAACGAGCGTGACGCCCAGCCGGTCCGCGGCCGAGATCGCGAGGTCCGACGGCGCCGACACGGCGCAGAGGATCGGGATGCCGGCGACCGCCGCCTTCTGAACGATCTCGAAGCTGACCCGGCCCGAGACCATGAGGATCGTGTCGTTGAGGGGCAAACGCCCGGCCAGCACCTCCGTCCCGATCGCCTTGTCCAGCGCGTTGTGGCGCCCGACGTCCTCGCGAAGGACGCGCAGCTGACCCGTCGGCGAGAACAGCCCCGATGCATGCAGTCCGCCCGTCTCGTCGAACGCCCGCTGGGCGCCCCGCAGCGCATCGGGCAAGGCGAGCAGCGTCGTCCGTGGGACGACCGGTTCGCCGACCGGGATCGGCTCGGTGCGCAGCGCCACCTCGTCGAGCGAGGCCTTGCCACAGATCCCGCACGAGGCCGTGGCGACGAAGTGGCGCTCGGCAACCTTCGAGGCATCGAACGCCTTCGAGAGCCGGACGATCGCCGTGTCGTCGGGCTGGTTCATGGCGTTCGGGTCGCCGGTATCGACACGAATGACTTCGGGTCCTTTGATCAAGCCTTCTGTTCGCAGGAAGCCGACGGCCAGCTCGTCCTCGTAGCCCGGGGTGCGCATCGTGACGGCGACCGCGACCGGCTCCTGGCGGGGGCCGGCGGCCCGGATTTCGAGCGGCTCCTCGCCCACCACCCGATCGGCGCGGACCTCCAGCGCGTCGCCACGAACCGCGATGATCCGCGTCGTCGTCACGTGGCGGGTAGGCGGCGGAACGGCCTCGTCGGTGCGCTTGGTCACCGCCCGAGTCTAGACCGCGCGTACCGGTCACGGCCGGGACGCATGGCGGCTCGTCGGCCGCGTATCGGTCGCGCATACTGCGCGCGCGGGCGTCACCCCGCGTGGGTTGGGAGAAGATCGTGAGCGACTGGGTCTGCGGCCGCTGCAAGTCGATCAATCGTGATCGATCGGCCACGTGCTACAGCTGCGGCGGGATTCGCGGTGCCATCCAGTTGGACGTGGGAAGCGGCGCTACCGCAGCACCATCCTCGGCGCCCGGATCGTCGACAGCCATGGCTGCGCCCGAAGCGGCCGCAACGTTCGCGAGCGGCATCCCGATCGCCGAGGTTGCGGCGCCGGCACCGGCCGAGCCCGCGACGATGGGCGACGTGGCCGGCGGGGTCATCGGCGGGGCGATCGGCGGCGTCCTCGCGACGGCCCTGTGGTACGGCGTGGTGACGGTCACGCACTGGCAGATCGGTTTCGTGGCCGTTGCCGTCGGGTTCGTCGTGGCCCAGGGCGTCGTGTTCGGCGCCGGCCGGCACCCGTCGATCCTGCTCGTCCCGGTCAGCGTGGCCTTCACCCTCATCGCCCTGTTGGTCAGCGAGTACTTCATCGCGCGCTTCCTGCTCAACGAGGGACTCGCGGAGTTCCTCTCGCTCATCGGCACGCCGGAGCTCGAAGGCATCGACCTGACCTACGCGGAGATCCAGGCGGAGATCCAGGCGATGTCGCCCATCGACATCGTCCGAAGCTCGCTCGAAAGCGATCCGCTGACGCTACTGTTCTGGGCGATCGCCGGCTGGGAGGCGTTCATCATCCCGATGCGCGCGGCCACCCGCTCCAACGGCTGAGGGTCCGCCGCATTGGTGCGATGCTTCCGCACAAGCGGAAGCATTTCGGAGGTGGCGTCTGGCGGCGGCTGATTCCCGCGGACCCGCACTGACCGAGGCGGAGCGCGCTTTCCTCGAACAGGCGCGAACGGCGATCCTGGCCACGATCGCTCCGGACGGCCGACCGCGGCTCGTCCCGATCTGTTTCGTCCTCGTGGGCGGCGTCCTCTACAGCCCGATCGACGAGAAGCCGAAGACGCCCGATCCGCGCGCGCTCGCCCGCATGCGCGACATCGATCGCCGGCCCGAGGTCACCGTCCTCATCGATCGCTGGGACGAGGACTGGGGCCGCCTCGCCTGGCTGCGCTGCGACGGCCGAGCGGGCCCGACCGACGACCCCGATGTGCGAACCGCCGCCATCGCGGCCCTCCGTGCGAAATACCCGCAGTACGCGACGCACGACCTCGAACACCGCCCATTGATCCGGATCGCCATCGAGCGGATCCGGAGCTGGGGCGATCTCAGCGATCGAGGAAGATCGCCGTCCCCGTCGGACGCAGGCAGTGGGTCGAGCTCATCGCCTGGTGATAGCCGCCCGCGTTGAGCAGCGCGACGATGTCGCCTTCCGCGACCGGCGCCATCGGATAGTCGACCGCGAACACGTCGCTCGCCTCGTTGATGTGCCCTGCGACCGTGACAGTCTCGGTCCGCGGCGCGTCAACGGCCGCGACCGGCAGGATCTCCTGGAGATAGCCGTAGATGAAGTACGCGCAGTTCACGTTCCAGCCGATGTCGAGACCGACGAAGGTCACGCCGCCGCGCTCCTCCACGGTGACCACCTCGCCGAGCAGGATCGCCGCGTCCTTGGACAGGTAGTCGCCGGGTTCCGCCGCGATGGCGACACCGAGTGGGCCCAGGTGCCGAGCGAGCAGCCCCATGTAGGCGTCGATATCGACCGGCGGCTCGTCGTCGCGCGCCGGGACGCCGATCCCGCCGCCCACGTTGACCTCACCGACGGGACAGCCCCGGGCGAGGAGCCGTTCGGTGGCTTCGACGGCCCGGACGAGCGCGGCTTCGAAGGCCGGGAGTCCGTCGCCGAGCCAGCCCGAACCGGCATGGAAATGGACCGTATCGATCGCCAGCTCGTATTCGCGGGCGATCGCCAGCGCCTCGTCGAGCCGGTCGAGCCCAATACCGAACTTGGTCGGACGGCCGCTGTATTCGAGGTGCTCCCGGTAGCCGGCCCCGGCGCCGGGGTCGATGCGCAGTCCGATCGCCCGGCCCGGTGCGCGCCGACCGTAGCGGCGGATCTGGCTGAGCGCGTCAAGGTTGACGTGGATCCCGCGTTCGAGGAGCACGTCGAGGTCGCGTTCGGACACGTTGGTGCCCGTGTAGCTGATCTCGTCGGGTCGCCAGCCGCATTCCAGCGCACGAAGCACCTCCCCCGGGGAGCAGGCGTCGATGCCAACGGATTCCGATGCCCCGGGCGCGCCGAGACCACGGAACACCTCGAGGACCTCGGGGAGTGGATTGGCCTTCAGCGCGAACCGGAGTCGGAACGGGATCCCGGCACGCGCCGCGGCGTCCTGCAGGCGCCAGGCATTCTCCGCGTAGCGCGCTCGGTCGTAGACGAACAGCGGCGTGCCGTGCTGCCGCGCGAGCCCTTCGGCATCCTCGCCGGCGATCGTCAGGCGACCGTCACGGGACTCGAGCCCCGGCCGCCGCCACCAGGCCGGCGGCGCGATCTCGGATGTTTCGGGGAGAGTCCCCGTCACGCGCTATGCGGGTGCGAATGGACTCGCGGCGTCCAGCGGTCGGGACCTTCCTCGACGGGCACCCCGATCGACTCGAGCATGCGACGTGAGGCGAGCGCCACCTCGACGATCGCCTTCTCGAAGGCCTCGGTGTTCTTTGCAGACGGCTCGCGATACCCGCTCAGCTTGCGCACGAACTGGCGGGCGGCGGCTTCGATCTCCCCGGTCGTCGCGGTCGCCTCGGCGCGACGGAGGGTCTTGATGCTTCGGCACATGGGCCCAGCCTACACCGGGCGCGCGGTACGCTCGCCCGCGATG
>DASTYU010000150.1:0-23780 GCA_035764655.1 Candidatus Limnocylindrales bacterium
AGGGGACTGCCTTGACGCCACGCGAGGCGGCGGTCCTTGCCGAGCGCAAGGCCGCAGCCCGCGCATGGCTCGATACGTATGCACCCGAGCGTGCGATCGTTGCCGTCCAACCGCGTCTCCCGGCTGCCGTCAACGAGCTGGACGCCGACCAGCGAGAGTACCTCGCGGACCTGGCCGCCCGGGCAACGGAGCAGGCTCCGCCGAACGGCGAGCAATGGCAGGCGCTGATCTTCACGGTCGCCGGCGACCACGGTCTGCCCAACGGCCGTGCCTTTGCCGCCCTCTACGCCGCATTCCTGGGCCGGGCGAACGGACCGCGTGCCGGGTGGCTGCTGGCCTCGCTCGATCCGGAGTTCGTCGTCGCGCGCCTGCGCGAGGCCGCGATGCAGGGTGCGCCCGCGTGAGCGTCGGACTTGCGCGCCTCCGCGAGGAGCCGGACGTCATCCGCAAGGGCGCCATCGACAAGGGCGAGGACGCCTCGCTGGTCGACCGGGCGCTGGCATTGGACGTGGAGCGCCGGCGTGTCCAATCCGACGCCGACGGCCTGCGCGCGAAGCTCAAGGTCAAGAGCGCGGAGGTGGCGAAGGCGCTCAAGGCCGACGGGGACACGCAGGCGTTGCGCAAGGAGGCGCGCGACCTGGGCGCGCGGATCGCGGATCGCCAGGCGCGCCTCGAGACGGTCGAGTCGCAGATCGAGGACTTGCTCCTGCGTATCCCCAACCCCGCCGACCCCGACGTGCCGATCGGTGGCGAGGAAGCCAACGTCACGGTCCGCGTCTGGGGGGAACAGCTGGCGAACGCCGAGGACGGCTGGACGCGACGCCCGCACTGGGAGATCGGCGAGGCGCTCGACATCATCGACAACCCGCGCGGGGCCAAGATCGCGGGCTCGGGATTTCCGGTGTACAAGGGCGCCGGTTCGGCCCTCCAGCGCGGGCTGATCAACTGGTTCCTCGACGTCCACACGCGCGAGAACGGCATGACCGAGGTGTGGCCGCCGGCCGTCGTCAACATCGATTCGGCCCGCGGGACCGGCCAGATCCCCGACAAGGAAGACCAGATGTACGTCGTCACGCGCGACGAGCTGTACCTGGTCCCCACGGCCGAGGTCCCGGTCACGAACCTCCATCGCGACGAGATCCTCGAGGCGGCCCAGCTGCCGATCCACTATGCCGCCTACTCGCCGTGCTTCCGGCGCGAGGCGGGCGCGGCCGGCAAGGACACGCGCGGGATCGTCCGCGTCCACCAGTTCGACAAGGTCGAGATGGTCTTCTTCGAACGGCCCGAAGCCTCGAACGACGCGCTCGAATGGCTGACGGAGCGCGCGGAGATCCTGCTCCAGCGGCTCGGGCTCACCTATCGCGTGCTGCTGATGAGCACGAGGGAGATGGGCTTCGTGCAGGCCAAGAAGTACGACCTCGAGGTGTGGGCACCGGGCGTCGAGCGCTGGCTCGAGGTGAGCTCGTGCTCCAACTTCCGCGACTACCAGGCGCGCCGCATGGCGATCCGCTTCCGCCCGGAGCCCGGCGCGAAGCCGGAGCTCGTCCACACGCTCAACGGTTCGGGCCTGGCGCTGGCGCGAACCGTGGCCGCCATTCTCGAGACGTATCAGCAGCAGGACGGCTCCGTGGCCGTGCCCGAGGTGCTCCAGCCCTACCTCGGACGGGCTACCATCGACGCGCCCGGCTGAGGGGTCGGGCGGCCCGTCGTCCAGGGGCCCCGCGTCTCGAAGGGAGGGATGCGTTGACCGAGCCCACGGAAGACGCTGCCGCTGCCGTCGAAGCCTCGCAGCCGATCGTGCACTGGGAGGCGCCCGAACCGCAGATCGGGCCAGCGCCCGGCTACGAGTTCGCCCGGCATGGCAGTCGTTTCGTGGCGTACATCCTCGACTGCATCCTCATCTACGTCATCTTGTTGGTACCTGTGCTCGCGCTCATCGCGATCGCGTCCGCGTTCGACGTCGACGGCGCGAGTCTGCAAGGCGCGTTCTCGAGCCCAGCGTGGTCGATCTCGATCTCGGTGTTCGTTGTCCTCTGGTTGGTGGTCGTCGTCGGCTACTTCCCGTTCTTCTGGGCACGATCCGGACAGACCCCCGGCATGAGGCCCTTTGGCCTATGGGTCGTTCGGGACCAGGATGGAGGTCCGCTGCGGACCCGCACGGCGATCCTGCGCCTGATCGGGATGTATGTCGCATCCACGGTGTTCTATCTCGGCTTCATCTGGATCTTTGTCGACAAGCGGCGCCGCGGCTGGCATGACCTGATTGCCGGAACGGTTGTCGTCCATCGAACGAAGGGGAGGAGCAGCACATGACCGAACCGACCGAGCCAACCCAGCCGGTGCCGGCCGGCGAGCCACCGCCGCCGATGACCAGCGAGCCGCCGCCGCCCGCCCCGGCCTGGACGCCTCCCGAACCGACGCCGGGTCCTGCCGCGGGCGTCGAGTTTGCGGACCCCGGCGCTCGCCTGATCGCGTACATCATCGATATCGTGATCACGTTCGCCATCGTCGTCGTGCTCATCATCATCGGCGGACTTCTCGTAGCGACCGTCCCGATCCTGTCGATCATTCCGTTCCTCGCCGTCGTGATCATTCCCCTGATCTACTTCCCATACTTCTGGTCGCGCGAAGGTGCGCGGAATGGCCAGACGCCCGGGATGCAGCAGATGGGCATTCGTGTCGTTCGGGACGCGGATGGCGGTCCGATCACGGTCGGATCCGCGATCCTGCGGCTGATCGGGTACTGGGTGTCCGGCTTCGTCTTCTACCTCGGGTACATCTGGATCTTCATCGACAAGCGCCGCCGCGGTTGGCATGACCTGATCGCGGGCACGGTCGTCGTCAAGGCCTGACCATTCGGCGCGCTCTGCGACTCGTAGCCGCCCTGGCGGTCCTCGCCGGGGCGGCTGTCCTTGCCGGCTGCGTGCCGGGTCGGGCGCCCGGTCCATCGCCGACGCCCCCGCCGTCGAGGGCCGTTGGCCCTGCCGGCTGGTCCGAGTTCGCGCTGGCGGACTCCGACGTTCGGCTGTCGCTGCCCGACACCTGGCTCGCTCTCGAGGACGCGGATCTTGCGGACCCCGATCAGCAAGCCGCCCTGGAGTCCGCGTTCGCTGGCGCCGACCAACTCTTCCGGCAACTCGATGCGCAGGGGAGTCGCGCTCCGTTGGTCCTGCTCGGCGTGGACCCTCGAGAGCGCGGGACGGGGCGGTTCCCGGTGGTCGTCACGGTCGTCGACGTGAAGCCGCCGCTGCCCGAGATCCTGCTTGGCGTCGGTGCCGACTTCGCGGCAGAGGCGTTCGAGCGCACATTCGAGCTGGAAACGGAGGTGACGCAGATCGACGTCGAAACGCCCCTCGGTGACGGAATCCGACTGCAGTTCGACCATCGGCTCGTCGGCGCCGGGGGCGGCCCGGGATTCGCCGTGGAGCATGACGGGGCGATCGTCACGACCGGCAACGCCACGTTCCTGATCTCCCTGAACGTCGACCCGAACACGGCCCCGGCGGACACGCCGACGCTCGAGGAGATCCTGGCCACCCTCCGGGTGGAGCCCTGAACCGCGCTATCCTCTGCGCCGGAGAGGTGGCCGAGCGGTCGAAGGCGGCGCTCTTGAAAAGCGCAGGGTCGCAAGATCCCGTGGGTTCGAATCCCACCCTCTCCGCCAGGCGTCGGGTGTCGGCCTGCGCCGTTACAGCGAGGCAGCCGTCTCCCAGCTGATGGCCCCGCGGCGGCAACGCGTCACGCACAGCCCGCAGCGTTGGCAGGCCGTCCGATCGATCACGGCGAGGCCGTCCGTGACCGCGATCGCCCGATACGGGCAGGAGGTCGTGCACAGATCGCAGCCGTTGCAGGCGGCGGCGTCGATCTCGGGCTGACCGGGCCACGAAGCTGCGACGGGCGGCGGCAGCGCCATCCCGCGAAGTTCCCGCGCCGACGCGATCCCGTGCTCGTCGAGCCAGCTGTCGAGCTCGGCCGCGATTCTCCCGAACATCGATGGACCGCGCAGGATCGCGGCCGTGCACACGCCGACCGCCGACGCACCGGCCATGAGCATTTCAGCGGCATCGCGCCCAGAGGAGATGCCGCCGACGCCGATGACCGGCAGGTCGACGGCGCGGGCGATGTCGCGCACGCAGCGCATGGCGAGCGGCCGGATTGCCGGTCCCGACAGCCACCCGACGCCGTCGGGGCCTCCGAGGCGGGGCCGGCCCGTGGCCGGATCGAGGGCCAGCACCGGCCCGAACGAGTTGATCGCGACGATGCCGTCCGCCCCGGCCTCCGCCGCCTGCTCGGCGGCGCGGGCCATCTCCCGGCCGAGCGGGCTCAGCTTGACGAGGACGGGAACGTCCACGGCCGCCTTTGCGGCGCGAATCGCGGCGACCATCGGTTCCGCATCCTCGCCGATGTAGTGCGTCGAGAGCTCGAGCGCGTCGGCGAAGGGCCGAACCCGGGGCGCCAGCGCCGCGATGTCGGACGCGCTGTAGCCGAGGCTCACGATGAGCGGCAGGCCGGTGGCTCGTGCGCGCGGCAGCTCGATGGCGAGCCATTGCTCGGGCGGCAGCTCGGACCACAGCTCGACGTTGACCATCCCGTGCGCGACTTCGGCGATGTTCGGGATCGGCGGTTCGGCGGGGGCCACCGAGATCGTCTTGGCGACGAGTCCCCCGGCACCGCCCTCGGCACATCGAACGAGCGCCTCGCCATCGCGTCCGGGCGGTCCCGCCGCCGGAAGGATCGGGTTGCGGAAGCCGATGCCCGCAACGTCAACGGTCAGATCCGCCATCGGGTCACCTCCGCGCGCCTGCCGCTGCGGCGAAGCTCGGCATGAACGGGTGCTCCGGCAGCGACTCGAGCCGCCGCCACAGTCGTCGGGAAGCCGCTCGCGCCGCGGCCGTAAGCGCGTCGCCATCGATGGTGAGCGTGTTCCGATCGGCGACCACCATCTGCCCCTGGACGATCACGTCGCGAACACCCCCCGCGGCGAAGCCGAAGATCCAGTGCGCTGCGAGGTTCGTGTCGTCGAGCGGCGTCGGGGTCGGCGTGTCCAGAATGGCGAGATCGGCGGGGGCGCCCGGTTCGATCCGGCCGAGCCGTGGCTCATCGAATGCGCCCCCGGCAACCGTCGCCGCGCGGGCCAGCCGCTCGAGGGCCCACGACGGAGCGGTCCCGACGTCCTCTGCCCGGCGCCCGAGGAAGGCCGTCCGTGCCTCCTCGAACATGTCCGCGCCGATTCCGTCGGTGCCGAGCGCCACCTGCGCACCCAGAAGCGCGAGCGGCGGACGGCCGACCGCATTGTTCAGGTTGGAGCGAGGATTGTGGACCACCGTGGAGCGGGCGCCGTGGATGAGCTCCGTCTCCGACGCATCGAGGTGGACGCCGTGCGCGAGCAGCGACCGGTGATCGAGCGCCCCCGCGTCGACGAGGCGGTGCACGACCCGTTTCCCGTACGTTGCGAGCGAGTGATGTTCGTCTTCGGCGTCCTCCGCGACGTGGACATGGACGCCGCGGCCGTTTTCGCGAGCTAGCTCGGCGACCGCCCGGAGGGTGTTCTCCCCGAGCGTGAACGAGGCGTGTGCCCCGATCATCGCTCTCGCCAGCGGCCAGGCACCCGCTTCGGTGGCCGCCACGAAGCGAGCGTTCTCTGCGAGCCCGGCACGGGCCACGTCGGGGCCATCGCGGTCGCTGGTCTCGTAGCACAGCACCGACCGCAACCCGAGCTGGCCGAGGGCGTCGGCGATCACGTCGAGTGAGCCGTCAACGCCGGTGGGTGACGAGTGATGGTCGATGACGGTCGTGGTCCCGGCGCGCAGCGCGTCGAGCCCGGCAACGAGGGTCGAAACGCGGATCGTGTCATCGTCGAGGGCTCGATCCAGGCGCCACCAGACCCGTCGCAGGATGTCGACGAACGTCCGGGGCGGAGGACCGCCATCGCCCGGCATGCCCCGCGCGAGTGCCGAATAGAGGTGCGTATGGGCACACACATTTCCGGGAACGACGAGACATCCGGAGCAGTCGCGACGGGGCGTTCCGTCCGGGATTGGCACGCCGATGCCGACGATCCGGCCGTCCTCGATCAGTACATCGGCCGGACCGACGAGCGGGGGCTCGAGTGAGCGTACGAGGGTGCCTCCGGTCAGCGCGAGGCGCATCGGATTGCTCCTTCACGACGGGCGCTTGCCGCCAGTCTCGGAACTGCCAGGCGCGCGGTCGCCGAATCGCGCATCGGGAGGCTGGTGCGCCGGACACCGTCGAACGCGTGCAGCGCGCCGGCTACGGCCGCCGCCGTCGGCACGAGCACGGCCTCGCCCGCACCTTTCGCGCCGTAAGGCCCCTCCGGCTGCGGTTCCTCTATCAGGATCGCGTCGACCGGGGGCATGGCCGCCGCCGGCAGGATGCCGAGCTCCTTGACGGCGGCGGGAACGGGGTGGCCGCCCACGGTATCGAAGGCCTCCGTCAGAGCGTAGCCCAGTCCCATGTGGACTCCGCCGATGACCTGGCCCTCGACGATGCGCGGATTGATGGCCCTGCCCACGTCCTGCGCGGCGATGACGCGCTGGAGACGCCCTTCGTTGTCGAGCAGCACGACCTGCGTCGACCAGCCATAGGCGATGTGCGTGACGGGCTCGTCAACGCCAGCCTCGGGAGCGGTCGTCCAGTCAACGGTGTGCTCGCCGATCACATCGCACCCGGCCAGGCGCTCGAAGCGGCGATCGGGGCACGCAGCCAGCAACCGGCGCGCCGCATCGACCACGGCGTGGCCGCCGAGCACCGTGGCCCGGGACGCCGTGGTCTCGCCGGTGTCGAGCTCGACCTCCGTGTCGACGAGGACGTGGATGCGCTCCGCGTTGATGCCGAGCTCCTCGCAGGCGATCTGGCGTAGCGCCGTGTGGATGCCCTGGCCCATCTCCGTCCACGAGTGGAAGAGCGAGATCGTGCCATCCGCGGCCGGCCGCAGGATGACCCGGCCGCGTTCGACCACGCCGTTGCCGATGCCCGTGTTCTTCAGCCCGCACCCGATCCCGGCGTACCGGGCGCCACGGTAGGCATCGCGGACGGCCAGCAGCGTCTGCTTGAGCCCGACGCCGGCGCCCAGCCGCTGGCCGGTCGTGCATCGGTCACCCGGTTCCAGGGCATTGCGCCAGCGGATCTCCCACCCGTCGAGGCCCACGCGCTCGGCGAGGCGGTCGAGCATGCCGTCCATGGCGAACGTCACCTGCGGGACGCCGAACCCGCGCATGGCGCCGCAGGGCGGGTTGTTCGTGTACACGGCCAGCGATTCGATGTCGACGGACGGCACGCGGTAAGGCCCGCACGCGTGCCCGGCGGCTCGTTCGAGGACCTTCGCCCCGACGCTGGCATAGGCGCCGGTGTCGCCGACGATCCGGGCGCGCACCGCAGTCAGCCTCCCGTCTGCCGTGCAGCCGACGGTGTAGGTCATCGTCAGCGGGTGGCGCTTGGGATGGAAGCGCAGGCTCTCGGCGCGGGACAGGCGCAGCAGGACGGGCCGGCCCGTGTGCCACGCGAGCAGCGCGGCCGGGCCCTGCGGGCCGAGGTCCTCCTTGCCACCGAATGCGCCGCCCGTCGGCACCTGCGTGACCCGGACCGCCGATTCCGGGAGGCCGAGCAGCGAGGCGATCTGGCGACGGTCCTCCCAGGCGCCCTGGCCTTGCGCATACACCCGCAGGCATCCCGAGGGCTCTGGTTCGGCCAGCGCGGCCTCCGGCTCGAGGAAGGCGTGCTCGATGCGCTGCGTCGTGAACGTCTCGGTCAGGACGTGGGCCGCCGAAGCCAGCTCGGCATCCACGTCACCACGACGGATGACGGTCCGCGACAGCACGTTCCCCCCGTGATGGAGCAGGGGCGCGTCCGCGCTCATCGCGGCCTGGGGATCGACGACGGGCTCCAGGACGTCGTATTCGACGTCGACCAATGCGGCGGCCGCACGGGCAGCCTCCCGGGTCGTGGCCGCGACGAGGGCGAGCACGTCCCCGACGTAGCGGGTGGTCTCGTTCTCGGCGACGAGCACGGGCCAGTCCGCCGTGATGAGGCCCTGCACGCGCGTGCCCGGGACGTCGCGCCACGTGAGCACGGCGACGACGCCGGGCGCTTCGGCGGCGCGACGCGTGTCGATCCGCTTGACCACTGCCCGGGGATGGTCGCTGAAGCGCGCGGCGCCGTGGAGCATGCCGGGAACGGTCATGTCAGCGACGAACGGCCGGTCCCCGGTGACCAGGTCTGCCGCTTCGTAGCCGGGCGCGCGCGAACCGACGCCGTATGCCGAAACTGCGCCTTCGCCTTCGCCGGCTTCCGCTGCGATCGGTTCGCCGCGTCGGAGCGCCGCGACCTGCTCGATCGCGCTCACGATCGGCAGGTACCCGGTGCAGCGGCACAGGTTGCCGGCGAGCGTCCGCAGGATGGTCTCGCGCGCCGGCGCCGGGTCACGACGCAGCAGCGCCTCGGCCTTCATCACGATGCCCGGTGAGCAGTATCCGCACTGGACGGCACCGCTGGCGAGGAACCGCTCGCGCCAGGTCGACCGGATGTCCTCGGGAAGTCCTTCGAGCGTGAGGACGTCCCTGCCCTCGGCGCGTGCCGCCGGCTGGGCACAGGACACCACCGCGCGGCCGTCGACGATCACGGTGCAGGCACCGCAAGAGCCCTCCGGCGCGCAGCCATCCTTCATCGAGCGGAGGCCGCAGTCCTCGCGCAGCACCTCGAGCAGGCTGGCGTCCGATCGTGCCGCCAGTTCCACCCGCCGGCCGTTCAACGTGAACTCCATCGGGCCTTCCTTCGGTCCGTTCGGGCGGGCCATCTGGCCCTGTCGCGCCGGCTCGCCCTGCCCCGAAATGTAGGGCGAGCGGTGCGTGGGCACCCCTGCTGTTGGTCCCGTCCTCGGACCCCGCGGTCACGAACTTGGGCCGGCGCTGCCGGCGTCCGAAAGCGGTGAAGGAGGCGCATGACACGACTCGCGATGGACGGCGACGTCGTCGACTCGACAGTCGTCGAACGGACGGCTCGGCGACTCGGAGCCGCGGGCGTCGTGTTGCCCACCTTCGCCGAGCTGGCGGACCCGGCCACGATCCCGGCCGCGTCACGCGCGGCCCTGGCGTCGATCGACCCCGATGCCGCCCATCCGGCCAACCTGTTCCGCGTCCACTGGCACAACGGGACCGATCGACGAACGCTCCGCGACGTGCCCGAGCACGTCGTGCTACCCAGCTCGCTCACGGGCGTCGAGGCACCCATCGTTGTTGCGCTGGGCGATCGCTTCCCGATGATCGGCGCGCACAAGGTGCTCGCCGCGTACGGCTGCCTGGTTCCGCGGCTGGTCACCGGGGAGTTCGATCCGGGCGTCCATCGCGCCGTGTGGCCGTCGACCGGCAACTACTGCCGCGGCGGCGTGGCCATCTCGCGCATCCTCGGCTGCCGCGGCGTCGCGGTGCTTCCCGAAGGGATGAGCCAGGAGCGGTTCGACTGGCTGGAGCGCTGGGTCGTGGCGCCCGAGGACGTCATCCGGACGCCAGGGACCGAAAGCAACGTCAAGGAGATCTACGACCGCTGCAAGGAGCTCGAGCTCGATCCGCGCACGATCGTGTTCAACCAGTTCTCCGAGTTCGGCAACCACCTCGTCCACGAGTTCGTGACCGGGCGCGCGCTCGGCCGCGTCGTGGACCACGTCCGTGAAGCGCGCCGCCAGGTCCGCGTGGCCGCCTTCGTCTCGGCGACGGGATCGGCCGGGACGATCGCCGCGGGCGACCATCTCAAGGAGCGCGATGGGGCGCGGATCGTCGCCGTCGAGGCGCTCGAATGCCCAACCCTCACCGAGAACGGCTTCGGTGAGCACAACATCCAGGGCATCGGCGACAAGCACGTCCCGCTCATCCACAACGTGATGAACACGGACGCGGTCGTGGCCGTCTCCGATCGCGCGACCGACCAGCTCAACGTGCTCTTCAACACCCGTGTGGGTCGCGACTACCTGGCACTCCGCCGGGGCGTGCCGGCCGATGTCATCGATGCGCTCAGCTCGTTCGGCCTCTCGAGCATCTGCAACGTCCTCGCCGCGATTCGCTACGCCCGGAGCGAGCGACTCGGACCGGACGACCTGATCGTCACGGTGGCGACGGACGGGGCGGGGATGTACCGAAGCGAGGTCGACAAGGTCGAGCGGCGCGATTTCGGTGGCTGCTTCGATGCGACGGCGGCCGCCGAGGTCTTCGGGGCGCAGGTCCTCGGCGACGGTCTCGACCGGGTGACGCCGCTGTCGGACGCGGACCGCCGGCGGATCTTCAACCTCGGCTATTTCACCTGGGTCGAGCAGCAGGGCATCACGATCGAGGCATTCGTCGCGCGCCGCTCGCAGTCGTTCTGGGCGGGGCTTCGAGAGCTCCTTCCCGAGTGGGACGAGCTGATCCGCGAGTTCAACGGGCGAGCGGCGGCCGCATGAGCGCGCTGCCCGGTGTCAGGCGGCCACCCGGAGACCCGTCCGCGCACCTCGCGGAGATTCCCACGTCCTTCGCCTGTGATGGCTGCGGCTACCTCGCGCCAAGCACCGCGCCGGCTCCCCAACGGTGCCCGGCCGCCCTGCCCGGCGACGACATCGACCACGTGCTGCGGCGCGTGCTCGATACGGACCGCGTGGGCTTTCCGGCGACCTCGGCGGACGACGGGACGAGCCCGTTCGAGGCCTATCGCGAGCTGTTCCACGCGTGGCACGTCGGGCGGGCGATCGGCTGGTCGGATGCCGATTACGTCGCGCTCGTGCGCGACCTCGATGGACGCGTCGCGGAGATCGAAGGGCACGGCTTCCAGCCGACTCCGCTGCTGCGCGCCGCGACCCTCGCAGATCGGCTGGGGCTGAGGGGAGCGCTCCTCGTCAAGGACGAGACCGTCAATGTCGGGGGATCGCACAAGGCACGCCATCTGATGGGCACCGTGCTCGAGCTCGAGCTGGCCGCTCAGCTCGATGGGTCCGCACATGCCCCGGTCCGGCCGCTCGCGATCGCCAGCTGCGGCAACGCCGCGCTGGCCGCAGCGATCGTCGCCGCTGCGTGGGGCCGGCCGCTGCTGGTGTTCGTGCCGACGGACGCCGACCCATCGATCCTTGCCCGCCTACGCGACCTGCGCGCCACGGTCAGCACGGTGCCCCGCGACCCGGCAGTGCCCGGCGATCCCACCTATCTCGCCATGCGCCAGGCCATCGCCGCGGGTGCGCTGCCGTTCACCTGCCAGGGTCCCGACAACGGCTTCGCCATCGAAGGCGGTCACACGCTCGGCTATGAGCTCACCGCGCAGCTGGCGGCGGCGAGCACGCCGCTGGACCGGCTGTTCATCCAGGTTGGCGGCGGTGCCCTGGCCGCGTCCGTCGCGGCAGGCCTTGCAGAGGCCGAGGCGCTCGGGGTCCTGACGCGGCTGCCGCGCATCCACGCCGTCCAGAGCCACAATGTCCAGCCCCTTGCGCGGGCATACCGCGCGGTTGTCGCGGAGATCGCGCCACATGTCGGCGTCGGCGCGGAACCACCGGCCGCGGAGGCACCAGCCAGCGCGTGGCAGTCCGCCGCCGATCGCCTGCGCGACGCCATCCTGGACCAGCACGGCCGGGACCCGCTGGCGAGCCTCCCGCGACACCGATCCGCGTTCATGCGCCCGTGGGATGGGCAAGCCGGAAGCGTCGCCGGCGGCATCGTCGACGACGAGACCTACGACTGGTTCGCCGTCGTGCGGGCCATGCTGCTCACTGGAGGTTTCCCGGTCACCGCCGACGAGGCGACCCTCCTGCGGGCCGCCGAGCTCGGCCGCGAAACCACCGGGATCGACGCCAACCCCACCGGCACCGCCGGCCTTGCCGGCCTGATCACCCTGCTCGACGCAGGCGGGGTCGATCCCGCCGAGAACGTCGGGCTCCTGTTCACCGGCATCCGCCGGACAGCTGCACACGGAGAACCCTCATGAGGAGCTTCCTCGGCCGCGACATCCTCACGCTCAAGGACTTCAGCCGGGAGGACTTCTTCCGGGTCTTCGAGGTCGCCGACGAGCTTCGCCCGCACGCCGCGAACCGCCGCAACGGCGACCTCCTGAAGGACAAGATCCTGCTCACCGCCTTCTACCAGCCAAGCACGCGGACCCGCCTCTCGACCGAGGCCGCGATGCTCCGCCTCGGCGGGCGTGTGCTCGGTTTCAGCGACGCGAAGATGACCCGGGCGGGGGACTTCTACCAGGAATCGCTCAAGGACACGTTCCGCATGCTCGAGAGCTACGGGGACGTCATCGCGATCCGCCACTTCCAGGAGGGGGCGCCCGCGGAAGCGGCGAAATGGTCGTCGGTGCCGGTGATCAACTGCGGCGACGGCTGGGGCCAGCATCCCACGCAGGTCCTGACCGATCTGTACACGATCCTGCTCGAGAAGGGCACGCTGGACGGACTGACCTATCTCCTCGTCGGCGACATGCGGATGCGGACGATGCACTCGATCCTGCACGCACTCTCGCAATTCGACGCCGAGGCGATCGTCGTGTCGCCACCTGACATGGCTCTCAAGCCCGAGTTCAAGTCGGAGCTCGACGCGATGAGCGTGGCCTATCGCGAAGCCCCGGCCGTGGCCGACGTCATCGGCGAGGCCGACATCATCTACATGGAACCGGTCGTCCAGGCCGACTACACGCAGGCGCGCGTCGAGCGCGCCGGCGGCGAGGTCGGGCTCACCGATCCGGCCTACCAGGTCACCGCCGAGCTGATGCGCGCGAAGGCGCAGCGCAGCTCGATCGTGCTGCACTCGCTGCCCCGCATGGACGAGCTCACCGCGGACGTCGATGAGACACGCCACCAGCGCTACTGGGTCGAAGCCTCCAACGGAGTGGTGCTGCGCATGGCGCTCCTCGCGCTCGTGCTCGGCGCCGCCGAGTAGGGAGGACGACCCATGCAGACCGGACTTCGCGGCCGCGACCTCATCAGCCTCCAGGAATGGACCGACGACGAGATCGCGACGGTCTTCGAGACGGCGGCCAGGCTCAAGCTCGATCGGGCGCTCGGCCAGCCGCACCCCTACCTGCGCGACAAGGTCCTCGCGATGCTGTTCTTCTTCTCGAGCACGCGGACCCGAGCGTCGTTCGAGGCCGGCATCGCGCAGCTCGGCGGGCACGGCCAGTTCATCGAGTCGCGCACCACGCAGATCGCCCACGGCGACACGCCCAAGGAGATCGGCGAGATCCTGGGCCGCTACAACGACGGCATCGCCATCCGCCACGTCGACTGGGGCGTCGGCAATGCCTACATCAATGACGTGGCCGCCGCGAGCCGCGTTCCGGTCCTCAACATGCAGTGCGACCTGTTCCACCCGTTCCAGGTCCTCGCCGACCTGCTCACGATCAAGGAGCGTTTCGACGACCCGCGCGGCCGGACCATCACGGTCTCGTGGGCGTACGCGAAGAGCTACCAGAAACCGATGAGCGTGCCGCAGGACCTGATCCTGCTCGCCACGCGTGCCGGGATGAACGTGCGGCTCGTCCATCCGCCCGAGTACGAGCTCATGCCCGACATCGTCGCCCAGGCCGAGGACAATGCCCGCCGGTCGGGCGGCGCGTTCGAGCGCCTCGACGACTTCGACGCCGGGATACGCGGGTCGGACGTGATCTACGCCAAGAGCTGGGGTCCCCTGCGGGTGGCCGCCAGCGACGAGGAAGGGGCCGCGATCGGCGCCAGGTACACCGACTGGATCGCGGACGAGCGGCGCATCGCCCTCGCCGCCGAGCACGCCATCTACATGCACCCGCTGCCGGCCGACCGGAACGTGGAGGTCGCCGACGCGGTGATCGACGGGCCGCAGTCCGTGGTCTACGACGAGGCAGAGAACCGGCTCCATGTCCAGAAGGCCGTGATGGCGCTGACGATGGGCTGAGCCGAGGAGGATCGACATGGCTGCCAGGACGCTCGTCGTCGCGATCGGCGGCAACTCGCTCATCAAGGATTCGAAGCACCAGACCGTCCCCGACCAGATCGCCGCCCTGCACGAGACGAGCGGCCACATCGCCGCGCTCGTGCGTGACGGCTGGCGGGTCGCGATCGGGCACGGCAACGGGCCGCAGGTGGGGTTCATCCTGCGCCGCTCGGAGCTTTCCGCCCACGAGCTGCACGAGGTCCCGCTCGACGTGTGCAACGCGGACTCGCAGGGCGCCATCGGCTACGAGCTGCAGCAGAGCCTGGCAAACGACTTCACCCGGATGGCGATCGCACGGCGCGCCATCACGGTCGTGACCCAGGTCGAGGTGGCCGCCGACGACCCGGCGTTCGCGCACCCCAGCAAGCCGATCGGCACGTTCATGGACGCGGCCAAGGCGGCCGAGCGTCGGGAGCGCGATGGCTGGGACGTCGTCGAGGACGCCGGCCGTGGCTGGCGGCGCGTGGTCGCCTCCCCGCGCCCGCTGCGCATCGTCGAGGAAGACGCCGTCTGCGCGCTGATCGATGAAGACTTCATCGTGATCACGGTCGGCGGCGGCGGGATCCCGGTCGTGCGCCGGTCGGACGGCGTGCTCGCGGGCGTGGCCGCGGTCATCGACAAGGACTTCGCGTCGTCGCTCCTCGCCCGCCAGATCGGGGCCGAGCTGTTCGTGATCAGTACCGCCGTGGAACGCGTGGCGCTGGACTGGGGCACCGAGCGGCAGCGCTGGATCGACCGCCTCACGCTCGACGAGGCGCGGTCGTACCTGGCCGCGGGGACGCACTTCGCGCCCGGCAGCATGGCGCCAAAGATCGAGGCGTGCATCGAGTTCCTCGAAGCCGGCGGCTCGGAGGCGATCATCACCACGCCGGACCGGCTGGAGGATGCGATCGCGGGCAGGGCAGGAACGCACATCGTCCAGTAGGCGCGGGCGGCGGCGCCGGGGTCGGTCCGGGTCTTGAGGACCTGACCTCGGGCACGGGAAATGCGTGACTCATGGCAGGTGGACATCTCAGCCATGGCTGACACATTCAGTGCTGAGATGTCACGCGGTGGGTCGCCCCATGAGCACAGAATTGCCGGTAATCGCCCAGCCCAAGATGGACCTCGCGGCGCCTGACATCGCCGACGCCCAAGCCGTCGCGGCGCTGCTCGGGGACCGTGTCCGGGCGTCGATCCTGCGGATTCTGCGCGACGGCCCGCACTGCGTGTGCGAGATGGCCGCTGCGCTCGGCGAGCGCGAGAACAACGTCAGCAACCATCTCGCGAAATTGCGAGAGGCCGGCCTCGTGCACGCGGTCCGCCACGGGACGAACGGTCGGTTCCAGTACTACGAGCGCGATGATGAGGCTGCGGCCGCAGCTCTCGCGGCACTCGCAGAGGTCCTCCGATGACGACGCTCGCGGTTCGCCGCGTCCACGTTCCGCTATGGCTGACGGCCGTCGTCGCAGCAGCCCTGTGGATCGTCGCTTGGTTCCTCGCGCTGCCGCTGTCGACCTGGCTTGCCTTCGAAGTCCTCGGGCTCGATCCGCGGTCGCAACTCGGCCGGGCGGTGGCCTTCTTCCTCTTCGACGTGGCCAAGGTGCTGCTCCTGCTCACGGGGATCGTCACCCTCGTCTCGTTCCTGCGCTCGTTCGTGTCCCCCGAGCGAGTGCGCGCCGCCTTGGCAGGCCGGAACGCCCCGGTGGGGACCGTCGCTGCCGCGGGCTTCGGCATCGTCACGCCGTTCTGCTCATGCTCGGCCGTGCCGCTGTTCATCGGCTTTCTCGAGGCCGGCGTGCCGCTCGGGGTGACGTTCGCGTTCCTGGTTGCCTCACCGATGGTCAACGAGGTCGCGATCGTCCTGCTGTGGGGGCTTGTGGGGCCGGAACTCACGATCGCCTATGTCGTCGCCGGGCTTGTGGTCGCCGTGTTCGCCGGGCTCCTCATCGGCCGTCTGGGCCTCGAGCGCTACGTCGAGGACTACGTCTGGAAGGTGCGTGCCGAGAGCGTGACGGTCGACTTCGAGCCGACGATGGGCGACCGGCTGCGCGACGCGTGGCGCTCGACACGCGACATCGTCGGGCGCGTCTGGCCGTACGTGATCGTTGGCATCGGCATCGGCGCCGTGATCCACGGCTTCGTGCCGACCGACCTCGTCGTCCGGATCGGCGGCTCTGGAAACCCGCTCGCTGTGCCCGCACTGGTCGCCCTGGGCGTGCCGCTCTATTCCAATGCCGCTGGCACGATCCCGATCATCGAGGCCCTCCTGGGCAAGGGGCTTCCGGTGGGCTCCGCCCTCGCGTTCATGATGTCCATCACGGCCCTGTCGCTGCCCGAGATGATCATCCTGCGCAAGGTCATGAAGCCCCGCCTGCTTGGCACCTTCGTGGCGATCGTGGCCTCCGGGATCGTGGCCATCGGGTACGTGTTCAACGGGCTGACGCTGTGACGGCCATCGATGCACGGCCGGGCTCACGACCGGCCCGCCAATCCACGTGAGGAGGCACAAGTCCATGAACGTCATCGAGATCCTCGGGCCGGGCTGTCAGAAATGCCAGTACGTCGAGAAGGTCGTGCGCGAGGTCGTCGGAGGGGCAGGCATCGACGCGGACATCCGGCACGTCACGGACTACGGGGAGATCGCCCAGCGTGGCGTGCTCTCGACACCCGGGATCGTCATCGATGGTGAGGTCGTCCTCGCCGGTCGCGTGCCGACCCGCGAGCAGATCGCCAGCTGGCTCGGCGTGTCCCTGGTCAAGTCGAGTCCTTGAGCGCCCCGGGCGGTCCGCGACGTGCTTGACGCTCCTCCGGGTCGCGCCCATACTCCCCGCCACATCACGAACAGTGGGCTGTGAACGGGACGAGTACCCGTCGCACGTCGACCCAGAGACCCGGCGGTTGGTGCGAGCCGGGACGGCGACGACGGTGAATGGACCCGGGAGCCTCCGGACCGAACGCGAAGCGGCTTACCGCAGGCGTCAGTAGGCTCCGGCGCAGGGCGCCAGCGATACCGGGCAGCGCCGATCGGCGAGCGGGAGACCGCGGACCTGTCGGTCAGGTGAGTGCGGCAAGACCGAATGAGGGTGGCACCGCGGAAGGCACGGCCTTTCGTCCCGGGACGAAGGGTCGTTTCTGATTCTCGAGGCACCAACCCGATGACCACCGATCAGCCGCTCAGCCTCTCGGAGGCGCAACGTCTCGCGCCGAACACGGACACGATCCTCCTGCGCGCCACGCGCCCGGCCGACCTCGAGACGCCGATCGGTGCCTTCCTGCGCCTCGACGACGGCGGACCGGCGTACCTGCTGGAGTCCGTCGAAGGTGGCGAGCGACTCGGGCGGTACTCCTTCCTCGGCATCGGGCCGCGACGACTGCTGGAGGTCCGTGACGGCGCGGCCTCGACCCAGACTCGACCCGTCGACGTGCCGGTCTACCACCCGGAGCTGGCCATCGATGTCGCGCCCGCTCCGGACCCGCTCGAGGCCATTCGCCAGTTCGTGCCGCGCCGCCGGGTCGCCCCGACCGAGGGCATGCCCCGCTTCACCGGTGGTGCCGTGGGGGCGCTCGCCTACGACGCGGTGTCGATCTTCGAACCGGCCGTGCCGCTGCCCGAGCGCGATCCCGTCGGTGCGCCCACCGCCGCCTTCATCGAAACCGACCTCGTCATCGTCTTCGACCACCTGACCCACACCATTTCGGCGATCGCCTCGCTGCACACGGACAGGCCGGACCTCGAGGGCCGCTATCGGATCGCGGAAGCGGCAATCTTCGAGGCGCTCGAGCGAACCGCCCGGCCCAGCGCGGCGGAGCTCAACGGCGCGGCTGGTCGCGCCGGCGGCAACGGGGCGGGCGCACCACCGGGTCTTGCGATCGAAACCAGTCTCGGGCGCGAGGCGCACATCCACGCGGTCGAGGTCGCCAAGGAGGCGATCGCCGCCGGCGAGGCGATCCAGGTGGTGCTCGCGCGACGCCAGTCGTTCCCGCTGCCAGCGGACATCGCCACGGGCGCCCAGCTCGACGGCATCGCCCTGTACCGGGCGCTGCGCAGGGTGAATCCCAGTCCGTACCTGTTCTTCGTGCGGACGCCGTCGTTCGAGGTCGTCGGAGCGTCGCCGGAGCTGCTGCTGCAGGTCGAACGCGACAAGATCACCACGCACCCGATCGCCGGGACCCGCCCGCGCGGCGTGGACGGCCGCGAGGACGCGCTGCTCGCCGAACAGCTCCAGCGCGACCCGAAGGAGCGCGCCGAGCACGTGATGCTGGTCGATCTCGGACGCAACGATCTCGGGCGCGTGTCGCGAGCCGGCACGGTCACGGTCAGCCGGTACATGGAGGTCGAGAAGTACAGCCACGTGTTGCACCTCGTGTCGCACGTGGAGGGGCGGCTGCGGCCGGACCTCGACGCGCTCGATGCATTGCGTGCCGTGTTCCCGGCCGGCACGCTGTCCGGCGCCCCGAAAGTGCGCGCCATGCAGCTGATTGCCGCCGCCGAAGGCGAGCGCCGGGGGCTGTACGGCGGCGCCGTCGGCTACCTCGGCTACGACGGCAACCTGGACACGGCGATCACCATCCGCAGCGCGGTCCTCAAGGACGGCTACGCGCACATCCACTCGGGTGGTGGGATCGTCGCGGGGAGCGTGCCCGAGAAGGAGTTCGAGGAAACCGAGCACAAGGCCGCGGCCCTGCGTCGCGCGTTCGAGCTGGCGGCGGGCATTCCCGAAGCGCCGGCCGCTCCGGTGGGAACGAAGCCGTGATCCTCGTCGTCGACAACTACGACAGCTTCACGTTCAACCTGGTGCAGGCCCTCCAGGCGGCCGGTGCCGAGGTCCGTGTCGTTCGCAACGACGCCATCGACCGGGCCGGCGTCGAAGCGCTGGCCGACGACCCCGGCGAGGCCCTCCACGGGATCGTGATCTCGCCCGGTCCGGGCGACCCGGACGATGCGGGGGTGAGCGTCGACACGATCAAGGTCGCGGCTGACCGCGGGATCCCGCTGCTCGGCGTGTGCCTCGGCATGCAGTCGATGGCAGCAGCGTTCGGGGCGGAGATTGTCCGCGCACCGACGCTCGTTCACGGCGAGGCGACCGAGATCACGCACGACGGCGCGGGTCTGCTCGAGGGCATGCCGCCCGCCTTCATGGCCGCGCGCTACCACTCGCTGGCCGTCGATCCGGCGACCCTCCCGCCGGAGTTACGCGTCACCGCGATGAGCGAAGTCGATCGCGTCGTGATGGGTATCCGGCACGTTGCGCTGCCGCTCGAGGGCGTGCAGTTCCACCCCGAATCCGTGCTGACGCCGCAGGGTCCGCATCTGCTCGCCAACTTCCTCCGCCAGGCGGGCGAAGGGGAGGCGGGCCGGCTCGACGCGGCTACGGGTTCGTTCGCGACGGCTGGTTTGGCCGACGACGAGCCCGTCCCCACCCCGAGCATGGAGGCGGCCCGATGAGCGAGCTGGTTCGCATGGCCATTGCGAAGTGCGTCGAGGGCGGCACGCTCACGATGGAGGAGGCCCGCCAGGCCATGGGCGCGGTGATGGACGGGGATGCGACTCCGGCACAGCTGGCGGCACTGCTGATGGGCCTTCGGATGCGCGGGGAGACGGTCGATGAGCTGGCCGGCTTCGGCGCGGCGATGCGCGAGCGGGTGACGCGGGTCGATGCGCCGCCCGGGGCGATCGACGTCGTCGGCACCGGCGGCGACGGCAGCGGCACGCTGAACATCTCCACGACCGCGTCGCTGGTCGTCGCGGCGTCCGGCGTGCCGGTCGCCAAGCACGGCAACCGCGCGATCACGTCGCGTGCCGGTTCGGCGGACGTGCTTGACGCCCTCGGCGTCCGCATCGATCACGATGCCGCGTCGGCCTCGGCGTCGCTCCATGAGCTCGGCTTTGCGTTCCTCTTCGCGCCGCTATTCCATCCCGCGATGAAGCACGCCGGCCCGACCCGACGGGAGATCGGCGTCAGGACCGCGTTCAATCTGCTTGGCCCGCTGACGAACCCGGCCGGCACGTCCCGACAGCTGCTGGGCGTCGCCGATCCGGCGGTCGCTCCGCGGATCGCCGAAGTGGCCCGATTGCTCGGAACCGAGCGCACGTTCGTCGTCCACGGCGACGGCGTCGACGAGCTGCCGCTCGATGGGTCGGGCGTGCTGTACGACGTCACACCCGACGGCATCGATCGCTCGACGGTCGACCCGTTGTCCGTCGGCCTTCGCTCGGCGGCGACCGCGCGGCTGGCCGGCGGGACGCCCGAGGAGAACGCCCGGATCGTCGAGACGATCCTCAACGGCGAGCCCGGCGTGCGCCGTGATGTCGTGACGCTCAATGCCGGTGCTGCCCTGTTGGTGGCGGGCGCGGTCGACAGCCTCGGCGAGGGCGTCGACCGGGCCGCCCTGACCATCGATGCCGGCCTTGCGACCGAGCTGCTCGAGCGGCTGCGCGAGCAGCGCCAGGCGGCCGACGCCGCAGTGACCGCTGCCCCCGAGGGAGCGCCGGCGTGACGATCGCCGCGGCACCGCGCAGACGATCCGCTCGCGCCGTCCGGCAGGGCGTTGTCCACGACATCGCCGAACGGCGCCGTCGTGACGTGCTCGGCGAGGTCGAGGCAACGTCGCTCGGGGCGCAGATCGAGCTCGCCCTGGCGTCGCCGGCGCCGCGGCCCGTCGCGGAGCGCCTGGCTGCGCCGGGCTTGCACCTGATCGCCGAGATCAAGCGCGCGTCGCCGTCGGCCGGGCGCATCGCATCGGGCGCCGAGGACATCGTGGCTCGCGCCCGCGCGTACGAGGCCGGCGGCGCGGCCGCGATCTCCGTGCTGTGCGAGCCGCACTGGTTCGGTGGCTCGCTCGACGATCTGCGAGCCATTCGGGGCGCCGTCTCGATCCCGGTGCTCGCCAAGGAATTCGTCGTCGAGGATATCCAGCTGCCGATGCTCCGCTCCGCAGGAGCGGACCTCGTCCTCCTCCTCGCCGTGCTGCACCCGCCCAAGGCGCTCGCCCGGCTGGTCGAACGGGCGTTCGCGATCGGGCTCGAGCCGCTCGTCGAGGCGCACGACGAGCGCGAGCTTCGCTCGGCCCTCGCGACCGATGCCCGGCTGATCGGCCTCAACAACCGCGATCTGCGAACGCTGGAGGTGGACCCGACGCGAGCGGATCGTCTTCGCGCGCTCGTCCCGGACGACCGCCTCGTCATCGCCGAGTCGGGGGTCAAGGACGCAGCCATCGTCGCGCGCTGGCGGGCGCTGGGGTTCGACGGGGCGCTCGTCGGCGAGGCCCTGATGCGCTCGCCGGACGCGGTCGCGGCGATCCGCGCGTTGGTCGCTGCGGGCCGCGCGCCCGACGACCCGGCGAACGTGGCACGCCGCGCCTTCGTCAAGATCTGCGGCGTCACCGACGCTGACGGCGTGCTGGCCGCCGTCCGCTCCGGCGCCGATGCGCTCGGCCTCAACTTCGCGCCGGCATCGCCGCGCTGCCTGTCGCTGAGCGAGGGCTCCGAGCTGGCGAGGCTGGTCCGACGCACGGCGCCGCCTGAACGGCGTCCCCGGCTCGTCGCGGTGGTCGACGAACCGAGCCCGGAAGAGGTCAGCTCGATCGTGGCCGCGGTCGATCCCGATGCGATCCAGTGGACGGGGGACCGTCCCGCGGAGTCGCTGCCTCGACCGCTGTGGCAGGTGGTCCGCGTTCCGACCGAGGACCCGGCGGGGTCCGCCGCGACACGCGCGATCGACGCTGCGCGGGGCCTCGTCACCGGCGGCGCAGCGCGGATCCTGGTCGATGCCGCGTCACCCACCGTCCGTGGCGGCAGCGGACAGCGCGCCTCGGTCGCCGGCGCCGCCGCTATCGCGCGCGAGGTCGCGACGACACTCGCCGGCGGGCTGAACCCGGCCAATGTCGCCGACGCGCTTCGTTCGATCCCGGCCACCGGCGTGGACGTCGCCACGGGCGTCGAATTGGCGCGGGTCCCCGGGGAGCAGCCGCGCAAGGACCCGTTCCTGGTGGCCCTCTTCGTCAAGCGTGCCAAGTCCGCGCGCGACGACCGACCGAACATCCCGTCCGGCCCAACAGCGGTCCACAGCTCGCTGCTGGAGGCGGACGCCGCGGGCCGCTGGGGAATGGAACGCGACTTCGGGGGCCGCTACGTGCCCGAAACGCTCATGGCCGCCCTCGAGCAGCTCGAGACGGCCTACTTCGCGCTCCGCGACGACCCCCTGTTCTGGGCGGACCTGCGCGAGCTGCTTGCCCGATATGCCGGTCGGCCGACCGCGCTGTACCGCGCGGACCGGCTGGCGCGGGCCGTCGAGGCGGAGACTGAGCGCCTGTCCAACGGGGTGTCGCCGTCCGTGCGCCTGTACCTCAAGCGCGAGGACCTCGCGCACACCGGCGCCCACAAGATCAACAACGCCCTCGGCCAGGCGCTGCTCACCCGTCGCCTCGGCAAGACCCGGGTCATCGCCGAGACCGGGGCCGGCCAGCATGGCGTGGCCACCGCCACGGCCTGCGCCCTGCTCGAGCTGCCGTGCGTCGTGTACATGGGCGCCGAGGACATCGAGCGCCAGGGTCCGAACGTGCTCCGGATGCACGCGCTCGGTGCGGAGGTTCGCTCCGTGACATCCGGCACGGCCACGCTCAAGGATGCGGTCAACGAGGCAATGCGCGACTGGGTCACCAACGTCGAGACGACGCACTACGTGCTCGGCTCCGCAATGGGCCCGCACCCGTACCCGACGATCGTGCGGGATCTGCAGCGGCGCATCGGCGACGAGGCCGCCGCCCAACTTGCCACGGCCGAGGGGCGGTTGCCGGATCTGGCGATCGCGTGCGTCGGAGGAGGCTCGAACGCGATCGGTCTGCTGTCGCGGTTCATCGGTGAGCCGGCGGTCCGGCTTGCCGTCGCCGAGGCGGCGGGCGATGGCCTCGACACGGAACGCCATGCCGCCGCGATCCTCGGCGGGACGACCGGGATCCTCCACGGTTCGCGCTCGCTGATGCTCCAGGATGGCGACGGCCAGGTGATCGAGGCGCACTCGGCCTCGGCCGGGCTGGACTACCCGGGGATCGGACCGCAGCTCGCGGCGCTGGCCGAAGCGGGCCGCATCGAGGTCGCTGCCGCGACGGACCGCGAGGCCGTGGCCGCAATGCGGACCACCACGCGGACGGAGGGGATCCTGCCCGCGCTCGAAACCGCCCACGCGATCGCGGCGCTGCCCAAGGTGCTCGCCGGCATCGACGGGCTGGCCGGCGGCTTCGGTGACGACGTGCTGGTCCTGCTCGGCTTCTCGGGGCGCGGTGACAAGGACCTCGCTGCGCTCGAACGCTTCGCCGACGTCGAGCCGTGGCCGGCCGCGTGACAGTCGCCGACGCGGCCGCCCGCACCAACGACACGAGCGGCGGCCGCAGGATTGCCGCCGCGTTCGACAACGCCGCCACCGACGGGCGCGCGGCGCTGATCCCGTACGTGGTCGCCGGCTACCCGGACGCCGACACATCGCTCGAGCTCGCGGTCGCGGCGATCGATGCGGGCGCCGACATCCTGGAGATCGGCCTGCCGTACTCCGACCCGCTGGCCGACGGCACGACCCTCCAGCGAGCGAGCCAGGTGGCGCTTCGCGCCGGATCGACCCTCGACGGTTCGATCGCGCTCGTCCGGCGCATCGCCGCTGCGCGCCCCGATGTCCCGCTCGTCGCCATGGGCTATGCAAACCAGCTGATCGGTGGCGGGGACGGGCGGGAACGGGCTCGGCGGCTGGCGGGCGCTGGTGTCTCCGGCGTGATCGTGGCCGACATGACGCCGGACGAGGGCGGCCCCTTCGAAGCCGTGGCGGCGGAGGCGGGCCTCGCCGTCGTCTACCTCGTTGCCCCCACGACGCGCCC